>NZ_JBEOXF010000087.1:0-26903 GCF_040296405.1 Streptomyces sp. NPDC002133 | reverse complement strand
CCGCCCACACCGAACGTATCCGGCTCGGCTCCGGCGGCGTGATGCTGCCCAACCATGCGCCCCTGGTGATCGCCGAGCAGTTCGGCACCTTGGAGACGTGTGGCACCGACGGCAGACGTGGACCGCGGTTCGGGAGCGGGCTGCGGCGCCGGTGCGCGCCCTCGGGGCCCTCGGGGCCCTCGGGGCCCGCGGGGCCCGGGCGCGCCCCGCGCCCCCTACAGCTCCGCCAGCAGCTCCGCCTTCTTCGCGCGGAACTCCTCGTCCGTCACCAGCCCCGCACTGTGCAGCTCCCCGAGGTGCCGTATTCGCTCCGCGACCGCCGCCGGATCGCTCGGGCCCCTCGCCGGCATCTCCGCCGAGGACGGGGCCGGGGCCAGGGCCGGGGAGGTGCCGCGGATCGCTTCCAGGACCGCCGCAGCGAAGGGGAGGGACTCGTGCACGGGGCCGTAACCGAGGCCGAAGACGACCGCGGCCGGGTCCTGGTCGGCCTGTGCACGGGACGATCCGGTACGGGGCAGCAGACGCAGATAGCCGTCGAGGACATCGGGGGAGCGCCACTCGACGCCGACCAGGTCGGAGACCGCGAAGGTCTGGTCGCCCGCCTTCCACTTCGCGGAGGAGGCGCCCGTCCAGAACCAGCGGAACGACACCTTGCCCCCGTCGAACGTCGCTTTTCCGTCGTACGCCTTGAACTGCAGAGGCGCCGCGACCGACGGGACGAGGTACGACATCACGGGACCTCCGTCCTCGACGGGCAGGGCCGCGCGCAGCTCGTCCGCGTAGTACTCCGCGAGCGTCTCGCGTTCCGCGGGCAGCACGAGCCGGTACGGGTCGCAGCCCTCCTTCAGCTGGCCCGCGGCCGCGTCCATCAGCGGATCGGCGCCCGGTCTCGGCACCGCGTGCAGCACGACCGTGCTGCGTTTGCCCGGGGAGAGGGCCACCGACTCCAGCGCTTCGAGGGGAATGCGCCGTTCGCCCAGCGCCTGGAACAGCTTCGGCGTGCCGCGGGTCCCCCGTGTGAAGCGGATGATTACGCAGTCTGGTTCGAACTCCCAGGTGGCATGAATTCCGGCCAGAACATCACCCATGCGCCTCATCGTAAGCGGCGTGCGCCCGCGCGTCGCCTGCCGGAGGTGTCCCCGACGCCGCGCGCCGCACACACCCCGCGACCGCGACGTCGACCGGGCCTACGCGCGTCAGGCGGCTGAGGCCGCTTCCGTACCGTCAATTCCGGTGTGGCACGCGCCGTTCCCGTCCGCACAGGTCACCGTGCGGTACGAACCGACGCCTATCTCGGCGAAGTTCCGGAGGCTCTCCGTGCCCGGCTCGAAATAGCCGGTGTGGCCGACCGCTCCGGCCGCCGAGAGCACCCGCGCGCCGAAGGCGGGGGTCATCGGATCGGCGCCGTGGCCGAGTCCACCGACCTCCAGGTACGGGACGTCCTGGATCCAGTCGTCGCCGTCCCGCATCGCCCAGACCCGGGCGTCCGTCCTCAGCTGCGCCGCGCTCTCCACCCGCATGCCGGGGCTGCCGGCGACGGCCAGGTCGCCGACCCGGTCGGGCAGTTCGCGGGCGGCGACCCCGCACACCACCGAGCCGTAGCTGTGGCAGAAGAGCGACACCCGGGCGGCGCCCGGCAGCGCGCCGGTCATGTCCACCAGCCGCTCGGCCCCGCTCGTGGCGAGCCTGCCGGTCGAGGCGTCGAGGCCCACTCCGGCAGGCGAGGTGTAGTCGGCCCAGGCGATGACGGCGGTGCGGGTACGAGGCGCCGCGGCCCGCTCGGCCGCGTACAGCGACTCGGCCATCCCCGCAGGAGCCGTGAACTTGCGCTCGGTCCGCTCGAAGGTCAGGAGAGTGGTGTCGACCCCGGGCACGATCACCGACACACGCTGGGCGCGGTCGAGATCACCGAGCACCTCGGCGGCCCGGCCCTTGCCGGTCGGGTCGAAGGCGAGGATCTGCCGGCCGGGGCGCAGCAGCGACTCGAACCGGTGCATCCGGCGGCCCGCCTCGCGCCTGCCGTCCTCGGAGAGCCGGGTGTCGCCCATCCGCCACGCCTCCACCTGGCGCGCCTGGGTGAGGGCGGTCCGGTTGGCGCGGTAGCGCAGGGTGACCGGGGCGCCGTTGAGGTTGCCCACGACGAGAGGGTGGCGCTCCGCCAGCCCGGCCGCGCTTCTCGCGCCGATGGAGGCGAAGAATCGGGCCAGCAGCGTGGGCGGCGACTCCGGATCGGGCAGTGCCCGCGCGCCGATCCGGTCCTTCTCCCACGCGGCGAGTGCGGCCTGCCTGGGCTCGCCGGGACTGCGCTGATGTCGTACGGCGGTCCAGCCGGTGGTCGCGAGCAGCACGAACACGACGGCGAGAGCGAGGAGGGCGCGCCACACGTAGAGGGTGGGGGAGGAGTCGAAAGCAGTCACTGAGGGGACAGCGTAGGGGGCGCCCGATGGCGGCCGCGAAGACCGTGAGGGAGATCACGCGTTCGAGGGAGGGAGACGGGCGCGCGGCTACTTTCCGTGCGCGCCGGTCGTACGCTCCGCCGAGCGGGCGGCCGAAGCCCTCGCCCCTGCCACGCCGCCGCCGGCTGTTCCCGCAGCCTCCGCCGGGCCCGAGCCTGCTGAGTCCGCGCCCGAGGCCCCGGCTGCCGACCCCGAGCCTGCCGAGTCCGAGGCAGAGTCCGATTCCGAGCCTGCCGAGTCCGAGGCAGAGTCCGATTCCGAGCCTGCCGAGTCCGAGGCAGAGTCCGATTCCGAGCCTGCCGAGTCCGAGGCAGACTCCGATTCCGAGCCTGCCGAGTCCGAGGCAGACTCCGATTCCGAGCCTGCCGAGTCCGAGTGCGAGTCCGCAACCCCGGCCCGGCCCGCAGCCTCTGCCGCTTTCGGCGTGCGCCAGTCCGTCGCGAGCGCAGGGCCGAGATGGTCGAGATAGCTCTCGGTCAGTTCCCGGATGGTGTCCATGCTCGCGTCCTCGCCCTGCCCCCAGAGCCGGCCCGTCACCCGCATCACCCCGGCCAATGCGGCCACGGCGACCCGTGGCCGGGGGTCGGCGTCCACGTCGAGGCCCTCGCGGTCGGCGATCAGCCGGGCGATCTGCTCGTCCAGTTCGGCGGAGCGGCGCAGATGGACGGCGAGCAGCGCGGGTGTCGACTCGATCATCTGGTACGTCCGCATGTAGAGCTCTACCGGGACGACCTCTTCGATGACCTCGCCGATGGTGTCCCAGGCGGTGAGCGCCGCTCTGCGCATCGCGTCGAACGGTCCCTCGTCGGCGGGCCGTTGCCGCAGCTCCGCGACGAAGTGGGACTCGACGAGTTCCTGGACGGCGAAGGCCGCTTCTTCCTTGCTGGCGAAGTAGCGGAAGAAGGTGCGCTGGGAGACCTCGACGGCGTCGGCGATCTCGTCGACCGTCGTGTGCTCGTACCCCTGCGTCGTGAAGAGCTCGAGCGCGGCCCGCAGCAGGGCGTCGCGGGTGCGCTGCTTCTTCAGCTCACGCAGTCCGGTCCCACCGGTTCCCGTCACCTGTCTGGCCTGCTCTCCGCCGTCTTTTTCGTCGCTTCCCCCCAGCTCAGCGTACATGTGAGCGACATGACAGTTACCGACTCATGAAATGCTTTGTCAACTGTCAGTCGCTGACTTTAGTGTCGAGCGCATGACTAGTCAGACCACCGTCGACAAGGCGCCGGCGGACCGTCTTCCCGCACCGGCGCCGGCCAAGGGGCTTCGCGGCCACCCCTGGCTGACGCTCTTCTCAGTGGCCATCGGCGTGATGATGGTCGCGCTGGACGGCACGATCGTCGCCATTGCCAACCCGGCGATCCAGAAGGACCTGGGCGCCTCGCTCGCCGACGTCCAGTGGATCACCAACGGCTATCTGCTGGCGCTCGCCGTCGCGCTGATCACCGCAGGCAAGCTCGGTGACCGCTTCGGCCACCGCCAGACCTTCCTCATCGGCGTCGCGGGCTTCGCGGCGGCCTCCGGGGCCATCGGCCTCTCCGACTCCATCGCGCTCGTGATCGTCTTCCGGGTGCTCCAGGGCCTCTTCGGCGCCCTGCTGATGCCGGCCGCGCTCGGGCTGCTGCGCGCCACCTTCCCCGCCGAGAAGCTGAACATGGCGATCGGCATCTGGGGCATGGTCATCGGTGCCTCGACGGCCGGTGGCCCGATCCTCGGCGGTGTGCTCGTCGAGCACGTCAGCTGGCAGTCCGTCTTCTTCATCAATGTGCCGGTCGGAGTCCTCGCCCTGGTCCTCGGTCTGGTCATCCTCAAGGACCACCGCGCCGAGAACGCGCCGAAGTCGTTCGACATCCCCGGCATCGCGCTGCTCTCCGGCGCGATGTTCGCCCTCATCTGGCCGTTGATCAAGGCCGGCGAGTGGGGCTGGGGCTCGGCGAACACACTGGGGTGGCTGGTGGGGGCCCTGGTCCTGTTCGTGGTGTTCGCCGTCTGGGAGACCAAGGTCAGGGAGCCGCTCATCCCGCTGCGGCTGTTCCGCTCCGTCCCGGTCTCGGCGGGCACGGTGCTGATGGTGCTGATGGCCTTCGCCTTCATGGGCGGTCTGTTCTTCGTCACCTTCTACCTGGCGAACGTGCACGGCATGAGCGCCATCGACAGTGGTCTGCATCTGCTGCCGCTCACGGCGATGATGATCGTCTCGTCGCCGCTCGCCGGAGCGCTCATCACCAAGTTCGGCCCGCGTATCCCGCTGGTCGGCGGCATGGTGTCCACGGCGGTCGCGATGTTCGGAATGACCACTCTTTCGACGGACACCGGCACGCTGCCGATGTCCGTCTGGCTGGCCCTCCTCGGCCTCGGCCTCGCCCCGGTCATGGTCGGCGCCACGGAGGTCATCGTGGGCAACTCGCCGCTGGAGCTGTCCGGTGTCGCCGGTGGTCTGCAGCAGGCCGCCATGCAGGTCGGCGGCAGCCTCGGTACGGCCGTGCTGGGCGCGGTCATGTCGGCCAAGGTCAGCTCGGACCTCGCCGGAAACTGGGCGGATGCGAAGCTTCCGCCGCTGACGCCCGAGCAGCTGGGCATGGCGAAGGAGGCCGTCGAGGTCGGTATCGCCCCGGTCACCCCGGAGACCCCTCAGCCGGTCGTGGCACAGATCACCGGCGTTGCGCAGGAGACCTTCATGTCGGGGATGCACATGGCCTTCACGGTCGCCGGCATCGTCGCGGTGCTCGCCGCCGGCGTGGCGCTCTTCACCAAGCGCGGCGCCAACGCCGAGGCAGGTGCGGGCGCGGCCCACATCTGACACCGTCGTGTGACGTCCACTTCCGATGCAGTACAGCCCCGCCGTGGGGCCCCTCCCATGCCGAAGGCCATGGGGGAGGTTCCGGCGGGGCTGTCGCCTATCAGGGTGATCCGCCCCTGTGGCTCTTCCGAAACCGTGTCGGCGCAGGCCAGGCTGCGGCCAAGTGATCCACAACGACACGGGGGTTGATCCGTCATGCGTACGACCGTCCTCGCCGCCGCCCTGGCCGCGACCGCCCTTCTGGCTCCCACCGCCACTGCCACCGCCGCTGCCACTGCCACTGCCAATGCCACCGCGACGGTCACCGCCACGCCCCGGCCCGTGCTCGGCGCCTGCGGTCCCGGGGAGCTGTGTCTGTGGCCGAAGCCCGGCTTTGTGGGGGCCGCGCAGTCCTATGAGCTGTCCGGGCTCGACATCGACTCCTGCGTAACGCTCCCCACAGGCACCACGGCCCAGTCCCTCGCCAACCGCACCGGACGCCCCGTCACCACGTACCAGTCGGCGGAGTGCGCCGAGACCGGCGAGTTCGAGACGTACCCGGGCAGCGGCACCTGGGTGCCGCAGTCCCCGTACAAGGTGCGGGCGTTCAAGGTGTGGGAGAACTAGCCCGATCCGGGCCGGGGCCCTGCGCCGGCAGCGCGGCCACGGGTGGCGTGGTGTTGCCGGACAGCCGCGCCAGCTCGGCCCGCAGCTCCCTGACCTCCGTGGTCAGGGCTTCGAGGAGCGCCGTCTGCCGGCGCTCCTCGGCGTCGTCCCTCTCGAAGCGGGCGATGAACCACGCCGCGATGTTCGCGGTCACCACACCGAGCAGGGCGATACCGGACAACATCAGCCCGACCGCGAGCACCCGCCCGAGCCCCGTCGTCGGGGCGTGGTCCCCGTATCCGACCGTCGTCATCGTGGTGAACGACCACCACACGGCGTCGCCCAGCGTCCTGATGTTGCCGTCGGGAGCGTCCCGTTCGACGTGCAGCACCGCCAGCGAGCCGAACATCATCAGGCCGACGACCGCGCCCGCCACATATGTGGTCAGCGTGATCTGCGGGGCCATGCCGGCGCGCCGCCCGACCAGCAGCAGTGTGGCGACCACCCGCAGCAGCCGCAGCGGCTGCACCAGCGGCAGGAGCACCGCGAGCAGATCCAGCGGGTGCTTGCGGACGAACAGCCACTTGGACGGCGCCAGCGCCAGCCGCACGACGTAGTCGCACGCGAAGGCGCCCCACACCACCCACTCCACGACCGTGCAGTACTGATGCACCCACCGCTGGGCGTCCGGCGCCACGATCGGCACGGCGTAGGCGATGCCGAACGCGACGGCGAGCCACAGCAGCGGCCCCTGGGTACGGGCTTCCCAGCGCATCTGCGCGGTTCGTTCCTTCATGCCCGGCATCGTAGGCATGCGGGCCGAAAGAGAGGACCCGCACCTGCCGGTACGGGTCCTGGGGCACTTCGTCCCACGGGGGTGGGGGGGGACGGAGTCCCCCCGCGAAAACCCCTACGCGTCGCCGCCCGCCGCGCCCGGGTCTGCCGCCGCGACGTCGAGCAGCTGGTAGCGGTCCACCGCCTGCTTCAGCACCGAGCGGTCGACCCTGCCGTCCCTGGCCAGCTCGGTGAGCACCGCCAGCACGATCGACTGCGCGTCGATGTGGAAGTACCGGCGGGCCGCGCCGCGCGTGTCCGCGAAGCCGAAGCCGTCGGCGCCCAGCGAGGTGTAGCGGCCCGGCACCCAGCGGGAGATCTGGTCCGGCACCGACCGCATCCAGTCGGAGACGGCCACGAACGGGCCCTCCGCGTCGCCGAGCTTCTGCGTCACGTACGGGACGCGCTGCTCCTCCTCCGGGTGGAGCAGATTGTGCTCCTCGACCGCCACGGCTTCCCGCCGCAGCTCGTTCCAGGACGTCGCCGACCACACATCGGCCCGGACGTTCCACTCCTCGGCGAGGATCCGCTGCGCCTCGACGGCCCACGGCACCGCGACGCCGGACGCCATGATCTGCGCCGGGATCCCGCCCTCCTCGCCCGCCTTGTAGCGGTGGATGCCCTTGAGGATGCCGTCCACGTCCACGTGCGAGGGCTCCGCGGGGTGCTGGATCGGCTCGTTGTAGACGGTCAGGTAGTAGAAGACGTCCTCGCCGTGCGGGTGTTCGCCGTCGGAGCCGTACATCCGCCGCAGACCGTCCTTGACGATGTGCGCGATCTCGAAGCCGAAGGCCGGGTCGTACGCGACGCAGCCCGGGTTCGTGGAGGCCAGCAGCTGGGAATGGCCGTCCGCGTGCTGCAGACCCTCACCGGTCAACGTCGTGCGTCCCGCCGTCGCGCCCAGGACGAATCCGCGGGAGAGCTGGTCGGCCATCTGCCAGAACTGGTCGCCGGTCCGCTGGAAACCGAACATCGAGTAGAAGACGTAGACCGGGATGAGCGGCTCGCCGTGCGTCGCGTACGCCGAGCCCGCGGCGATCAGCGACGCCGTGCAGCCCGCCTCCGAGATGCCGTCGTGCAGCATCTGACCGGTCGGGGACTCCTTGTACGCGAGGAGCAGCTCACGGTCCACGGACTCGTACTGCTGGCCCAGCGGGTTGTAGATCTTCGCGCTCGGGAAGAACGAGTCCATGCCGAAGGTGCGGTACTCGTCCGGCGCGATCAGCACGAAGCGCCGGCCGATCTCCTTGTCCCGCATGAGGTCCTTCAGCAACCGCACGAACGCCATGGTGGTGGCGATGGACTGCTGGCCGGAGCCCTTCTTCACGGCCGCGTACGTCTTGTCGTCCGGCAGGACCAGCGGCTTCGACCGTACGACCCGGGTCGGGACGTATCCGCCCAGCGACTTGCGGCGGTCGTGCATGTACTGGAGCTCCTCCGAGTCGCGGCCCGGGTGGTAGTACGGCGGCGGGCCGGACTCCAGTTCCTGGTCGCTGATCGGGAGGTGCAGCCGGTCGCGGAAGCCCTTGAGGTCGTCGACGGTCAGCTTCTTCATCTGGTGGGTCGCGTTGCGGCCCTCGAAGTTCGGGCCGAGCGTCCAGCCCTTGACCGTCTGCGCGAGGATCACGGTCGGCTGGCCCTTGTGGGCGCGGGCCGCCGAGTAGGCCGCGAAGATCTTCCGGTGGTCGTGCCCGCCGCGGCCCAGATGCAGGATCTGGTCGTCGGTCATGTTCTCGACCATGGCCCGCAGCCGGTGGTCGTCACCGAAGAAGTGCTGCCGGATGTACGCGCCGGTCTCCGTGGCGTACGTCTGGAACTGGCCGTCCGGCGTCGTGTTCAGCTTGTTGACCAGGATGCCGTCGCGGTCCTGCGCGAGCAGCGGGTCCCAGGTGCGGTCCCAGATCAGCTTGATGACGTTCCAGCCGGCACCGCGGAAGATCGACTCCAGCTCCTGGATGATCTTGCCGTTGCCGCGCACCGGACCGTCGAGGCGCTGCAGATTGCAGTTCACCACGAAGGTCAGATTGTCCAGGCCCTCCCGGGCGGCGATGGACAACTGGCCGAGCGACTCGGGCTCGTCCATCTCGCCGTCGCCGAGGAACGCCCACACGTGCGACTTGGAGGTGTCGGCGATCCCGCGCGCCTCCATGTAGCGGTTGATCCGCGCCTGGTAGATCGCGCCGATCGGGCCGAGGCCCATCGACACGGTCGGGAACTCCCAGAAGTTCGGCATCAGCCGCGGGTGGGGGTACGACGACAGCCCGTTCGGGTACTTCGACTTCTCCTGGCGGAAGGCGTCGAGCTGCGCCTCGCTCAGTCGGTCCAGCATGAACGCGCGGGCGTAGACGCCGGGCGACGCGTGGCCCTGGAAGAAGATCTGGTCTCCGCCGTCGCCCTCGTCCTTGCCCCGGAAGAAGTGGTTGAAGCCCACGTCGTACAGCGACGCGGAGGAGGCGAAGGTGGCGATGTGGCCGCCGACGCCGATGCCCGGGCGCTGGGCGCGGGAGACCATCACCGCGGCGTTCCAGCGGGTCGCGTTGAGGATCTTGCGCTCGATCTCCTCGTTGCCGGGGAAGAACGGCTCGTCCTTGGTCGCGATCGTGTTCACGTAGTCCGTGCTGCGCATCTCGGGCACGGCTACGCGCTTCTCGCGGGCGCGCTCGATCAGGCGCAGCATGAGATAGCGGGCACGCTCACGGCCGCGCTCGTCGACGGCGGCGTCGAGGGAGTCGAGCCACTCCCGGGTTTCCTCCGGATCGAAATCCGGGACCTGGCTCGGCAGGCCGCCAATGATGATCGGGTTGCGATCGGATCCGGAAGCCACGCTGTTCCTTCGCTCTTCGGTTGGTGGTGTACGCCGCTCCCCATCGTGTACCCCGGGAGCAATTACGTCATCTCTACCGATGGGTAACCAACTGCCCTCGATTGGCGGACCGGCGCCACCGAAGCGTACAAAGGTGGCGAAGGGGCTGGGGCGATTCGCCGTCCCGGACGCAGAACTGCCTGGAATTGCGGGCGGGACGGCCGTAAACGTCACCGTTTCGGCGGTCTCGGCGGCCGGGTACTTGCGCGATCCGTCCCGCCCGTGTGGACTACGGCCAATGCCTCGCGTACGCGCGCGGCTGAAGCATTTTCCGAAACAAGATCAGGAGGCAAGCCGTGAGCGCGACCGCGGACCACGCGGAGGAGCGGACCAACCCGGCTGCAAGGCTGGGGTTCGAGCCCGGACAGGTGGTCCAGGAGATCGGCTATGACGACGACGTCGAGCTGGAGCTCCGTGAGGCTATCGAGGCCGTCACCGGCCAGGAGATCGTCGACGAGGACTACGACGACGTCGCGGACGTCGTCCTGCTCTGGTTCCGCGACGAGGACGGAGACCTTACGGACGTTCTGGTGGACGCCATCGGCCTGGTCGATGACGGCGGCACGGTCTGGCTGATGACGCCGAAGACCGGCCGTGACGGCTATGTCGAGCCCAGCGACATCAACGAGGCCGCCCAGACCGCGGGCCTCTCGCAGACCAAGAGCATCAACGCCGGCAAGGACTGGACCGGCAGCAGGCTGGTCACGCCCAAGGCGGCGAAGTCCAAGCGCTGAGCACCAGCTGTCCCGGGGCCCCCGCCGACGACCGTCGGCGGGGGCCCTGTGCGTACGCTGGGGCCGACCGGTCCGCAGCCCTGAAGGGATGAAATGCACATGGCGATCGAGGTCGGCACCAAGGCCCCGGACTTCGAGCTCAAGGACAACCACGGGCGGGCCGTGACCCTGTCCGAGTTCCGCGGCGCGAAGAACGTCGTGCTGCTCTTCTATCCGTTCGCCTTCACCGGCGTGTGCACCGGAGAGCTGTGCGCACTCCGTGACGAGCTGCCGAAGTTCGTCAACGACGACACCCAGCTGCTCGCCGTCTCCAACGACTCCATCCACACCCTGCGGATCTTCGCCGAGCAGGAGGGCCTCGAGTACCCCCTGCTGTCGGACTTCTGGCCGCACGGCGAGGTCTCGCGGGCGTACGGCGTCTTCGCCGAGGACAAGGGCTGTGCGGTGCGCGGCACCTTCGTCATCGACAAGGAGGGCGTGGTGCGCTGGAGCGTCGTCAACGACCTGCCGGACGCCCGGGACCTCAACGACTACGTCAAGGCGCTCGACAACCTCTGACTTCATCGGTCGATGTGTCTGTTTCCGCAGGGAACCCGTCACTAGGATCCAGACGTTCATCCGATGCCAACGCACCACGACGGGGGCGCTGCCCCTGAAAACCACTTGGGAGGACTCGTGGGAGTCAGCCTCAGCAAGGGCGGCAACGTCTCGCTGACCAAGGCCGCCCCCAACCTGACCGCGGTCACCGTCGGTCTGGGCTGGGACGTCCGTACCACCACCGGTACCGACTTCGACCTCGACGCCAGCGCCCTGCTGACGAACGCCGAGGGCAAGGTCGCCATCGACGGGAACTTCGTCTTCTTCAACAACCTCAAGAGCCCCGACGGCTCGGTCGAGCACACCGGTGACAACATCACCGGTGAGGGCGAGGGCGACGACGAGCAGATCAAGGTCAATCTGGCCGGCGTGCCGGCCGACGTCCAGAAGATCGTGTTCCCGGTCTCCATCTACGACGCCGAGACCCGTCAGCAGTCCTTCGGCCAGGTGCGCAACGCGTTCATCCGCGTCGTGAACCAGGCGGACGGCGCGGAACTCGCCCGCTACGACCTGAGCGAGGACGCCTCGACCGAGACCGCCATGGTCTTCGGCGAGCTGTACCGCAACGGGGCGGAGTGGAAGTTCCGCGCCATCGGACAGGGCTACGCCTCGGGTCTGCGCGGCATCGCGCAGGACTTCGGCGTCAACGTCTGAGCCAGTCGCACACGCCGTCACCGTGGCCCGGGGTCCGGGCGGGCCGCCGGGACGGCACAGCGCATGGGTCCGGGGGTCGGTCCCCGGGAGTTTGCAGCCGGCGCCGCACACCATCCGTGCGGCGCCGGACGCACCTGCAGTTCCGTACATCCACAGGGGAGGACTCACCGTCATGGGCGTCACGCTCGCCAAGGGAGGCAATGTCTCCCTCTCCAAGGCCGCACCGAACCTCACCCAGGTCCTCGTCGGGCTCGGCTGGGACGCGCGCTCCACCACCGGGGCACCCTTCGACCTCGACGCCAGCGCGCTGCTCTGCCAGTCGGGGCGGGTGCTCGGCGACGAATGGTTCATTTTCTACAACAACCTGACGAGTCCGGACGGTTCGGTCACGCACACCGGTGACAACCTCACGGGTGAGGGTGAAGGGGACGACGAGTCGCTGATCGTCGACCTCCCCACGGTGCCGGCGCACTGCGACAAGATCATCTTTCCGGTCTCGATCCATGAGGCCGACAACCGCGGCCAGACCTTCGGCCAGGTCAGCAACGCGTTCATCCGCGTCGTCAATCAGGCCGACGGCCAGGAGCTCGCGCGGTACGACCTGAGCGAGGACGCGTCCACCGAGACCGCGATGATCTTCGGCGAGCTGTACCGGTACGGGGGCGAGTGGAAGTTCCGGGCCGTGGGGCAGGGGTACGCGTCGGGGCTCCGGGGCATCGCTCTAGACTTCGGGGTCAACGTTTCGTAAAAAGCCGCTTGGTGCGGCACGGGGGAGGCCCGGAGTAGCGGGGTCCCGTACAAATCGATGGGATAGGCAGTGGTTCTGAGAACTTTCGGCTGGTCGTTCGCCATCACGGCGCTCGGCCTCGCATTCGCCGCCTGGCAGTGGGGATGGGAGGCATTCGGCGTCGTCCTGATCCTGTCGATCCTCGAGATCTCGCTCTCGTTCGACAACGCGGTGGTCAACGCCGGAATCCTGAAGAAGATGAATGCCTTCTGGCAGAAGATCTTCCTCACGGTCGGCATCCTCATCGCCGTCTTCGGTATGCGGCTGGTCTTCCCTGTCGCCATCGTCGCCATCAGCGCCAAGGTGGGGCCGATCGAGGCCGTCCAACTGGCGATGGACAACCCGCAGCAGTACGAGGCCCTGGTCACCGACGCCCACCCGGCCATCGCGGCCTTCGGTGGCATGTTCCTGCTGATGATCTTCCTCGACTTCATCTTCGAGGACCGGGACATCAAGTGGCTCGCCTGGCTCGAGCACCCGCTCGCCAAGCTCGGCAAGGTCGACATGCTGTCGGTCTGCATCGCCCTGATCGCCCTGCTGGTCAGCGCGATGACCTTCGCGACCCACGCCCACACCAGCTCCGGCTACGCGGACAAGTCCGCCACCGTGCTGCTCGCGGGTGTCGCCGGTCTGATCACGTATCTGATCGTGGGCGGCCTCTCCGGCTACTTCGAGAACAAGCTGGAGGAAGAGGAGGAGCGCGAGCACGAGGAGGAGGAGAAGGCCAAGGCCGAGGGCAAGCAGGTCTCGGTGGTCGGCCTCGCCGGCAAGGCGGCGTTCTTCCTGTTCCTGTACCTGGAGGTGCTCGACGCGTCGTTCTCCTTCGACGGCGTCATCGGTGCCTTCGCGATCACCAACCACATCTTCTGGATGGCCCTCGGCCTCGGCATCGGCGCCATGTACGTCCGGTCGCTCACGGTCTACCTGGTCCGCCAGGGAACCCTCGACGACTACGTCTACCTGGAGCACGGCGCGCACTACGCGATCGGTGCGCTCGCCGTCATCCTGCTCATCACCATCGAGCACGAGATCAGCGAGATCATCACCGGCCTCGTCGGCGTCCTGCTGATCGCCGCGTCCTTCTTCTCCTCCGTGAGGCGCAACAGGCGCCTCGCGGCGGAGGAGGCCGAGGAGAAGGCGCTCGTGGCCGAGTAAGTGTGACGCCGCAGGGTTTGAGGAACGCTCTCAGCGGGGCGGCCAGGAGGCACACCGGCCTCCGGGCCGCCCCGCGCGGTGTTCCGGGCCCTGCAGTGCTGCAGGGGTGCAAGGCTGCGGGTCGGTGCGAGGCAACGGGACCGGCCGGGGAAACCCGGCCGGGCACAGTCAGGGGTGGGACATGGCCTTCTGGGACGGTTGGTGGCGTGGCAGGGCGGCGGCGCAGTTCGACTCGGGGAGTGCTTCGACCAACTCCATTCAGCTGACCAAGCGGCACCCGCAGGTGTCGCTCACCAAGCAGGGCGCCGCCACCGGCAACCTCCGGGTGAATCTGTCGTGGCGAATGCGGACCTCCGACATCGAGGGCCGGTCCAAGCAGAGCGGCCGGCTGCTGCGGAACCCCTCGAAGCTCTTCAAGCCCGAGGTCGTCCAGGCGCACACCCAGGGCGTCGTCAACGTGGACCTCGACCTGGGCTGCCTCTACGAGCTGATGGACGGCAGCAAGGGCGTGGTACAGCCGCTCGGCAGCTTCTTCGGCAGCCTGAACGAGCCGCCGTATGTCAGGCTCAGCGGCGACGACCGCTTCGGGGCGCCCTCCGGCGAGACGCTCTTCGTCAATCTCGACCACCGTGAGTCGATCAAGCGGCTGCTGTTCTTCGTCTACATCTACGACCGGACGCCTGCCTTCGACCGCACGCACGCGAAGGTCACGCTCTACCCGAGCAACGGGCCGCGCGTGGAGATCGAGCTGGACGAGCGCGCCCCGCAGGCACGCTCGTGCGCGGTGTTCACCGTGGAGAACGTCAAGGGGGAGCTGGTCGTGCGCCGCGAGGTGAAGTTCGTGTACGGCTTCCAGGCGGAGCTGGACCGGCTGTACGGCTGGGGACTGCAGTGGGGACGCGGCTACAAGACCAAGGCCTGAGCCGCCGCCCCCGTCGTCTGCGGCCCTGTCGCCGGCCCCGGCCCCGGTCCCGGCCGCGTCGCCGTTGTCTCCTGCCGCGTCCCCGTCCCCGTCCCCGGCCGCGTCCCCGTTCCTGCCCTGCGGCCGCTGGTCACTGGCGGATGAACTGCGGGCCCATCGGAGGCAGCCGGAAGTTCGGGTCGGGCGCCGGGGCGGCAGCGGCGGCAGGCTGCGGATAGCCGTACGCGGGCTGCGTCGAGGGCTGCGGTGACGCCGGGTGAGGGTAGCCGTACGCGGGCTGCGGTGCGGGCTGGGGCGAGGTCTGCTGCGGATAGCCGTACGCGGGCGACGCCGGCGCGGGGAACGTCGGTGCGGGCGCCTGCTGCGAAGGGTCCTGGGCCTGAGCCCGGGGCTGGTTCTGTGCCTGCGGCTGCGGCTGTGCCGGTACGGACGGCTCCTGCCGTGCCTCCGGCTCGGTCTCGTCCACCGAGATGCCGAACGCGGTGGCCAGGCCGATCAGCCCGGACGGATAGCCCTGCCCCACGGCCCGGAACTTCCAGCCGTCCCCGCGCCGGTACAGCTCACCGCAGATGATCGCGGTCTCCTCACCGGTCTCCGCCCGTACCTCGAACACCGCCAACGGCTCGCCGTCAGCCGCCCCGGCGTCGTACAGCATGATCCGCAGGTCCCGTACCTCGGCGAAGCTGCCGCCGTCGGACGACGCCGCGAGCACCACCTGGTCGACCGACGGATCCAGCGAGCCGACGTCCGCCTGCACGGTGTCGGTGAGCCCCTCGGCCTCACGCTTCTTCGGCAGCAGCCGCACCAGCCCGGAGGGGTGGCGGGGCTGGTTGTAGAAGACGAAGTCCTCGTCCGAGCGCACGCGGCCGTCGGTGCCGAGCAGCAGGGCGGAGGCGTCCACGTCCGGTACTCCCGGACCGGGTGACCAGCGCAGTACGGCCCGTATCGCCGTCGCTCCGAGCGGGACGTTGGAGCCCTTCAGCATCGCGTGCGTCATGCCCGTCATCCTGCCTTCCCCGCCCCCGTGCGGACAACGCGGGGGAGGGCGGCATGCACCCGCCCGGGCGCGGGCAGCCTGAGTCGGGGGCCGGAACCGGACGAGTTACCTGGATTTCATGCACTTGGGGAACTCTTGACACCTGCACCTACGTACTATTACCGGCCACCTCAATGACAGGGCCGCGACGGCAGTACGGGGGATCTACATGCGTCATTTCGGGCATATCCCGGCCACTGCACGTAAGGAACTGTTCCACAAGGAGCCGTGCGAGTTCGATGCCGGCTCTCCTGCGCGCATGCTTTCCGCGGCTCTCGGGGCCACGCTCTACAGCCCCGCGACGCGGCCCCGGCTCGCGGACGACGTCCTGAAGCAGGCGGCCCGCGGGGTGGTCTCCATGGTGCTGTGCCTGGAGGATTCCATCGACGACGCCGAGGTCCAGGACGGCGAGGAGAACCTGGTCCGCCAGTTCGCGGACCTCGACGCGCGCGACGCCGAGGTGCCGCTGCTCTTCATCCGGGTCCGTGAGGCGGGCCAGATTCCGGACCTCGTGCGGCGCCTCGGCGAAACGGTCCGGCTGCTGTCCGGATTCGTACTGCCGAAGTTCACGCACGAGCGCGGAGTGGCCTTCCTGGAGGCTCTCGGCGCGGCCGAGGCCGAGAGCGGCAGCCGGCTGTACGCCATGCCGGTGCTCGAGTCCCCCGAGCTGCTCCATCTGGAGACCCGGGCCGAGACGCTGGCCGGCATCGCACGCACCGTCGACGAGTACCGGGACCGGGTGCTCGCGCTGCGACTCGGTGTCACCGACTTCTGCTCGGCGTACGGACTGCGCCGCTCGCCCGACATGACGGCCTACGACGTGCAGATCGTCGCCAATGTCATCGCGGACGTCGTCAATGTGCTCGGCCGCGCCGACGGGACCGGGTTCACCATCACCGGCCCGGTGTGGGAGTACTTCCGGCTCCAGGAGCGCATGTTCAAGCCCCAGCTGCGGCGCAGCCCGTTCCTCGAGCTGCGGGCCGAGAAGCTGCGTACTGCACTGATCGAGCACGACCTGGACGGGCTGCTGCGGGAGATCGAGATGGACCGGGCCAACGGTCTGCTCGGCAAGACCTGTATCCACCCCTCACATGTGCTGCCCGTGCACGCGCTGTCGGTCGTCAGTCACGAGGAGTTCAGTGACGCGCAGGACATCCTTCGCCCGGACCGGGGAGGCGGGGGAGTGATGCGCTCGGCGTACACGAACAAAATGAATGAAGTGAAGCCGCATCGCGCCTGGGCGGAGCGCACGCTCCAGCGCGCCGAGGTGTTCGGCGTCGCGCGCGAGGACGTCGGATTCGTGGAACTGCTCACCGCCGGGCTCGCCGGCTGATGACCCGGACGCCTCGCGCGACGAAGACAACGAAGACGAAGATGAGGAAGACGAAGGAGAGCGGAACGCCTGTGGTGTGGTCGGGTAGCTGGGTCGCCCAGCGGCTGGGAGTCGAGCTCGTCGGTGACGACGGGCTGAAGGACCTGCTGGGCCTGGCCCTGCGGCGCAATCCGAAGCGTGCGCATCTGCTGGTGTCGCACGTGCTCGGCAAGCATGTGCCGCAGAGCCCGGCTGCCGTGTACGGACACGGATTCGCGCTCGGAGTGCGGGTGCGCGAGCTGCTCGGCGACGAGGAGGCCGCGCGCGCGGTGGTCCTCGGGTACGCGGAGACGGCGACCGGCCTCGGCCACTCGGTCGCCGACGGACTCGGTCTCGCGCCCTACCTCCACTCGACGCGCCGCCCGGTCGCCGGTCTCGCACCGGCGGGCGGCTTCGAGGAGTCCCACTCCCACGCCACCTCCCATCTGCTCCTTCCCGAGGACCCCAAGCTGCTTGCGGGGGCCGGCCCCCTGGTCCTGGTCGACGACGAGTTCTCCACCGGCAACACCGTGCTGAACACCATCCGCGACCTGCACGAGCGCTACCCCCGCGAGCGGTACGTGGTCGTCGCTCTCGTCGACATGCGCTCGGCTGCCGACACGCGCCGCCTGGAGGACTTCGCGCGGGAGATCGGCGCCCGGATCGACCTGGTGGCGACGGCCGAAGGCACGGTGCGGCTGCCCGAGGGGGTGCTGGAGAAGGGGCAGGCGCTGGTGGCGGAGCACGAGGCGGCGGCTTCGGCCGCGGAGCCCGCCACGCCACCGGCCGCCGCGGCCGCAGGCACCGCCCAGGTCCCGGCGGGCGGAGAACCGCACGCCGGCGCGACGGACGATGTCGCGCTCACTCCCGCCGCGCCGGATGCCCTCGCGCTCACTCCCGCCGCGCCGGATGCCGTCCCGTCGGTGGGCGCTGCCTCGGCGCCACCCGCCGTTCGCGTACGCCTCGGCTGGCCCGTCGGCGTCCCTGACGGCGGCCGGCACGGCTTCACGCCCGCGCACCGCGCCGAGCTGGAGGCGGCGCTGCCCGGCATGGCGGCCCGCCTCGCCGAGGCCCTCGGCGGCACGGCGCGGCGCGTGCTCGTGCTCGGCTGCGAGGAGCTGATGTACGCACCGCTGCGGCTCGCGCAGGCGCTGGAGGAGGCCGGAACGGCTGCGGACGAGATCCGGTACTCGACGACCACCCGCTCGCCCGTCCTCGCCGTCGACGACCCCGGTTACGCGATACGCAGCCGACTGGTCTTCCCGGCCCACGACGACCCGGCCGACGGCCCCGGCGAGCGGTACGCCTACAACGTGGCCGACGCCGGCTTCGGGGCGGTCGTCGTCGTCGTCGACTCCACCGCCGACACCGAAGCACTGCACGCCCCCGACGGGCTGCTGGCCCGGCTCGCCGAGCACATACCGCACGTCGTGCTCGCCGTCGTCCCCAGTTACGCCCCCGCTCCCGAAAGGGAACCGATGTTGCCCGAGCCGCTGCGCGGACCCGCCTTCTCCTCCTACGCCCCCGACGAGGTCGGCTGGCTGCTCCAGGACCTCTCGGACGTCGAGCTCGAAGCGCCCACGGAGGAGCGCGAGGAGGCCATACAGAGTGGTGGTGCGCACTACGCCGAGTCGCTGCCGGTCGAGTACCAGCCGAGTGCCCAGTACCAGGAGCTGTTCCGCGCCGCGCTCGACACCTCGGCCGCCCGCATCGCCCGCGCCGTCGGGACCGTCACCGAGACCGTGCTCGCCGAGCGGTCCGCGCGCCCCGTGCTCGTGTCGCTGGCCCGCGCAGGCACTCCCGTGGGCGTACTGATGCGGCGCTGGGCCCGGCGCCGCCGCGGCCTGGACCTCCCGCACTACGCCGTGTCGATCGTCCGCGGCCGCGGCATCGACGAGAACGCGCTGCGCTGGCTCGCCGCCCAGCACGACCCTGCCGATGTCGTCTTCGTCGACGGCTGGACCGGCAAGGGCGCCATCAGTCGCGAACTGGCTGCCGCACTCAGCGAGTTCGACGGCTTCGACCCCGAGATCGCGGTCCTCGCCGACCCGGGCGGCTGCGTCAGCACGTACGGCACCCGTGAGGACTTCCTCATCCCCTCCGCCTGCCTCAACTCCACGGTCTCCGGGCTGATCTCCCGCACAGTGCTGCGCACCGACCTGGTCGGCCCGCACGACTTCCACGGCGCGAAGTACTACCGAGAGCTGGCCGGGGCCGATGTCTCCGGGTACTTCCTCGACACCGTCGCCGCCCGCTTCGACGAGGTCGCCGACGCCGTGGACGCCGAGGTCAAGGAGCTTCTGTCGGCGGACCGGGCGCCCACGTGGGCCGGCTGGGCCGCGGTGGAGCGGATCAGCGAGGAGTACGGCATCCACGACGTGAACCTCGTCAAGCCCGGCGTCGGCGAGACCACCCGGGTCCTGCTGCGCCGCGTCCCCTGGAAGATCCTGGCCAAGCGGGGCGCGGGCGCCGACCTCGACCACGTACGGCTGCTGGCCGAGCAGCGCGGCGTACCGGTCGAGGAGATCGACGACCTTCCGTACACGTGCGTCGGGCTGATCCATCCCCAGTACACGCGCGGCGCGACCGGCGCCGACGGCAAGGCGGTGGCTTCCCAGTGACCGCCCTCGTCGCCAGCGACCTCGACCGTACGCTCATCTACTCATCGGCGGCCCTTCAGCTGCAGATGCCCGACGTCCAGGCGCCGCGGCTGCTCTGCATCGAGGTGCACGAGAGCAAGCCGCTGTCCTACATGACGGAGACCGCCGCCGGGCTGCTCGACGACCTGGCCCGATCCGCCGTCTTCGTGCCGACCACCACGCGGACGCGCAAGCAGTACCGCAGGATCCAACTGCCCGGCCCGCCGCCGCGGTTCGCGATCTGTGCGAACGGCGGACATCTGCTGGTCGACGGCGAGTCCGACCGCGACTGGCGGCGGGTGGTCGGTGGCCGGCTCGCGGACGAGTGCGCCTCGCTCGCCGAGGTCCGCGCCCGGATGCTCGCGGTGGCCGACCCGGCATGGCTGCTCAAGGAGCGGGTCGCGGAGGACCTCTTCGCCTACGTCGTCGTCGAGCGCTCGCTGCTGCCGGACGGTTGGGTGGAGGAGCTGTCCGCGTGGGCCGAGCCGAAGGGGTGGACGGTCTCCCTTCAGGGCCGCAAGATCTACGCCGTTCCGAAGCCCCTCACCAAGAGCGCCGCGGTCCACGAACTCGTCCGCCGCACCGGCGCCGAGCTCGTCCTGGCCGCCGGGGACTCCCTCCTCGACGCCGATCTTCTCCTCACCGCCGACCACGCCTGGCGCCCCTCACACGGCGAGCTCGCCGACACCGGCTGGTCCGCCCCGCACGTCACCGTGCTCCCGGAACGGGGTGTCGCGGCGGGCGAGGAGATCCTGCGGCGCTTCGCCGCAACGGCGGCGACGGTGGCGGGTGGGATGCCGGTCGCCACGCCGACGGTCCCGGCCCCGGTCCCGGTCGCCGAGCTCACGGTTGCGGTCCCGCTCGCCACGCCCACTGTTTCGGTCCCGACGCCCGCCCTGGCCCCGGAGACCGTGCGCCCTTCCGGCGACTGAGGACCGCCCGTGGGGCCCTCGGACGGTGCCGTCCGAGGGCCCCGAGTCCTTCTCAGCCGCGTCCTTCGCCCGCCGCTCGGTTGATCTCCGGGCTGTACAGGACGTGCTCGCCTGCGCCCCCGCGCCCTGCGACTGCGAGCATCGCGCGGCCCAGGTTCTCGGTGGTCGTCACATGCCCGGGCGACACCCGCCGCAGCAGCGGATAGAGCCAGGAGACCCCGACGTACAGCCATCGGTACAGGGAGGTTCGCGAGGTCGCCCCGTGCATGGGCTGGATGTAGCCGGGCCGGAACATGTACGCGTGGAACGGCATCGCGAGGAGTTCGTTCTCCGTCCGCCCCTTCACGCGCGCCCACATCGAGCGGCCGCTCTCCGTGCTGTCCGTGCCTTCGCCCGAGACGTAGACGAAGGTCAGCGACGGGTTCGCGGGGAGCGCGCGGGCCGCGGCGAGGGTGTAGTCGTACGTGATCCTGCGGTACTCCTCCTCGCTCTTGCCCGCCGAGGAGACCCCCAGGCAGAAGAAGCACGCGTCCACGGACTCGAACTGCCCGGCCAGGGGCGAGAAGTCGGTGAAGTCCTGGTGGACGATCTCGCGGAGCTTGGGGTGGGTGAAGCCGAGCGGCCGGCGCACGACCGCGACGACGGACGTGACACGGTCGTCGAGCAGGCATTCGCGCAGCACGCCCTGGCCGATCATGCCGGAGGCGCCGAAGAGGAGAACATTCACAGGAGTCACGCTAACAGAACGCCGTCCTCTTAATAAGGGGACGGCGGTCTTTTATGTGCTCGTAGGCCACTCGTATGCTGTCAGCGTCATGGATCACGTGGGATTTGTCCGCGCCCGACGGCCGGAGCAGAAGCAGCAGCGACGTGAGGCGATTCTCGATGCGGCGCGCACGCTCGGCATGGAATCGGGGGTGCGCAAGGTGACGCTGGGCGGCGTCGCCGACGCCGTGGGGCTCGCGAAATCCAATGTGGTGCGCTACTTCGGGACCCGCGAAGAGATCTTTCTGGAGCTCACGGCGGAGGCATGGAGGGACTGGGAGCACGCGCTCACCCGGCGACTCGGGGAAACGGCCGGCGCCGACGGTGCCGGGGGCGCGGAGGGTGCGGGGGGTGCTGGGGCTGCGGGCGACGGCGTTGTCGCAGCTGTCGCGGAGACCCTGGCCGACCGTCCGTTCCTCTGCGATCTGCTCAGCCAGACCGCCCTCACCCTGGAGCACAACGTCTCGCTGGAGGCGGCCCGTGCGTTCAAACGGGACGTGATCGCCGTCGTCGGCCGACTCGGTGCGCGGGTCGCCGACGCCCATCCCCAGCTGAACGAGAGCGAGGGCGCGGAGCTGATCTCGGCGGCCGCCGCGCTCGCCGGGGTGCTCTACCCGCTCTCCACGCCGCCGGCCGTCATGAAGGAGCTCTACGCCCAGGAACCGGACATCGCCGCGGCCTGCCCGCAGCTGCTGCCGACCCTCGGGCGCTCACTGGCGGCACTCGCCGCCGGGCTCCCCACCCTGCGCGAAAAGAGCTAGGCAGAACCGGCTGGCCGGAATGGGCGGGCAGGAACGGGCGGGCAGCAACGGGCGGGCAGCAACCGGCCGACCGGAGGCGGTCGGTTGCTGCCGACCGGAACCGGTAATGGCCGACCGGAGGCGGTCGGTTGCTGCCGACCGGAACCAGGCGGTCGGAAATGGCCGACCGGAGGTGGCCGACCGGCGACGACGGTTGGCCGTGACTAGCCGCAGCAGCCGCCCCCGCAGCACCCGCCGCCGCCGCTGGCCGGGGCGGGCGCCGACTGCGCACGCGAACCGCCGACGGCGACGGCCGAGAGCAGCTTCACGGTGTCCTCGTGGCCGGCCGGGCAGGCCGTGGGCGCGGAGGACTCGGCCATGGGCCGGCTCACCTCGAAGGTGTCGTTGCAGGAACGGCAGCGGTACTCGTATCGGGGCATGCGCACAGATTAGCCCTGGCGTGCACGTTCCGCCCCGACCGTGTCCTCGGGATGACGTGCCCGGTAGTACGGATTGTCGTGGGGGAGGGCACTGCCGACCCTGCCGTACATCCCGAACCACATCAGCATGACCCCGACCACGAAGCTGAAGAGCACGTTCTGGATCCGGAAGTTGAGGAAGTTGTACTCGGTGTCCAGCATGCCGAGGCCGATGAAGCCGTTGAGGACGAAGAGGATGCCGAGGACCATGTTCAGCGTGGAGGCGAAGTTGCCTCCGATGACCATGCCCACGAAGAGCAGCAGTCCGACGCAGATCGACAGCACGCTCAGCGCGCCGTTGGTGTTGAGGCCGCCGACGGTGTTGTTGCCGGTGTCGAAGAACCCGAGGTTGTTGGTCAGGCCGAGGATCCCGAAGGCCAGCAGGATCAGCCCCATGATCCCGGCGCCGACGCGGTAGACCTGGTTGAGGCGGTGATCGACGGGCAGATGCTCGTCCAGCACGACGCGGATGCCGCTCTTGTGGTGCACGGTTCGCGGTACATGAGTGGATGCCACGGTGGCCTCCTTACAGGCGTACGTACCTACACCAGCATCCGCCCGTGCCGACGCCCCGACAAATGGGGGACCGCCCGGGCCGGCGGCGCACGTCAGACGCCTGCGCCGCGCTCCTCGCCGATCCGCGCACGTCAGACGCCTGCGCCGCGCTCCTCGCCGATCCGCGCGCGTCAGGCGCCTGCGCCGCGCTCCTCGCGGATCTGCTCGACGACGCGCGCCACGCCCTGCCGCACCGCTTCCGTCTCCGTCAGGAAGTGCCAGTAGTCGGGGTGGCGGCTCTCGAGTCCGGCGATGGCGCGCTCCAGCCGGGCGACGGAGTCGTCCAGGGGCCGGGCGTGGCGCGGGTCCGGAGTGTTGCGGCCCGCCATGGCAAGCCGCTGGGCGTCTCGGATCGCGAACCGGGTGCGCTGGATCTCCTGCTCCGGGTCCTTCGCGACGGCGTCGAGACGGCGCAGCCGGTCGCCGGCGGTCGAGACGGCCTCGTCGGTGCTGTTCAGCAGTGCCCGGACCGTGCCGAGCAGGGCGGTCGCGTCCGGCCAGCGCTGCTCGTCGCGTGCCTTCCCAGCCTCCTTGAGCTTCTCCTCGGCCCGGCGGACGTTCTCGGCGGCCTGAGCGGGGACGGGCTGCAGATCCTGCCAGCAGGCGGCGGTGAAGCGGCGGCGCAGCTCACTGAGCACGGGCTCGACGCCGTCCGCACGGGTGGTCAGGGCCTGGGCGCGGGTGCGCAGCGAAACGAGCCGCTTGTCGATCTCGGCGGCGCGCTCGGGGAGCCGCTCGGCCTCGGTCCGTACGGCCTCGGCCTCCCGTACGACCCGGTCGGCACGCTGCAGCGTGTCCGCGACGCCGTGCCGGCCGGCGCCTTCGTTGAGCTTGGTCAGCTCGGGGGCGAGGGCGGCGAGGCGGACGGCGAGATCGTCCGCCCGAAGTCCGGAGCCCCGCACCGAATCGAGCGCATTGCTCGCGGCGAGGAGCGCCTGTCGTGCGCGCTCGACCGCGGGCGCGAGCCGGGCCAGCTGGGTCTCCGCCTTCTCGAGCAGCGGCCCGAGCCCCTGCGCGAACCGGTCGAGCTCGCCCTTGACCCGTACGAGCTCGTCCTTCGCCTTCGTCAGCTCCGTGCGCGCCCGCGCCGCAACCGACGCGTCAAGGCCGTCCCGGTCGAGGTCGTGCGCGTCGACCGCCGTGATGTAGCCGTGGCTGACCTCGTCGATGCGCCTGCCCAGCGCGGCGAACTCGTCCACAGCCCGACGCGCGCCCGGCGAGCTGTCCACGGCCGTGATCGTCTCGACAGAGATCCGCAGATCGCGCTGGGCCGTGTCGAGCTCGTAGAAAGCCGCGGCCGCCGCATCCTTCGCGGCCTGGGCATCGGCCCGCTGGCTCTCCCCGCGCCCGCCGCCGAACCAGCGCCGCGTCCCCCCGCCGCCTCCACTGGCGAAGGCCCCCGGCAGCGCGGCGGCGACCAAGGGCAACGGCAGCAGGACCATGGCGACAAGATCTCGCAGCCCCCGCGCGACACCTGACTTCGCTTTCGCTCCTCTGTGCGGCCGCGCGTGTGTCGCCGTCACATCCCTCTCCCGTGCCGTGTCCGCCCTGCCCGGTTCATTCTCCCACCCGGTAAGGACGAACACACGGGCCTGTTAGTTCGCTCGTACGACAACCTCTCCGTTGTCGCTGTGCGCCTTGATGATGTGCGGGCTCTTCGGGTCCTGGGTGACGCCGACGGACGTCTCGCCGTTCTCGGCGACCGCCGTCACCCTGTACGCCTTCGAGCCCGGCACCTCGACGGTGATCGCGCCGTTCGCACTGGAGCCGTCCACCAGATCCGGTACGACGGCGAAGTCCAGCTCCACCGACCCGTTGTCCGACCCGGCGGTCACGGTCCTGGAGGCGACCCGCTTCCCGGTGATCTCACCGTTGTCGGCGACGAGGTCCAGCGGGCCACTGGAGTCCCGCACGGTCACCGTGCCGTTGTCCGCCCGTACCGTCAGCGCCGTGGCGAACCCGCTCGCGGTCACACTTCCGTTGTCGTCGCGCACATCGACCGCGACCCCGCGCGGCACCCGCACCGAGTGCCGCGCCTCGCAGTCACTCGCGACGGCGCTGCACTTCACGCGCAACGTCAGCGTCCCGTCCCGCAGCGTCCACTCCGGATCGGGCCCCTCGCCCATGAACACCCACCCGTCGACCCGTCGCTCCACCTCGACGGCCTTCACATCCGCGGGCACCAGCTCGATCGCTGTGTCCTCGGCTTCGATGGTCAGTGTCTCCCCGCTGAACGCGAACGTCTTCCGCTCGACCACGGCTCCCTCCGCATCCGCGTCGGCACAGCCGGTGACGGCGACCGCGACGATCACGGCCCCACCGGCGGCGCCGAGCACCCGCCCGCGGATTCGGCGGGTCCGGCTCTTCAGTGCGCCCAATGTTCCCCCAGCCCCTGAACGGCAACGTTTCCCCCACCCTAGAAACCCCGCCCCCCCACGCACGATCCGGCCGCCCACCCACTCCATGGTGGGGCTATCCCCCGGGTAGGCACCCCGGGCCCCACATGATCTGGTTTGCGGCACCCACCGGTGGTCCATGTACGCTGTTGCCTCACTCCGGGTGCGTAGCTCAGGGGTAGAGCGCTGCTCTTACAAAGCAGATGTCGGCGGTTCGAAACCGTCCGCGCCCACCAGCGAAAAGGCCCCCAGTCGATCATGACTGGGGGCCTTTGACATCGATATCTGACATCAACGCCGCTGGTCACTCACGGCCGGGCCGCCTCCTGAGCAGCCGGTCCATGTGGCTGACGGCCTCGCGCTGCGTGTCCTGGACGACGTGCGTGTAGATGTTCATCGTGACGGCGATCTGGCTGTGCCCAAGGATCTCCATCACGACGCGCGGAGCCACCCCGGCGGCGGTGAGAAGGGTGGCGCAGCCGTGCCGGGCGTCGTGGAGCCGGATGACGCGGAGGCCGGCAGAGTCGGCGACGCGGGTGAACGAGCGGTACAGGTTCCGCGGCTCGATCGGCCGACCGGTGCGTGTGGTGAAGACGTAGCCCGTCTCCTCCCAGACCGCGCCAGCACGCTCGCGCAGGGCCGCTTGGCGGAGGCGCTGCCAGCGCAGGGGAGCAATGCAGATCGCGGGGAGAGGCAGGGTCTGCTTCCGGCGACGCCCCTTGGGATCGTCCTCGTACGCTTCGCCGCGGACTCGCTGCCGCTGAGTGCGCACGCGGATCTCCCGCTTGTCGAGATCGAGGTTCTCCCAGCGGAGTCCGACGATCTCACCGCGCCGGAAGCCGAGGGCGATGGCGAGGACGAAAGCCGCGTAGAGCGGGTCTTTGCGGGCGGCGCTCAGGAAGTCGAGCGTCTCGTCCAAGGACCACGGCGACAGGTCGCGCGCGTCGACCGAGGGCGGCTCAACGAGCGTCGCGACGTTACGCATCACCAGCTCTTCTCGGCAGGCGGCGGTGAGGGCCGTCCGCAGGACGCGGTGCGATTCCTTGGCAGTGGCCGCGGTGGTCTTGTTCTACAGCTGGACGAGGAAGCGCCGGACGTCGGCGACGCTCAATGTCTGCAGCCGCTTGGAACCGAGCATCGGCACGAGATAGAGACGCACGTGCACCTCGTACTTGGCATAGGTGGTGCGCTTCCGACGAGGCTTGATGATGTTGTCCAGCCAGTACGGCAGCCACTCGGAGAGTTTGGCCGACTTGGTGGGGACGGGCACGCCCTGGTCGACCTTGTCAAGGGCTCGCTCCGCTCGCCGCGCGCCCGGCTCGGCGCCGGGCGACGCTCCTGTCTCCGCCCCGCTCCGCCCGGCCGCCGGACGCGCGCGGCGCGAGCCAACGCAGAGAAGAACGGCCGGCGCGGGGCTGGGGCGGTCGGCTCCGCGGCTTTACGCAGCCACCATGGGGCGAGCCTCGAAGATCATGGCCCCAGATTGGGCTATTGCGGGCAGGCGAGCAGCCAGCCCGATTCGCGGCCAGCGTATGGGGCCATGATCTCTCGCCCCATGGCAGCTCCGTAAGTTGTTAGGCGGCCCGGGAGGGCCGGGTGTGGCTGATGGCAGCTTGTCTCGTGTGACTC
>NZ_JBEOXF010000086.1:20868-27000 GCF_040296405.1 Streptomyces sp. NPDC002133 | reverse complement strand
CCCGCCGCTCGTCCGATCTGTGCGGCCGGAGCCGCAGGGGCCTCGGCGGCAGCGGCGGCCGGGGCCGGGGCGGCAGCGGGCGCGCCCGTGCCGTCGTCGATGACGGCGAGCTCGGCGCCGACCTCGACGGTCTCGTCCTCGGCGACCTTGATGGACGCGAGGACGCCGGAGGCCGGTGCGGGGATCTCGGTGTCGACCTTGTCGGTCGACACCTCGAGCAGCGGCTCGTCAGCCTCGACGCGCTCGCCTTCGGCCTTCAGCCAGCGGGTGACGGTGCCCTCGGTGACGCTCTCGCCGAGCGCCGGAAGGGTTACGGAAACCGGCATGGTTTCGGTTGCTCCTTACGAATGTGCGGTAGTGGTCGTCGTCGCGCCCGTTGACTGAATCAGTCGTGGGAGTGGAGGGGCTTGCCCGCCAGGGCCAGGTGGGCTTCGCCGAGCGCCTCGTTCTGCGTCGGGTGCGCGTGGATGAGCTGCGCGACCTCGGCCGGCAGAGCCTCCCAGTTGTAGATCAGCTGAGCCTCACCGACCTGCTCGCCCATACGGTCACCGACCATGTGGACGCCGACCACGGCACCGTCCTTGACCTGGACGAGCTTGATCTCGCCCGTGGTCTTCAGGATCTTGCTCTTGCCGTTGCCCGCGAGGTTGTACTTCAGAGCGACGACCTTGTCCGCGCCGTAGATCTCCTTGGCCTTGGCCTCGGTGACACCGACGGAGGCGACCTCCGGGTGGCAGTAGGTCACCCGCGGCACGCCGTCGTAGTCGATCGGGACGGACTTCAGACCGGCAAGACGCTCTGCCACCAGGATGCCCTCGGCGAAGCCGACGTGCGCGAGCTGGAGCGTCGGGACGAGGTCACCGACGGCCGAGATGGTCGGCACGTTGGTCCGCATGTACTCGTCGACGAGGACGTAGCCGCGCTCCATGGCGACCCCGGCCTCCTCGTAGCCCAGGCCCTGCGAGACCGGGCCGCGGCCGACGGCGACCAGCAGGACCTCGGCCTCGAAGGTCTTGCCGTCGGCGAGGGTGACCCGCACACCGTCCTGGGTGTACTCGGCCTTCTCGAAGAAGGTGCCGAGGTTGAACTTGATGCCGCGCTTGCGGAAGGCGCGCTCGAGAAGCTTCGAGCTGTTCTCGTCCTCGACCGGGACGAGGTGCTTCAGGGCCTCGATGATCGTGATGTCGGTGCCGAAGGACTTCCACGCGGAGGCGAACTCGACGCCGATGACGCCGCCGCCCAGCACGATCGCGGACTTCGGCACGCGGTCCAGGACCAGCGCGTGGTCGGAGGAGATGATGCGGTTGCCGTCGATGGTCAGACCCGGCAGCGACTTCGGCACGGAACCGGTGGCGAGGAGGACGTGGCGGCCCTGGACGCGTCGGCCGTTGACGTCGACGGAGGTGGGGGACGACAGCCGGCCCTCGCCCTCGATGTACGTCACCTTGCGGGAGGCGATCAGACCCTGCAGGCCCTTGTACAGCCCGGAGATCACCTCGTCCTTGTACTTGTGGACGGCCGGGACGTCGATGCCCTCGAAGGTGGCCTTGACCCCGAACTGCTCGCTCTCACGGGCCTGGTCGGCGATCTCGCCGGCGTGCAGCAGGGCCTTGGTGGGAATGCATCCGCGGTGCAGGCAGGTGCCGCCGACCTTGTCCTTCTCGATCAGGGCGACGTCCAGGCCCAGCTGCGCTCCGCGCAGTGCCGCGGCGTAACCGCCGCTACCACCGCCGAGGATCACTAGGTCGAAAACGGTGCTGGCGTCGTTCGCCACGTCACGTCCTCCATGCATGTGCGCCGGGCGCCGGTCGTCCAGACCCACGCGGCGGCTGGTGTTCGGCCGCTTTTCTTCGGCCCTGTGGTGGGGCCCTGTCCTGCCGAGAACCCATCTTCGCACTTGTCGGCGGAAGGCGGGACGCGGGGCCGGGGTCCGGGACGGCGGTTCTGCCGCCCCCCGCGGTTACTCGTCCGTATGAACCTACGGATTCCGGTGAAGGCGCACGGCCCCGGGGGTATTCCCGGGGCCGTGCGCCGGCGTGAGCGCAGGATCCGCCGAAGCGGCCCGTCGCCGCGCCTGCCGTCCTACATCAGCCCAGGTCACCGGCGGCGGTGCGCTCGGCGAGCTTCACCAGGGTGCGGACCGCGGAGCCGGTGCCGCCCTTCGGGGTGTAGCCGAACGGGCCGCCCTCGTTGAAGGCCGGGCCTGCGATGTCCAGGTGGGCCCAGGTGATGCCCTCGCCGACGAACTCCTTCAGGAACAGACCGGCGACCAGGCCGCCGCCCATCCGCTCGCCCATGTTGGCGATGTCGGCGGTCGGGGAGTCCATGCCCTTGCGCAGGTCGGCCGGGAGCGGCATCGGCCAGGAGTCCTCGCCCACCTCCTCGGCGATCTCGTGGACGGCCGTACGGAACGCGTCGTCGTTCGCCATGACGCCGAACCTGCGGTGGCCCAGCGCCAGCACCATCGCGCCGGTCAGCGTCGCCACGTCCACGATCGCGTCGGGGTTCTCCTCCGACGCCCTGGTGAGCGCGTCGGCCAGCACCAGCCGGCCCTCGGCGTCGGTGTTGAGCACCTCGACCGTCTTGCCGCTGTACATGCGCAGGACGTCGCCGGGGCGGGTGGCGGTGCCGGAGGGCATGTTCTCGGCGAGCGCCAGCCAGCCGGTGACATTGACCTCAAGGCCGAGACGGGCGGCCGTGACGACGGCGGCGAAGACCGCGGCGGCGCCGCTCATGTCGCACTTCATCGTCTCGTTGTGACCGGCCGGCTTCAGCGAGATGCCGCCCGAGTCGTACGTGATTCCCTTGCCGACCAGGGCCAGGGTCTTCTCCGCCTTGGGGTGCGTGTAGCCGAGGCGCACCAGGCGCGGGCCGTTCGCCGCGCCCTGGCCGACGCCCAGGATGCCGCCGTAGCCACCCTTGGCGAGCGCCTTCTCGTCGAGCACCTGCACCTTGACGCCGTGCTCCTTGCCTGCGGCGGTGGCGACGGCGGCGAACGACTCGGGGAAGAGGTCGTTCGGCGGGGTGTTGACCAGGTCGCGGGCGCGGTTGATCTCCTCGGTCAGCGCGATGGCCCGCTCGGCCGCGGCCTTGTGCGCCTTGTCGCGCGGCTTGGCGCCGAGCAGGGCGACCTCGGCCAGCGGCTGCTTCCTGCTGTTGTCGTTCTTCTCGTTCTTCGCGGCCTTGCCGTTGCCGCCGTCCTGGTACGCGGTGAAGGCGTACGCGCCGAGCAGCGCGCCCTCCGCGATGGCCTCGACGTCCTCGGAGGCCTCGACCGGCAGCGCGAAAGCGGCCTTCTTCGTGCCCGCCAGGGCGCGGGCGGCGGATCCGGCGGCTCGCCGCAGCGACTCGGCCGTGTAGGCCTCGTCCTTCTCCGGGGCCTGGCCGAGACCGACCGCCACCACGACCGGGGTCTTCAGGCCCGAAGGTGCGGGCAGCTTGGTCACCTCGCCCTCGGCACCCGAGGCACCGAGGGTCTCCAGGACGGTGGCGAGCTTTCCGTCGAACGCCTTGTCCACGGCCTCGGCGCCGGCGGCGACGACCGGGCCCTTGGCGCCCTTCGCGACGCCGACGACGATCGCGTCGGCGCGCAGCGTCGAAGCGCCGGCAGTGCTGAGAGTGAGAGCAGTCACGGTGGTGAATTCTCGCTTCCGTTTGAGTTCGATGGCCGAGGAGGTGGGGTCGGCCGTGCCCGGCGCATCGTAAATCGGGCCAGTCGGAGCCCCGGAACGAGCCTACGCGCGCCTGCGATGTTCGCTCACGCCCGCGGTGGTTCACCCATCCGTGGTGTCTCCGACATGTTCGCCGTACGGAGCGTGAGTCCTCCGTCACACTCGGGGCGAATGCGCAAGGGAGCGAGTAGCTGCTTTGCATGATTTCCACAGGTCCTCCGCGCAATCTGCGCATGGAGGCCTCCGAGGGTGGGGGATGCGCGATGGCGTACGGAATCGGTATGGGCGGACTCGGCGGCACGTCCAGCACGGACCGGCGCGGCGGCAGGTCCGGCCCGGGCGGGCTCCGCGGCAGGACGGTGCTCGCACTGGCGACGTCCGCCCTCCTCGCGGCGGTGCTGCCCGCGTCGAGCGCGGCGGCCGCGGACCCGGTGCCGCGGATCGACCTGAGGGTCCTCGTCGTCGACGACGGCGGCGCATCGGTGGCGGCGGTGACCGCGGAGCTGCGCAGCACCGGAGTGCCGTACAGCGTCGTCGACCTCGACGACCCGGGCCGTCCGCGGATCAGCGCGGCGTTCCTGAGCGACACGGTGGGCGGCCGGCCGCGCGCCAGGTACCAGGGCGTGGTCCTGCCCAACGAGGCCCCGTTCGGCACGGACGCCACGGGCACCGCCGAGCAGTCCGCGCTCGTCGCGTACGAGAAGGCCTTCGGCATCCGCCAGGTCGACGCGTACACCTGGGCACATCCGGGCGTTGGGCTCGACTACACCAGCGAGGGTGGCTGGTCCGGCACTCTCGACGGCACCCCGGCCGCCGTCACCGCCGCGGGCCGCTCGGGCCCCTTCGGCTATCTCGACGGGTCGCTGGCCTTCGAGGACAACGCGCCGGACGTCGGCGAGAGCTACGGCTACCTCGCCCGCCCCCGCGAAGGTTTCACCAGCTATGTCGACGCGCCCGTGCCCGGTGGCGAGGGCCGCGCCAGCCTGCTCGGCGAGTACGCGCACGACGGCCGCCGCGAACTCGTCGTGACCTTCGCGTACAACCAGCACCAGCGGCAGTTCCGGCTGCTCGCCCGGGGCATCGTCGAATGGCTCACCCAGGGCGTTCACCTCGGCCAGAGCCGCAACTACTTCTCGGTCCACGTCGACGACGTCTTCGCGCCCGACGCCCGCTGGGACACCGAGCGCAACTGCACTCCGGGTGACATCGACTGCGCGGGCCCCGGCGGCGAGGAGACCCCCGACATCCGGATGACCGCCGCCGACGCGCAGTACGCCGCCCAGTGGCAGCAGGCCGGCGGCTTCACCCTGGACATGGTCTACAACGCGGGCGCGGGCGAGGAGTGGAAGGCCGAGCACGGCGGCACGGACGCGCTGACCGCGCGGCTGCTGGCCGACCGGGCCAAGTACCGCTGGATCAACCACACTTACACGCATCCGTTCCTCGGCTGCGTCCAGGACGTCTCCGTCGTCCCCTGGCAGTGTGCCAAGGACACCGCGGGCAACACGCGGTGGATGAGCCGGGCCGGGATCTCCGCGCAGATCCGGGACAACCACAACTGGGCTGTGAACAAGGGCATCTCCGTCGACCGCACCGAACTGGTCACCGGCGAGCACTCGGGTCTCAGGACACTCCCGCAGCAGCCCGTGGACAACCCCAACCTGGCCCCCGCGCTCGCCGACAACGGCGTCAAGTGGGTCGCCAGCGACAACTCCCGCGAACCGCAGCAGCGCGCCGTGGGCAGCGCCCTCACCGTGCCCCGCCACCCGATGAACGTGTACTACAACGTGGGCACGGCGGCCGAGATGGCCGACGAGTACAACTGGATCTACACGTCGCAGGCCGACGGCGGCAGCGGCATCTGCGAGATCAACCCCGCCTCCACCTGCCTGGACGAGCCGCTGGACACCGGCACCGGCTACGCGGGCCACATCGTCCCGCAGGAGGCCAGGATCGCCCTGGGCCATGTGGTCGCGAACGACCCGCGCCCGCACTACGTCCACCAGTCCAACCTGGCCGAGGACCGCATCCTCTACCCCGTGCTGGACCGGATCCTCGGCGACTACCGGTCGCTGTTCGCGGACAGCGCGCCGCTCGTCAACCCGCGCCAGCGCGACGTCGGTACGGAACTGAGCCGCCGCGACGCCTGGCAGAAGGCCCTCGACGCGGGCAGGGTCACGGCGTACCGCATCGGCACCACCGTCACCGTGCAGGGCCCGTCCGGGGTCGTCGTTCCCGTCACCGCACCCGAGGGCACCCGCAAGCAACTCCTGCTCGGCACGGCCGTCTTCGGCACTCCGTATGCGGGGCAGCGGTCGGCCTGGACCGGGCCCGAGGTGCTCCAGTCCGCCGTCACACTGCGGCTGCCCGCCTGACACCGGGGCTCTCGGACGCACTCTCATGCACCCTCGGCCAAGGGGTGCATGAGAGTGCGCGGCGCGCACGCACGAACCAGCGCACG
>NZ_JBEOXF010000086.1:0-20770 GCF_040296405.1 Streptomyces sp. NPDC002133 | reverse complement strand
CGCACGGACCAGCGCACGCACGGACCAGCGCACGCACGGACCAGCGCACGCACGGACCAGCGCACGCACGGACCAGCGCACGCACGGACCAGCGCACGCACGGACCAGCGCAGGCATGACGCAGTCAGGCACGACACAGCACACGACCGCACCACGCACACCGCATGTCCAGGGGGGACCCAGCACGATGAGCCAGGGGCGTCACGTCACCATGCTCACCGAAGGCACCTATCCGCACGCCCACGGGGGCGTCAGCACCTGGTGCGACCAACTCGTCCGCGGAATGCCCGAGTTCGACTTCACCCTCACCGCCCTCACCGGCAGCGGCCGTGAGCCCGTCACCTGGGTCCTGCCGCCCAACGTCCGCAGACACACCGTCGTACCCCTGTGGGGGCCGCGCCCCGGCCGTACCCGCGCGCTCCTCGGCAGGGCGGCGCGCCGGCGCTTCCTCGACACGTACGAGCGGTTCCTGCTGGCCCTGCTCGACCCGGACGCACACTGCGACTTCGGTGCCGAGCTCGACGCGCTCGCCGTGGAGGCCCGGGCCGGCCGGCTTTCGGCCGCCCTGCGCACCGAGGCCGCCGTCCGCACCCTGATGTGGATATGGACCATGCCGCATCTGCCGACCGCCACGGCCCGCCCCACGGTCCACGACGCCCTGACCGCCACCGACCTGCTCGAGCACGCGCTGCGCCCGCTCGCGACCCGCATACCCGAGGACAGCGTCGCCCACGCCGTCAGCAGCGGACTCGCCACGCTTCCCGCGCTCGCCGCGAAACGTCTGGACGGTGTGCCCTTCCTCCTCACCGAGCACGGCATCTATCTGCGCGAGCGCTACCTCGGCTACCGCAGCGAGGCCCAGCGCTGGCCGGTCAAGGCGCTCATGCTCGGCTTCTACCGGGCGCTCAACTCGCTGGGGTACCGGCGGGCCGACCTGATCACCCCGTGCAACCAGTACAACCGCCGCTGGGAGGAGCGCGGAGGCGCCGAGTCCGACCGTATCCGCACCGTCTACAACGGCGTCGACCCGCACGCCTTCCCGCATGCCGGAGCCGAGCCGTCCGTGCCCACGCTCAGCTGGGCGGGCCGGATCGACCCGATCAAGGACCTGGAGACGCTGATCCGGGCCTACGCCTCGGCCAGGGCCGAACTGCCGGAGCTGAGGCTGCGGTTGTTCGGCGCGCCCCCCGAGGGAGGGGAGTGGTACCAGACCCGGCTGGAGAAGCTGGCCGCCGAACTCGGCGTCACGGACGGCATCAGCTGGGAGGGGCGTGTCAGCGATGTCGCACGCGCGTACGCCGCGGGGCACGTGGTGATGCTCTCCAGCATCAGCGAGGGCTTCCCCTTCTCGATCATCGAGGCCATGTCCTGCGGCCGGACGACCGTGTCCACCGATGTCGGGGGAGTGCGCGAGGCCGTCGGCGACACGGGCCTCGTGGTCCCGCCGCGCGAACCCGATGCGCTCGCGGCGGCGGCCGTGGAACTCCTGAGGGACGCGGAGCGCCGCGCCGAGCTGGGCCGGCGCGCCCGGCAGCGGGTCATCGACCGCTTCACGCTCCGGCGTTCGGTCGACGCCTTCCGCCAGATCTATCTGGAGCTGGCGGGGGCGCCGGGCGTCGTGTACGAGCCGCCGCGCGTCGAGACCGTCGACGACTGGAGGGTGGAGCTGAAGGACCCCTGGTACCGCGAGCTCGCGGCGGACGGGAGTGTCTGGTGAGCGGCTCGATGTGGCTGAAGGAGCCGGGGACGGCCACTCAGGACACGCTGCCGTACGTGCCGCGGCCGCACCGGCCCGACCGTGCCGCGGCCGATCCGCTCGACGAACTCACCGAGCGGCTGGAGGACTTCGTCGCGGCGGCCGTCCACCCGGACGAGATTGCCGCGCTGCTGGAGTCCGACGGGCTGACGGACGAGCAGATACGTCTCCGCTACGGCCGCGAGGACTCCTTCGCGCTGGCCGAGGAGCTCTACGCACGCGTCGGGCGCCGCTTCCCGGAGCCGGCCGCCCCGCCCGACGACCCGGCGGCCGGGACGCTCCTCGCCTGCCTCCTGCGTGGCGTGATCTTCGCGCTGCCGGGACTGGGCTACGTCCTGGCAGCGCCGCTCCTCGCGGGCGGCCGGATCGCGTACGAACCGCTGCTCGCCGCCGCGCTCGCCGGCTGGACCTGGAACCAGGCCCTCGCCCACCGCGCGTATTCCTGGCTCGGCCTCGGCGACCGCGCAGCGGCCGCGCGTTCCCTGCGGCTGGGTGCACCCGCGGGTGCGCTGCTCGGCACGGCCGCCGCGCTCGCCTCCGCCGGGCCCGCCGACGGCCCGGTCCTGCTCTTCACGGCGGGTCAGTCCCTCTACCTCGCGGCGGCGACCGTTCTCCTGGTCCTGGCCCACGACCGCGCGCTGCTGCTCGCCCTGCTGCCTCTCGCGGCGGGGGCTTCGTACGCGGCACTGCAGCCCCTGCCGTCCTGGGTGCGGATCGCCCTGCTGGTGGCCTCCGCGACGGCGGCGGTGTGCCTGGCGGCGCGGGCGCTCGCACCCGCGGGCGGTCGGCGGCCCCGGCCCGCGGAGCCGGCCCCGGCCCGTGGAGCCGGCCCGGCCGCCCACCGTGCTCCCTGGCTCGGCGGGACGCTGCCGTACGGACTCTTCGGGCTCGGGACCGGCGTGCTGGTGCTCCGTGTCGCCCTGGACACCGCGCCGTTCGCCGTGGCGCTGACGCTCAGCATGGGCCCCGCCGAATGGCTGCTGCACCGCTTCAGGGCCGACAGCCTCGCCGGGCTGCGCGGCAGCACCACACCGCGCGGCTTCCGGGTGTCCGTCGCGGCGACGCTGGCGCGGTGCCTCGCGGGCTATCTGGGCACCCTGCTGACGTTCGCCGCGGTGGCGATGCTGCTCTGGCCGGGCGGCGGCCGCGGGCCCGGCGGAGCCGCGTTCGCGGGGGTGCTGCTGCTCGGGGTCGTGCTGTGGACCGGGCTGCTGCTCCAGGCGTTCGGCGCGGTGCTGAGCGCGGCCGGCGTGTGCTGCGCGGCAGCCCTCGTCGCCGTCCTCGTTCCGGCAGCGTCCCTGCTCGTCGTGCCCGGGACCGCGGCCGCCCTGCTCGCCGGGCTGGTCTGTGTGCTGCTGGGCCGAGTCACCGCCCATCGCTGAGGAGCCCTTCCATGAGCCTGCTGGTACCGCTGTACGAGCATCCCGCCGACCGCCCCGACGCCTGGCGGACCGTCATCGCCGCCGCGCCCCGTCTCTACGGGGTCGTGCTCAACCCGGCCAGCGGCCCAGGGGACTCCGCCGACCCGGCGTTCGCTGCGGTGGCGGCCGAGCTGCGGGCCGCCGGGGTGCGCGTACTCGGCTACACCGACACCGCGTACGGCCGCCGCCCGCACGCCGACGTCGTCCGCGATCTGCTGCGCCACCGCGACTGGTACGGCGCCGACGGGGCGTTCCTGGACCAGGCGGTCTCCGGCCCGGAAGGGCTCGCCCACTACCGGCGCCTCGCGGTGGCCGCCCGGGCGGCAGGCGCGCGGACGCTGGTCCTCAACCCGGGCGTTCACCCGGACGCGGCATACGGGGAACTGGCCGATCTCCTCGTCACGTTCGAGGGCACGTGGCACACCTACCGCTCCCTCGACCTCCCGCTGTCCCCGCACCACTGCCATCTGATCCACTCGGCCCCGGCCCACGCCACCTCCGCGGCCCCGGTCCACTGCATCGTGCCGGGCACGGGCGCACACCCGTGGGGCACGCTGCCGTACGCCCTGGACCCGGGCGCGTGAGGCGACTCCTGCCGCTGGTGACGATGCTGGCGCTGCTCGCCGGCTGCACGGCCGCCCCGGACGGGACGGACGACACGGACGGTCCGGCTCCGTCGGCGCCCCGCTGGCAGCCGAAGCCGGGCGTGGAGTGGCAGTGGCAGCTCAGTGGTCGGCTGGACCCGACGGTCGACGTGCCCGTGTACGACATCGACGGCTTCGACCACCCGGCGTCCGCGGTCACGGACCTCCACCGGCGCGGCCGCAAGGTCATCTGCTACCTCTCGACCGGCGCCTGGGAGGACTTCCGCCCCGACGCGGTCGACTTCCCCGAGGCCCTGCTCGGCAAGGGCAACGGCTGGAAGGGCGAACGCTGGCTCGACATCCGCCGCACGGACGTCCTGGAGCCACTGATGGCCGCGCGCCTCGACATGTGCAGGGAGAAGGGCTTCGACGCGGTCGAGCCGGACAACATGGACGGCTACCTCAACGACACCGGCTTCCCCCTCTCCGCCGGCCATCAGCTCCGCTACAACCGCCTGATCGCCCGACTGGCCCATGACCGGGGCATGGCCGTCGGGCTGAAGAACGACCTCCCCCAGATTCCGCAGCTGGTCGGCGACTTCGACTTCGCGGTCAACGAGCAGTGCGCCCAGTACGGCGAGTGCGACGCGCTGACGCCGTTCATCGAGGCGGGCAAGGCCGTGTTCCACGCCGAGTACGCGCTGCCGGTGGACCGCTTCTGCCCGGAGTCCCGGCGGTTGCGGCTCAGCTCGATCCTGAAGAAGTACGAGCTCGGGGTCTGGCGCCGGGCCTGCTAGGGCCCTCCTGCCGGTCGTGCCGTTCCTGCCTGTCCTGTCGGTCCTAGCCCAGCGTCAGGGCGACCAGCGCCGCCGTCCCCGCCGTCTCCGCCACCGCCCCGAACACATCGCCCGTCACCCCGCCGAAGCGGCGTACGCAGTGCCGCAGAAGCAACTGCGCGGCGGCGAGCGCGACCACGGCCGCGAGGGCGTGGCGCACCGCAGTCCAGCCGTCGAACAGCGCCCCCGCGCCCGCGCATGCCGCCAGCACCGCCAGTGTGATCGCCGCCACCGAGCGGAGCGGCACGCTCTCGGCCACTGCCGCGCCCAGGCCCTCCGGCCGGGCCGCCGGGATGCCCGTACGGGAGGCGAGCGTGAGGGCGAGGCGCGCCACGACGCCCGCCAGGGCCGCGGCGACCGCGCCCCGGGCCCAGCCCTCCTCCCCGTACAGCTCGAAGAGGGCCGCGATCTGGGCCGGCAGTACGAGGACGAGGGTGATCACACCGAACGGCCCGATGTCCGACTGCTTCATGATGCGCAGCGCGTCCTCCGCGGGTTTCCCGCTGCCCAGCCCGTCCGCGGTGTCGGCGAGCCCGTCGAGGTGCAGGCCGCGCGTGAGGACGGCCGGTACGGCGGTGGAGGCGACCGCCGCGAGGAGGGGCCCCGAGCCCAGGGTGAGCAGGAGCCCGCCGAGTGCCGCGGCGCAGAGGCCGACGACCAGGCCGGCGAGCGGGGCCCACAGCATGCCCGCGCGCGCCGCGTCCCGGTCCCAGCGGCTGACCCGTACGGGCAGGACGGTCAGGGTGCCGAAGGCGAACCGTATGCCGGTCACCGGGCCGGCTGTCTTCATCGAGCTCACCGCGCGCAGCGTAGTCGGTGCGCCCCGACGGTAAATTGCGCATGACGGACAAACTGGGAGTAGACGGTATGAGTGACTGGTTCTACCGCAACATCGTGGAGCCCGGGAAGCTCCCGCTGCTCCTGGCGCTCGCCTCGTTCGTGCTGACCTTCCTGATCACCCGGACGATCACTCGGCTGATCCGGGCCGGGAAGGGGCCGTTCGGCAACGTCAAGTCCGGCGGACTGCACATCCATCATGTGGTGCCAGGCGTCGTCCTCACCGTGGTCGGCGGCTTCGGTGCGGTCGCATCGACCGAGCACACCGGGGCGGGTGCCGTCGTCTTCGCGGTGATCTTCGGCATCGGCGCCGGGCTCGTCCTCGACGAGTTCGCGCTGATCCTCCACCTCGACGACGTCTACTGGACCGAGGCGGGCCGTCAGAGCGTCGAGGCCGTGGTGCTGACCGCTGCCCTGCTGCTGCTCATCCTCGGCGGGTTCGCGCCGCTCGGCGTCAACGACCTGACCGAGGACGAGCGGGACGACCGCCGGGTCTTGCTGCTCACCCTCGTCGTCAACTTCTGCTTCGTCCTGATCACACTCTTCAAGGGCAAGCTGCGGATGGCGGTCATCGGCACGCTCGTGCCGTTCATCGCGATCGTCGGCGCGATCCGGCTGGCCAGGCCCGCCTCTCCGTGGGCCAAGCGCATCTACCGGCGCCGCCCGCGCTCCCGGGCACGGGCGATCCTGCGCGCCGTCCGCCACGACAAACGCTGGAGCGGGCCGCGCAGAAAGTTTCAGGACCTGATCGGGGGCGCTCCGGACCGGCCGCCCGCCGCCCGGGCGCCCGGAACCGGTTCCGGTCCGAGTTCTGGTCCTGGTCCCGGTTCCGGTCCCGGCGGTCCCGGTCCTGGCCCTGGCCCCGGTCCGCGCTGACGCCACGCCGTCCCCCCGCACACCATCAGCACCGCGGCGATCGCCGCCAAATGCTCCTTGCCCGCCAGATTGTTCTTGATCAGTATCTCGACGACCATGGCGACGATGACCAGGCCCGCGGTCAGCCACGCACGGTGGCGGTAGCAGACACAGACCGCGAGGCCGACGACCGCCGCCGACGGACCGGTGTCCACGACCTGCGCGTCCGAGGCCGGAAGTCCCAGCGGATTCTCCGGGCCGAGCGCGATGCCGAGGCGGGCGTACATGGTCCCGGCCAGGGTCGCCGCGTACGCGATCACGAGCGTCCGCATCCGCCCGAGACAGATCTCGGAGATCCCGAAAACCACCAGGATCTGGGCCAGCGCGCCCCACACCGGCAGATCGAGGGCCGGTACGAAGAGCGAGAGCGGCGTACGCACGAGCGCGAGCCAGAGCGGGTCCGCGGCCCGGACCGAGCCGATGTCCTGCACCGGCTGATAGCCCCAGGTCTGGTTCTGCACCAACTGGAAGAGACCGGTGAGACAGACCGCGGCGAGCGTGAGCGGCACGGCCCGCCACTTCTTCGTGACGAGCGCCGTGCGGACGGTCGTGCACAGCAGCCCCCACTCGCGGCGCGCGAACGCGCGCGCACGGCCGGTGCTCAGGGTGTCGAGCATGAAGGGCGGCTCCCGGACGGTCGGTACCTGGCACGTTCCAAGACCGATCCGTACGGCGCGGAGTTGAGCGTCACCCGAGTGATCCCGATCTCGCGGGGCCGCCGTTCCCGCCCGGTGGTCAGTCCGCCAGGCGCGCCGAATCCTCCGTGGTCCCCGAGTCCTCCGAATCCTCCGAGCCCTTTGTGTCCTCCGTGTCCTCCGAGCCCTCCGTGTGCTCGGGACGCTCGGGCAGCTCCGCGGCGAACGCCGCGGAAGCCTGAACGAGAGGAAGCGCCAGCAACGCCCCGGTTCCTTCGCCGACCGTGACGCCGTGGTCGAGCAGCGGGTTCAGCGCCATCCGGTCCAGCGCCTTGGCCTGCGCGGGCTCACCGCTGACCTGGCCCGCCAGCCACCAGTCCGGGGCGCGGAACGCCACGCGCTGCGCGACGAGCGCACACGCCGCCGACACCACTCCGTCCAGGATCACCGGCATCCGGCGCACCGCGGCCTGCAGCAGAAAGCCCGTGGTCGCGGCGAGATCCGCACCGCCCACCGCGGCGAGCAACTGGAGCTGGTCGCCCAGCACGGGCCGGGCGCGCCGCAGCGAGTCCCGGATCGCCGCGCACTTGCGCATCCACGCCAGATCGTCGATCCCGGCGCCGCCGCGGCCGGTCACCACCGAGGCGTCCGTGCCGCACAGCGCGGCGACGAGCGCCGAGGCGGGCGTGGTGCCGCCGACGCTGAGATCGCCCAGGACCACGAGATCGGTGCCGGAGTCGGCCTCCTCGTCGGCGATCGCCATGCCCAGGCGCACGGCCTGCTCGGCCTCCTCGGCGGTGAGGGCGTCCTCGATGTCGATCCGCCCGCTGCCGCGCCGCACGCGGTGGCGTACGACCTCCCCCGGCAGGAGCTCCGGGTCGCAGTCGAGTCCCGCGTCGACGATCCGCACGGGCACGTCCATCCGGCGGGCCAGCACCGCGACGGGGCTCGCGCCCTCCAGCACGGCCCGCACCAGCTCGTGCGCACTGCCGGCCGGCCGGCCCGAGACCCCGAGCTCCGCGACACCGTGGTCGGCGGCGAACAGCACCACCCGGGGCCGCTCGACCGGCCGCACCGGCACGGCCCCCTGCGCGGCCGACAGCCACTCCCCGAGCTCGTCCAGCCGCCCCAGCGATCCGGGCGGCACGACCAGCCGCTCCCGGCGTTCCTCGGCATCGCGCCGCACGCCGCTGTCGGGGCGCTCGATCAGATCGGAGAAGTCGTCGAGATTCAGCGAGCTCATTCGCCGAACAGTACCGGCAGCTCCGGCCGCTGTCGGGCCCGGGCCGCGCTGCGGCGAGGGTGCCGACGGGCCGTCAGCCGCGCAGCGGCAGCGCCTGGCCCGAGACCACCAGAAGCAGATGCTCGCACTCCGTGGCGAACGCCGCATTCAGCCGGCCCAGTTCGTCACGGAAGCGGCGCCCGGACGCGGTCGCCGGTACGACCCCGGAGCCGACCTCGTTCGTCACGGCGACGACCGTGCGACGCGTCGTGCGGAGGGTCGCGACGAGTTCCGCGGTGCGGCGGTGCAGGGCCTCGCGCCCCGTCGTCTCCCACACTTCGTCGTCCCACGCCCCCACCCGGTCCATCGCGTCCGTCAGCCAGAGCGCCAGGCAGTCGATCAGCAGCGGCGGCCCGTCCTCCGCGAGGAGCGGTACGAGGTCGCAGGTCTCGATCGTCCGCCAGGAGCCGGGCCGGCGGTCACGGTGGGCCGCCACCCGGGACGCCCACTCCGGGTCGTCGGCACGGGTGCCGCTCGTCGCCACGTAGACGACGTCCGGGAAGGACTCCAGGCGCCTCTCCGCCTCCAGCGACTTGCCCGACCGCGCCCCGCCCGTGACCAGCGTGCGCCGCGGTACGTCCGGTACCGCGTGGTACTCGCCCGTGTACAGCGTCGTGCCGTCCGGCACAGCCCGCGCCCCCGCCGCCGCGAGCCGCCGCTCCAGCTCCGCGCCCGGCGGCACCTCGTGGTCGATGTGGACCGCGACGACATCCGTCGTCGGCCCGACCGCCCCCGTCGCCCGCAGCAGTGCCAGCCCGTCGGGCCGCCCGACGACATCGGCGACGACCAGGTCGTACGGCAGGCTCTCGTGCTCCCTTGTCCCCGCGACCGCCCCGCCCGGCGGCAGATAGAGCAGCCGCTCGCCGTCCGGCGAGGCCACCTCGTATCCCGTACCCGGCGTGTCCATCGCCACCGCGCGCACCCGGTGACCGCTGATCAGCGTCAACTCCTGCCCGTCCGGCACCCTCCCCGCCGTCGGCAGCCCCGCGGGCAGCTCCATCGCCGGCCCATTGTGCGGATGCGTCAGCAGCACCTGCCGTACGCCGACGAGCGAATGCCCGGCGCGGGCGGCCGCCAGTGCGGCCCCGGGGGTCAGGTCGAGCAGCAGCGCCCCGTCGACCAGCAGGGCGGTTGCGGCGCGCGCCGCGGAGCCGCGGGCGGCGGCGCAGACGGCGCAGGGGCAGTCGGGGCGGGGGAGCCCGGTGGGGGCACCCGTGCCGAGCAGAGTCACTTCCACAGGAACGATCATCCCGCGTCGCCGCTGCGGCTGCGCGCCCGGCTACGCTGCGGGCAGCAACTGATCAGCTGTCGGGACCCGACATCCGGGAGGCGCACATGGCGTGGACGTGGCGGTTCGAGAAGTCCGACGGGACGGAGGTCCAGCCGGCCGTGGAGCCGGAGGAGTTCAGCACGCAGGGGGACGCCGAGTCCTGGATCGGTGAGGTCTGGAAGGAACTGCTCGAGGGCGGTGCGGACCAGGTGTTCCTCTTCGAGGACGGCAGCCAGATCTACGGCCCCATGAGCCTGCACGCCGAAGAGGCCTGAGCAGACCCCGGAGCAGTACGAGCAGTACAAGCGGTACGAGCAGTGAGCAGTGCGAGGACGCGGGGCCGTCCGGGACGGGTCCGTCACGCGGATCCGTCCTCCTCCGCCGGGGCTTGTGCTCGGCCGCCGATCAGGGCCGTCCGGCATGCAGGGTCGGCCTCGCGCGGAGTGAGTCCGAGGATGGATTGCACATGGTGCATCGGTTTCACGCGGTATGTCGGTTTCGCGCTGTGCGGTGCGTCGGCCGCATGAACGCGATCAGCCCCGCACGCCGCACAGATGCAGCAGCGCGGCCACTGAGCGGTACGGTTCCGTCCGTCCGGCCCGGTCCTCCGCCGCCAGCAGGCGCTCCAGCTCGTCCGCGGCGGGCAGGTCCGCCTCGTCGGGGACGCCGTCCGTGAAGACCCGCACCCCGTACCACGCGTGCAGCGGCGCCGCGATCCCGGCGAGGGTCGCCCTGAGGGACGCCAGCCGGTCGGCGCGGACGGGCAGGCCGAGCCGGTTGGTGTACGTGTCGGTGTCGAAGGCCGTCAGCGCCGCGGACCAGTCACCGGCCAGCCCCGGCCGCACGGCCAGCGCGTCCCCGTTCCGTACGAGCAGGGACAGCAGACCCCCGGAGGCCAGCATCCTCGCCAGGCCCGCGAGCATCGCGTCACGGTCCTCCACGTACATCAGCACGCCGTGGCACAGCACCACGTCGAACGATCCGGGCAGGAAGTGCACCCCGGTGTCCCGGCCGTCGCCCTCGATCGTCCGGAACCGCTCGCGGATGCCGGCCGGTTCGGTCGCCAGCGCCTCGCGGGCGACCTTCAGCATCCCGGGGTCGGACTCCAGGCCCGTCACGGTGTGCCCGGCACGCGCCAGCCGCAGCGCCTGGGTGCCCTGGCCCATCCCCACGTCGAGGATCCGCAGCCGCCGGCCCACCGGGAAGCGCCCGGCTATCTGCTCGTCGAGCTGTCGGGCCACGAGCTCCTGTCGAACGGTGTTGCGCAGCCCGCCCAGGCCCTTCAGCCAGGCCTCCGCACCGCCCCCGAAACCGGAGACGTCGGTGCTCAGGGCCGCTCTCCGCGCTTGACCTGGGGCTTCGGCAGCCGCAGGCGGCGCATCTGGAGCGTGCGCATCAGGCCGTACGCCACCGCACCGCGCTTCGGCTCGTTCGGGAAGCGCTCGTTCAGCTGCTTCTTCAGACGCAGCCAGATGCCGATCGAGTCGATCACGATCAACACGATGACGCCGAGCCACAGCAGCAGCGCGATGTTCTGGAGCTGCGGCACGCGGATCATGGAGAGCACCAGGATCACCACGGCGAGCGGCAGGAAGAACTCCGCGATGCAGAAGCGCGAGTCGACGAAGTCGCGCACGAAACGGCGCACGGGGCCCTTGTCACGGGCAGGCAGATAGCGCTCGTCGCCACCGGCCAGCGCCTCGCGCTGCTTGGCCAGGTCGGCACGGCGGGCCTCGCGCTGGCGGCGCGCGGCGTCCTTGCGGTCGGTCGGAGCCGACTGCGCTCGGCGACGCTGGGTCTGGGCCTCACTCCGCTTCGGGGTCGGGCGGCCCTTGGGGGCCTCGGGGTCGCGGGGCTGCTTGGAGAGGTCCGCCGTCACCTTGTCGGTGGGGGCCTTCTCTTCCTTGGAACGGCTACGGAACACAAAACCCAAGGGTACGGGGTGCCGCGCATGGTCCCCAGCCCCTGGGGGAACGATCCGGCAACGGCGAGCGTCTGTACGAGTCAGAAGCAGGCCGGAACAGGGACCGAACCCCCGCGGAACGGACGCAGGCAGGAAGCGGAAGGGAAGCGGACGGGCGGCCGACGGACGGGAGAAGAGGAACGGAAGGGAAGCCGTCCCCGGTGTCCCTGACGATCACCTACTCCCTGCGCCGGATCGAAGCCGTCAGCAGCTCGTTCTTGGGGAGGAGCGCATCCGCGCTCGAACAGTGCGGTAATGGATGCAGGGCCCGTACTGTGGGTTCTGGAGTAGCTGGAGCCACGTCCGTCAGAAGGGGGCGCGCGAAGCCCATGAGCGGTGTCATGAAGCGTATGGGGATGATCTTCCGCGCGAAGGCAAACAAGGCCCTTGACCGGGCCGAGGATCCGCGCGAGACCCTCGATTACTCGTACCAGAAGCAGCTGGAGCTCCTGCAGAAGGTGCGCCGTGGCGTCGCCGACGTGGCGACCTCCCGCAAGCGCCTCGAGCTGCAGCTGAACCAGCTCCAGGGCCAGTCCGCGAAGCTGGAGGACCAGGGCCGCAAGGCGCTGGCGCTCGGTCGCGAGGACTTGGCGCGCGAGGCGCTGTCGCGCCGTGCCGCCCTCCAGCAGCAGGTCACGGACCTGGAGACGCAGCACCAGACGCTGCAGGGCGAGGAGGAGAAGCTGACCCTCGCTGCCCAGCGACTGCAGGCCAAGGTCGACGCCTTCCGCACGAAGAAGGAGACCATCAAGGCCACCTACACGGCGGCGCAGGCGCAGACCCGGATCGGCGAGGCCTTCTCCGGCATCTCCGAGGAGATGGGCGACGTCGGCCTGGCGATCCAGCGCGCCGAGGACAAGACCGCCCAGCTGCAGGCCCGCGCCGGCGCGATCGACGAGCTCCTGGCCTCCGGGGCCCTGGACGACCCGACCGGCATGGCGAAGGACGACATCGCGGCCGAGCTGGACCGGATCTCCGGTGGCACGGACGTCGAGCTGGAGCTGCAGCGCATGAAGGCCGAGCTGGCCGGGGGTACCTCCCAGGCCATTGGCTCCGGGGGAGGCAGCAGCGCTCAGCAGCAGGCCATCGAGGGCGGCAGCGGGTCGGCGCAGGACCAGGCGCAGGACCGGACCTCGAGCAAGTTCGACAAGCAGTAGGGACGGCGCGTCGTGATCGTACGGATCATGGGGGAGGGCCAGTGGAGGGTCGACGACTGCCACTTCGTCGACCTCAACAAGCTCGACGACGAGCTGCTCGCCGAGATGGAGTCGGGTGACGAGGTCGGCTTCCGCCGTACCCTCGGCGCCCTGCTCCAGGCCGTCTGCCGGTGCGGTGCCGCGCTGCCGGACGACTCCCTGGAGCCGTCCGAGCTGATCCTGCCGTCACCGGACGCGACGCTCGAAGAGGTCCGCGACATGCTCAGCGACGACGGCCTGATCCCGGGCTGACGCCCGACCCCGCTCCAGCCCCGTGCAACGGCCCGCGACCGGACGCAGTCCGCTCGCGGGCCGTTGCCGTGCTCTCCGCGTCGTGTGCGCCGGCTCCGTGCGGTCGGCCGGACTGTCCGTCCTCGGGCGCCGGACGGGCTGAAGGGCCGGGACCTGTGCCGCGGGCTCCGTGTCGGGGAGCCCGCGGGAACTCGGTCCGGCGGCGTTCGAGGACGGCACCCGGCCGACCGCACGGTGCCGGGCACGCCACGGAGGTCTGAGGGCTCGGCCTCACGCGGCGGAGCCCCGGGTGAGCCGGACCCCGTACCGTTGCATGTCGTGACCGCACCTGTGACCGTGACCGGCAGCACCCGGCTCGCGCGGATCCGCGACTGGCTGCGCGCGCATCCGCTCGCGCTCGACGCCGCCCTGGCGTTCGCCGTGCTCGTCTGCATGGTCATCGCGTCGTTCATCGATCCCAACGCTCCGCACGGCCGGCGGACCTTCGGCACCCGCACCCCCGAGGCCGGCAGCGTGCTGCTCATGCTGCTCGCCGCGGGCGCCCTGGTGTTCCGGCGGCGTCGGCCGCTGCCCGTGCTGGGCCTGACCGGGGCCTTGTGCGTCGTCGAGTTCGTCACGGGCGACCCGCCCGCGCCTGTCGTGATGTCCTCGGTGATCGCCGTCTACACGGTCGCGTCCCGCACGGACCGGCCCACCACCTGGCGGGTCGGTCTGCTGACGATGACGGTGCTGACGGGCTCGGCGATGCTGTTCGGCTCGGCCCCCTGGTACAGCCAGGAGAACGTCGGGGTGTTCGCCTGGACCGGAATGGCCGCCGCCGCGGGCGACGCGGTACGCAGCCGCCGGGCCTTCATCGACGCCATTCGGGAGCGCGCCGAGCGGGCCGAGCGCACCCGGGACGAGGAGGCGCGCCGCCGCGTCGCCGAGGAGCGGCTGCGGATCGCCCGCGATCTGCACGACGTGGTCGCCCACCACATCGCCCTGGTCAATGTGCAGGCCGGAGTCGCCGCGCATGTCATGGACAAGCGCCCCGACCAGGCCAAGGAGGCCCTCTCGCACGTACGGGAGGCGAGCCGCTCGGCACTGAACGAGCTGCGCGCCACCGTCGGCCTCCTCCGCCAGTCCGGCGACCCGGAGGCCCCGACCGAGCCCGCGCCCGGCCTCGCCGTGGTCGACGGGCTGCTGGACACCTTCCGCCACGCCGGACTGCCGGTCGAGCTGGCCCGGACGGACCACGGCACGGACCTTCCCGCGGCCGTCGACCTGGCGGCGTACCGGATCATCCAGGAGGCGCTGACCAATGTGCAGAAGCACGCGGGAGCCGGAGCCAAGGCCGAGGTGAGCGTCGTACGGGTGGGGCGGACCGTCGAGGTCACGGTCCTCGACGACGGAACGCCCGAGGTCCCCCCGAGCGCCGGCTCCGCTGCGGGCGACGCCGATGACACCGGCCGGGGCGACGGCGGCGGCGGTGGTGGCCACGGCCTCATCGGCATGCGCGAACGCGTCACCGCCCTCGGCGGCACGCTCACCGCGGCCCCCCGCTACGGCGGCGGCTTCCGCGTGCAGGCGATACTGCCGATCAAGGCCCACGCGGAGGGGGACGACGCATGACCATCAGGGTGCTGCTCGCCGACGACCAGGCGCTGCTGCGCAGCGCGTTCAAGGTGCTCGTGGACTCCGAGCCCGACATGGAGGTCGTGGGGGAGGCCGCGGACGGCGCCGAGGCCGTCGTCCTGGCCCGCTCGGAGCGGGCCGACATCGTCCTGATGGACATCCGTATGCCCGGTACGGACGGACTCGCCGCCACTCGCATGATCAGCGCCGACCCGGCGCTCGCCGCGGTGCGGGTGGTGATGCTGACGACCTTCGAGGTGGACGAGTACGTCGTGCAGTCCCTGCGCGCCGGGGCCTCCGGCTTTCTCGGCAAGGGCGCGGAACCGGACGAACTGCTCAATGCCATTCGTATCGCCGCGGCCGGTGAGGCGTTGCTGTCGCCCGCCGCGACCAAGGGGCTCATCGCGAAGTTCCTCGCGCAGGGCGGCAGTTCGGACAGCGGCCGGGACCCGGAAGCGTACTCGGGCCGGCTCGACGCCCTGACCGGCCGCGAGCGGGAGGTGCTCGTCCTCGTCGCGGGCGGCCACTCCAACGACGAGATCGCCGAGCGGCTGGAGGTGAGCCCGCTCACTGTCAAGACGCATGTCAATCGGGCGATGGCGAAACTCGGCGCCCGGGACCGGGCCCAATTGGTGGTCATTGCGTACGAATCGGGCCTGGTGCGTCCGAGGGTGGAGTAGGCCGCCACTCTGGGGAGTACTCCAGGCGCGGTATGCCGGGGATAAAGATTCGGACCTGCGGCTTACGGATCCGCTCTCGCGAGTGGCCGATCGTATAAGCGGGCACCTGACCCCGCCCGCTCCTGCGTAAGCCACAGAAGAGAGACCCCATGTCCTGGCTGTCCAGATTCAGCCTCGCGCAAAGGGCCCTGATCGGGCTGATGTCGATCATCGCGATCCTCTTCGGAGCGATCGCCATCCCGCAGCTCAAGCAGCAGTTGCTGCCCTCCATCGAACTGCCGATGGTGTCGGTGCTGGCCCCGTACCAGGGCGCCTCCCCGGATGTGGTCGAGAAGCAGGTCGTCGAACCGCTCGAGAACACCATCAAGGCCGTCGACGGCATCAAGGGCATCACCTCCACGGCGAGCGAGGGCAACGCCGTGCTCATGGCCACGTTCGACTACGGGGACGAGGGCACCAAGCAGCTCGTCGCGGATGTCCAGCAGGCCGTCAACCGCGCCCGTGTCCAGCTCCCCGACGACGTCGACCCGCAGGTGGTCGCCGGCTCCACGGACGACATTCCGACCGTCGTCCTCGCCGTCAGCTCCGACAAGGACCAGCAGGCGCTCGCCGAGCAGCTGGAGCGGACCGTCGTCCCGGCCCTGGAGGACGTCGACGGCGTCGGTCAGGTCACCATCGACGGCGTCCAGGACCTCCAGGTCTCCGTCACCCCGGACGACAAGAAGCTCGCCAAGGCCGGGCTGAACACGATGGCCCTCGCCGAAGCGCTCAAGGCGGGCGGCGCGACGATCCCGGCCGGCTCCTTCTCCGAGGCGGGCAACAGCCGTACGGTCCAGGTCGGCGGCGGCTTCACCTCGCTGAAGCAGATCGAGGACCTGCGCATCGCCCCCACCGCCGGTGCGAAGGGCAAGGCCGAGCCGGTCCGGCTCGGCGACGTCGCCACGGTGAAGCAGGAGGAGTCGCAGCGCGTCTCCATCACCCGTACGAACGGCGAGCCCAGCCTCGCCGTCATGGCCACGATGGACAAGGACGGCAGCGCCGTCGCCATCTCCGACGCGGTCAAGGACAAGCTGCCCGGGCTCCGCCAGGACCTCGGCTCCGGCGCCGAGCTGTCCGTGGTCTCCGACCAGGGCCCGGCCGTCTCCAAGTCGATCTCCGGTCTGACGACGGAGGGCGCGCTCGGTCTGCTCTTCGCCGTCGTCATCATCCTGGTCTTCCTGGCCTCGATCCGCTCGACGCTGGTCACCGCGGTCTCCATCCCGCTGTCCGTCGTCCTCGCGCTGATCGTGCTGTGGACCCGCGACCTGTCGCTCAACATGCTGACGCTGGGCGCGCTGACCATCGCCATCGGCCGGGTCGTCGACGACTCGATCGTGGTCCTGGAGAACATCAAGCGTCACCTCGGCTACGGCGAGGAGCGCGAGACCGCGATCCTCACCGCCGTACGTGAGGTGGCGGGCGCCGTCACCTCGTCGACCCTGACCACGGTCGCCGTCTTCCTGCCGATCGGCCTGGTCGGCGGCATGGTCGGCGAGCTGTTCGGCTCGTTCTCGCTGACGGTCACCGCTGCGCTGCTCGCGTCCCTGCTGGTCTCGCTGACGGTTGTCCCCGTCCTGTCGTACTGGTTCCTGCGCGCCCCCAAGGCCGTACGGGGCATCGACCCGGACGAGGCCCGTCGCAAGGCGGAGGAGAAGGAGGCACGCAGCCCGCTGCAGCGGATGTACGTCCCGGTGCTGCGATTCGCGACCCGTCGCCGTCTCACCAGCATCGCGCTCGCGATCGTGGTTCTCGTCGGCACCTTCGGCATGGCCCCGCTCCTGAAGACGAACTTCTTCGACCAGGGCGAGCAGGAGGTCATGTCGATCAAGCAGGAGCTGAAGGCCGGCACCAGCCTGGAGGCGGCCGACACCGCGGCGAAGAAGGTCGAGCAGGTCCTCGCCGGGATCGACGAGATCAAGGACTACCAGGTCACCGTCGGTTCCTCCGGCTTCATGGCGGCCTTCGGCGGCGGCACCGGTGCCAACCAGGCGTCGTACCAGTTGACCCTCAAGGACTCCGCGTCCTACGAGAAGACCCGCGACCGCATCGACGAGGAGCTGGGCAGGCTCGACGGCATCGGCGACACGACGATCGCGGCGGGCGACGGCTTCGGCAGCCAGGACCTCAGCGTCGTGGTGAAGGCGGCCGACGCGGACACCCTGAGCAAGGCGTCCGAGCAGGTGAGGGACGAGGTCGCGAAGCTCGACGACGTCACAGACGTCCAGAGCGACCTGTCCCAGTCCGTCCCGCGGATCTCGGTCAAGGCCAACGAGAAGGCGGCAGCGGCCGGCTTCAACGACGCGTCCCTGGGCGCCGCCGTGGCCCAGGCGGTGCGCGGCACGCCGGCGGCCAAGGCGATCCTCGACGACTCCGAGCGCGATGTCGTCATCACGTCGGCCAAGCCGGCGACGACGATGGCCGAGCTGAAGAAGCTGCCCCTCGGCCCGGTGAAGCTCGGCGACATCGCCGACGTGAAGCTGGTCCCCGGCCCGGTCTCGATGACCCGGATCGACGGCGCGCGCGCCGCGACGATCTCGGCGAAGCCGACCAGTGACAACACCGGCGCGGTGAGCACGGAGCTCCAGTCGAAGATCAACGCGCTGGACCTGCCCGAGGGTGCGACCGCGTCGATCGGCGGCGTGGGACAGGACCAGGAGGAGGCCTTCGCCTCGCTGGCCCTGGCCATGCTGGCGGCGATCGCGATCGTCTTCATGCTGCTCGTGGCGACGTTCCGCTCGCTGGTGCAGCCGCTGATCCTGCTGGTCTCCATCCCCTTCGCGGCGACGGGCGCGATCGGTCTGCTGGTGCTGACCGGCACGCCGCTGGGTGTTCCGGCGATGATCGGCATGCTGATGCTGATCGGCATCGTGGTCACCAACGCGATCGTGCTGATCGACCTCATCAACCAGTACCGGGCCCAGGGCCTGGGCGTGGTCGAGGCGGTCATCGAGGGCGGCCGCCACCGTCTCCGCCCGATCCTGATGACGGCCCTCGCGACGATCTTCGCGCTGCTGCCGATGGCGCTGGGTGTCACGGGCGAGGGCGGCTTCATCGCCCAGCCGCTCGCGGTGGTCGTGATCGGCGGCCTGGTGACGTCGACGCTGCTGACGCTGCTGCTGGTGCCGACGCTGTACGCGATGGTCGAACTCCGCAAGGAGCGGCGCCGCGTCAAGCGCGCGGCGAAGCGGGCGAAGAGGTCGGGGTCGGACGGTTCCGCCCCGACCGCCCCCGCGCCGTCGGACGACCCGGACCCGCAGCCGGTCAACGCGTAACGTCTCAGGCACGCTCGCTCGCGCCGCCCCCGGTACCGGGTCCTCCCCGTACCGGGGGCGGCGTGGCTTCCGCGCCCGCCCGGTGCCGTGTCGGCGACCGGTCACCGACACGGCACCGGACGCACCGCACCCACCCCGCCCTCCGCGCACCGCCGAACGCACGTCGCCCCCGGCGCGCGAGCAGAGCCGCACGCCGGGGGCGACAGGGGTCAACGGGGGCGCCGCCCCGTTACGGAAGCGCCAGCATCCGCTCGAGGGCGAGCTTCGCGAAGCTCTCCGTCTCGCGGTCGACCTGGATCTGGTTGACCAGCTTCCCCTCCGCCAGGGATTCCAGGGCCCATACCAGATGCGGTAGGTCGATCCGGTTCATCGTGGAGCAGAAGCAGACCGTCTTGTCGAGGAAGGCGATCTCCTTGCCCTCGTCCGCGAAACGATTCGCCAGCCGCCGCACGAGGTTCAGCTCGGTGCCGATCGCCCACTTGGACCCGGCCGGCGCCGCCTCGAGCGCCTTGATGATGTACTCCGTCGAGCCGACGTAGTCAGCAGCCGCGACGACCTCGTGCTTGCACTCGGGGTGGACGAGCACGTTCACGCCCGGGATGCGCTCGCGCACGTCGTTCACGGAGTCCAGCGAGAAGCGGCCGTGCACCGAGCAGTGGCCCCGCCACAGGATCATCTTCGCGCCGCGCAGCTCCTCGGCGGTGAGACCGCCGTTCGGCTTGTGCGGGTTGTAGACGACGCAGTCGTCCAGGGACATCCCCATGTCACGGACCGCGGTGTTGCGCCCGAGGTGCTGGTCCGGCAGGAAGAGGACCTTCTCGCCCTGCTCGAAGGCCCAGTCCAGCGCGCGCTTCGCGTTCGACGACGTACAGATCGTGCCGCCGTGCTTGCCGGTGAAGGCCTTGATGTCGGCGGAGGAGTTCATGTACGAGACCGGGACCGTCACATCGGCGATCCCGGCTTCGGTGAGCACGTCCCAGCACTCGGCGACCTGTTCCGCCGTCGCCATGTCGGCCATCGAGCAGCCGGCGGCGAGGTCGGGCAGGACGACCTTCTGGTCGTCGGTGGTCAGGATGTCCGCCGACTCGGCCATGAAGTGCACGCCGCAGAAGACGATGTACTCGGCCTCCGGGCGGGCCGCCGCGTCCTTGGCGAGCTTGAAGGAGTCGCCGGTGACGTCCGCGAACTGGATGACCTCGTCGCGCTGGTAGTGGTGACCGAGCACGAAGACCTTGTCCCCGAGCTTCTCCTTGGCCGCGCGGGCGCGCTCCACCAGGTCCGGGTCGGACGGGGAGGGGAGATCACCGGGGCATTCGACGCCGCGCTCGCTCTTGGGGTCGGCCTCACGGCCGAGGAGCAGCAGGGCAAGGGGCGTCGGCTGGACATCCAGGGGTTGGGCGGTGGTCACGTCACGCACCCTTTCTCTTCTCAAGCGATGAGCGCGGCGGCAGCCGCTTCAGTGGAGCCGGTGCTCGCACCGGGGCTTCTCGTCTATTTGACACTATCTATCATAACCGCTTCACGTCACTTTGACGACGGCCATAGCGTCGATGTGACGCAATTCCCGGGCGCCATCACGTACACCAGTTGTCCACAGGTCGGTGCCCTGATGGGAGTGCGTGTGCGAGCATGAAGGGGAAAGACTAGGGCTCGCCCGGAATGAATCCGGGGCCCCGCCGGTTGCAACCGTCGGCAAGCAGTCTCCGTACAACCCGGGAGAGAAGCAGATGTCCGTATCGGACGAGACCACCACCGTGAGCGACGGCATCCTCCTGTCCGATGCCGCCGCGGGCAAGGTCAAGGCCCTGCTGGACCAGGAAGGCCGGGACGACCTGGCGCTGCGTGTCGCGGTTCAGCCCGGTGGCTGCTCCGGCCTGCGGTACCAGCTCTTCTTCGACGAGCGCTCGCTCGACGGCGATGTCGTCAAGGACTTCGACGGCGTGAAGGTCGTCACGGACCGCATGAGCGCTCCGTACCTGGGCGGCGCCTCGATCGACTTCGTGGACACGATCGAGAAGCAGGGCTTCACGATCGACAACCCGAACGCGACGGGCTCCTGCGCCTGCGGCGACTCCTTCAGCTAAGTCGCTCCGACGTCCGAGGGCGGCGGGGGCCCCCCCCCGGGGGGGGCCCCCCCCCCCGGGGGGGGGGCCCCCCCCCCCCACCCGGCCCCCGGACGACCCCCAACCCAAGGAACACCAGCCCCGGCCCCCCCACG
>NZ_JBEOXF010000085.1:0-27225 GCF_040296405.1 Streptomyces sp. NPDC002133 | reverse complement strand
ACGAGGTCAAGGGCAAGGTCGGACAGTCCCTGCGCGACCACCTGGAGTCCGTCAAGCTGTCTTCGTCGCGCGCCGACGGGCGGCCGCGGCCGTCACGAGGACGCCACGGGGGCTGGACCCCGTGGATGTACCTCGCGCCGGCGCTCGTCGTCCTGGGCGGACTGCTCGTCTACCCCATCTACCAGCTCGGGCTCATCTCCTTCCTCGAGTACACCCAGGCCCAGGTCAGCGGCGGCGAGCCGACGTCCTTCCAGGGCTTCGGCAACTACACCGCCCTGTTCGGCGACAGCCAGTTCTGGCAGGTCCTCCTCGCCACCGTCGTCTTCGCCGCGGCCTGTGTCGTCGCCACGCTCGCCGTCGGGTGCGCCCTCGCCGTACTGCTCACCCGGATCCGCGCCCTGCCCCGCCTTGCGCTCATGCTCGCCGCGCTCGGGGCGTGGGCGACGCCCGCGATCACCGGGTCGACCGTCTGGGTCTTCCTCTTCGACCCGGACTTCGGCCCGGTCAACAAGGTGTTCGGGCTCGGCGACTTCTCGTGGACGTACGGCCGCTACAGCGCCTTCGCGCTCGTGCTCTTCGAGGTCGTGTGGTGCTCGTTCCCGTTCGTGATGGTGACGGTGTACGCCGGTATCAAGGCCATCCCGGGCGAGGTGCTCGAAGCCGCCGCGCTGGACGGTGCCTCGCAGTGGCGGACCTGGCGTTCGGTCACGGCACCCGTGCTGCGGCCCATCCTGGTCGTGGTGACGATCCAGTCGATCATCTGGGACTTCAAGGTCTTCACGCAGATCTACGTGATGACGAACGGCGGTGGAATCGCCGGCCAGAATCTCGTCCTCAACGTGTACGCCTACCAAAAGGCCTTCGCGTCCTCGCAGTACAGCCTGGGCTCGGCGATCGGCGTCGTGATGCTGCTCATCCTGCTCGCCGTCACGCTGGTCTATCTGCGGCTGCTGCGCCGCCAGGGGGAGGAACTGTGAGCACGCTCTCCGCCCGTCTCCGATTCCACGTCCGCATCCACAGGCCGTGGCGCCTCGCCGCCGAGGCGGCCGCCCTGCTCATCGCGGCCGTCGTCGCCTTCCCGCTGTACTGGATGGTGCTCTCCGCGTTCAAGCCCGCGGGTGAGATCCAGTCCACCGAAGCCCGGCCGTGGACGCTTTCCCCGTCCCTCGACTCGTTCCGCCGCGTTTTCGAACAGCAGGAATTCGGCCGCTACTTCCTCAACAGCCTCTTCGTGGCCGGAGCCGTCGTCATCGCCTCCGCGCTCATCGCCTTTCTCGCGGCAACTGCCGTGACCCGTTTCCGTTTCCGGTTCCGCACCACCCTGCTGATCATGTTCCTGGTCGCGCAGATGGTGCCGATCGAGGCGCTGACCATCCCACTGTTCTTCCTGATGCGGGACTTCGGGCAGCTCAACACCCTCGGCGCGCTGATCCTGCCGCACATCGCCTTTTCGCTGCCGTTCGCGATCTGGATGCTCCGCGGCTTCGTCAAGGCGGTTCCGGAGGCGCTGGAGGAGGCCGCGTACATCGACGGCGCGAGCCGCGCGCGCTTCCTCTGGCAGATTCTGTTCCCGCTGGTCTTCCCCGGGCTCGTCGCGACGAGCGTCTTCTCCTTCATCTCGACGTGGAACGACTTCCTCTTCGCGAAGTCGTTCATCATCAGCGACACCTCGCAGTCGACCCTTCCGATGGCGCTGCTGGTCTTCTTCAAGCCGGACGAGAACGACTGGGGCGGGATCATGGCGGCCTCGACGGTGATGACGATTCCGGTGCTGGTCTTCTTCGTACTCGTACAGCGACGTCTGGTTTCCGGACTCGGCGGCGCGGTGAAGGACTGAGGCAATGAACCTGATTCCCGCTCCACGGAGCATCGGCGGCCCGAAGCGGTGCGGATTCGTCCCGGATACGCGCACAACGATCAGCGCCGGTCCGGGTACCGGGACCACGGAGCGCTGGCTGCGTTCCACCGTGGGCTCTGCCCTGGGCCTGCCGTTCCCGCCCGCGGCCGACGGCACACAAGGAAACATCCTCACCCTGCGCATCGACGACGGCATGGCGCCCGAGGCGTACCGCCTCTCGGTGGTGTCCACCGTGGGCGTGGAGATTGCCGGCGGTGACGCGGCCGGCGTCTTCTGGGGCGCCCAGACGCTGCGTCAACTGCTCGGGCCCGACGCGTTCCGCCGGGCACCCGTGCGGCGCGACGTGGCCGTGGGCATCCCGGACCAGATCATCGAGGACGCCCCACGCTTCCGCTGGCGCGGCCTCATGCTCGACGTCGCCCGCCACTTCCTCCCCAAGGACGACGTCCTCCGCTGTCTCGATCTCCTCGCCGCCCACAAGCTCAACGTCTTCCACTTCCATCTCACCGACGACCAGGGCTGGCGCATCGAGATCAAGCGCCACCCGCGCCTCACCGAGGTCGGCTCGTGGCGGTCCCGCACGAAATGGGGGCACAGGGCGTCCGACCTCTGGGACGAGAAGCCGCACGGCGGTTACTACACGCAGGACGACATCCGCGAAATCGTCGCGTACGCCGCCGAGCGGCACATCAGCGTCGTTCCGGAGATCGACATCCCGGGCCACTCGCAGGCCGCCATCGCCGCGTACCCGGAACTGGGCAACACCGACGTCATCACGGCGTCGACCGAGGCGGACACCGCCCTTTCCGTGTGGGACACCTGGGGCGTCAACCCGAACGTGCTCGCTCCCTCCGACACCACCCTCCGCTTCTACGAAGAGGTGCTGGAGGAGGTCCTCGACCTCTTCCCGGCCGCCAACTCCCCGTTCGTCCACATCGGCGGCGACGAGTGCCCCAAGGACCAGTGGAAGGCGTCCCCCGCCGCCCAGGGCCGCATCAAGGAGCTCGGCCTCGCCGACGAGGACGAGCTGCAGTCCTGGATCATCCGGCACTTCGACACCTGGCTGGCCGCCCGCGGCCGCCGCCTCATCGGGTGGGACGAGATCCTGGAGGGCGGTCTGGCTCCCGGCGCAGCCGTTTCGTCGTGGCGCGGCTACGCCGGCGGGGTCGCCGCCGCGCGCGCGGGCCACGACGTCGTCATGTGCCCCGAGCAGCAGGTCTATCTCGACCACCGGCAGGCCGCCGGTGCCGACGAGCCGATGCCCATCGGCTACGTACGCACCCTGGAGGACGTCTACCGATTCGAGCCCGTCCCGCCGGAGCTGACCGGCACCCCCGAGGCGGCGCACGTCCTCGGCACCCAGGCCAACGTCTGGACGGAGGTCATGCAGGACCGCTCCCGCGTCGACTACCAGGTCTTTCCGCGCCTCGCGGCCTTCGCCGAGGTCGCGTGGTCCGCACTCCCCGCCTCCGCCGACCGTGACTTCGCGGACTTCGAGCGGCGAATGACGGTCCACTACAGGCGCCTTGACGCGCTCGGCGTCGACTACCGGCCGCCCGGCGGCCCGTTGCCGTGGCAGAAGCGCCCAGGTGTGCTCGGACGTCCGATCGAGGGGGCGCCCCCAATCGTGTGAGCCGCGCCACAAGATGGTGCTCCCGGCGGCGGTCCCTGGGACCGTGGGGGGCCGCACGGAAAAGTCGTACAAGGAGCGCCGAAGAGCGGTAATCCGCTTGTGACGGCAATGCCGTACCAAACCGGACGAACGTCAGTCTTCGGAATGTTCTGGACGGATGTGCCCTTCGCGGACCCTCGCGTCGGACCGCTCGGAAGATGTGCCAGAGTTGCCACGTCCGGGTTGTGAGCACGTACGGTACGGCAACACAGGCGGACAGCCGGGACACCGGGAAGGGGCAGCTGGGTTGACCACTCACGCACCGCAGGCGGCGCAGTCCGTGACGCTGCCGGCCTCGCTCGACGAGGCCGTGGCGGCGCTCACGGCCATGCCCGCCGCCGTGCCGGTCGCAGGTGGCACGGACCTGATGGCGGCCGTCAACAAGGGTCGGCTGCGGCCCGCCGGTCTCGTCGGTCTCGGCCGCATCAACGAGATCCGCGGCTGGCAGTACCAGGACGGCCACGCGCTGCTCGGTGCCGGCCTCACCCACGCCCGGATGGGCCGGCCCGACTTCGCCGCGCTCATCCCCGCGCTCGCCGCGTCCGCGCGCGCCGCGGGCCCGCCGCAGATCCGCAACGCCGGCACGCTCGGCGGCAACATCGCCACCGCGGCCCCGACCGGTGACACCCTGCCCGTGCTCGCCGCGCTGGAGGCGGACCTGGTCATCGCGGGCCCGGGCGGCGCCCACCGCGAGATCCCGGTCTCCCATCTGCTGGCCGGCCGGGAGATGCTCGGTCCGGCGGAGCTGATCGGCTTCGTCCGCGTACCGCTGCTGCACGCCCCGCAGGTGTTCCTCAAGGCCACGGGGCGCACCGGCCCCGGCCGCGCGTCGGCGTCCGTCGCCGTCGTGCTCGACCCGGCGCGGCGCGGGGTGCGCTGTGCGGTCGGCGCGATCGCGCCGATGCCGCTGCGTCCGCTGGAGGCCGAGCGCTGGATCGCGTCCCTGATCGACTGGGACGGCGCGCGCGGTCTGGCACCCGAGGCGCTGGCGGCCTTCGGCGAGTACGTGGCAGCGGCCTGTATCCCGGACCCGCAGGGCGACGAGCAGATGCCGCCCGGGATCCTGCACCTGCGGCGCACGGTCGCCGCGCTGGCCCGACGAGCACTGGGGAGGGCGCTGTCGTGAGCACGGAAGAGAACGCTTCGGGGCAGCAGCACCAGCAGCCGCAGCCGCAGTCCCCGTCGCAGCAGCGAGGGGGCGGCGGATGGCAGCCCACCCCGCAGGGCGAGTACGACTCCGACGCGACGGCCTTCGTCCAACTGCCGCCCGAGGGCCTGCTGGACGCACCGCTCGCGGCGCCCGGGCACGGCTATGTGCCGCCCCAGATCACGCCGCCGACTCCTGCGCCCGGCACGGACCCCGCGGCGACGGGCACCTGGATGGTGCAGCCGCAGCCCGAGCCTGCCGCGACGCAGCAGGACCCGCGTGCGACCGGCCAGTGGACCTTCCCGGAGGCCGAGCCCGTCGCGGCCGGGCCTTCCGAGCTGACGGGCCAGTGGACGATCCCCGTGGCACAGGGGGACCTTCCGGACGAGTCCGGCGAGTTCACGACGTCCGTGCTGGCGTCCCAGTGGGGCGGAGGTACGCCTCCGGCGACACTGCCGGGAGGCGCGGCCGCGCCCTGGGCGACGACTCCGGAGGCGGCGCCCGAGGAGCCCGCGGCTCCGGCGCCGTACCCGGCGACGCTGCCGGGAGGGGCGGCCGCGCCCTGGGCGACGGCGCCGCAGGAGCCGGCCGAGGCGGTCGCCCGGGCCGGAGCCCCGGAGCCCGCGCCCGTACCGCAGCCGCAGTCACAGACGCCGCCGGAGCCCGAGCAGCAGCCTGTGCGGCAGCCGGAGCCCGAGGACGTACCGGCAGCGGCTCAGGATCCGGCGCAGGCCGAGGCCCAGGACCGAGCCGGCGGCACCCTCGGCAACGACGAACACCCCCACACCTCGTACGTCCTGCGTGTGAACGGCGCCGACCGCCCCGTCACGGACGCCTGGGTCGGCGAGTCCCTGCTCTACGTGCTGCGCGAGCGCCTCGGCCTCGCCGGTGCCAAGGACGGCTGCTCGCAGGGTGAGTGCGGCGCGTGCAACGTCCAGGTCGACGGCCGGCTGGTCGCCTCCTGCCTCGTTCCCGCGGCCACGGCGGCGGGCTCCGAGGTCCGTACGGTCGAGGGCCTCGCCGTCGACGGCGAACCGTCCGACGTCCAGCGCGCCCTCGCCAAGTGCGGCGCCGTCCAGTGCGGCTTCTGCATTCCCGGCATGGCCATGACCGTCCACGACCTGTTGGAGGGCAACCACGCCCCCACGGAGCTCGAGACCCGGCAGGCGCTCTGCGGCAACCTCTGCCGCTGCTCGGGCTACCGAGGTGTCGTCGACGCCGTGCGCGAGGTCGTCGCGGAGCGCGAGGCGAGCGCCGCCGCCGCGGCGGCGGCCACGGAGGAGCCCCACGAGGAGGCACGCATCCCGCACCAGGCACCCCCCGGGGCCGGTAGTGTGCAGCCCCACCCGCATGACGGAGGCATGGCGTGAGCAACGACGCGGCCACCACCGTGACGACGATGCCCCAGGGGGGCGGCGACGCCCAGGGAGAGGTGCCCACCCACGGCCTCGGCGCCTCGCTCCCGCAGGCCGACGCGCGCGCCAAGACCGAGGGCACGTTCCCGTACGCCGCGGACCTGTGGGCCGAGGGCCTGCTGTGGGCCGCGATCCTGCGCTCCCCGCACCCCCATGCCCGTATCACCTCCATCGACACCGCCGCCGCTGCCGACATGCAAGGCGTGCACGCGGTCATCACGCAGGCCGACGTCCCGGGCGACGCGGCGTACGGCCGCCGGATCGCGGACCGGCCCGTCTTCGCGTCCGAGACCGTCCGCCACCACGGAGAGGCGATCGCCGCCGTCGCGGCCGACCACCCCGACACGGCCCGGCTCGCCGCTGCCGCGATCGCGGTCGAGTACGAGATCCTCGAGCCGGTCACCGACCCCGAGAAGGCCTTCGCCGCCGAGCCCCTGCACCCCGACGGCAACCTGATCCGCCACATCCCGCTCAACTTCGGCGACCCCGAGGCGACCGGCGAGACGATCGTCGAGGGCCTGTACCGGATCGGCCGCCAGGACCCCGCCCCCATCGGCGCCGAGGCCGGCCTCGCCGTGCCGCGCCCCGACGGCGGCGTCGAGCTCTACACCGCGTCCACCGACCCGCACACGGACCGCGATCTGGCGGCGGCCTGCTTCGGACTGCCGCCGGAGCAGGTGAAGGTCGTCGTCACGGGCGTACCGGGCGCGACGGGCGACCGCGAGGACCCGGGCTTCCAGATCCCGCTCGGCCTGCTGGCCCTGAAGACCGGCTGCCCGGTCAAGCTGACGGCCACCCGCGAGGAGTCCTTCCTCGGCCACGCCCACCGCCACCCGACCCTGCTCCGCTACCGCCACCACGCGGACGCCGAGGGCAAGCTCGTGAAGGTCGAGGCCCAGATCCTGCTGGACGCGGGCGCCTATGCCGATGCCTCGTCGGAGTCCCTGGCCGCCGCCGTGGCCTTCGCCTGCGGCCCGTACGTCGTCCCGCACGCCTTCATCGAGGGCTGGGCCGTACGCACCAACAACCCGCCCTCCGGCCATGTCCGCGGCGAGGGCGCGATGCAGGTGTGCGCCGCGTACGAGGCCCAGATGGACAAGCTGGCCGCGAAACTGGGCCTGGACCCCACCGAGGTCCGCCTCCGCAACGTGCTTGCCACCGGCGACATCCTCCCCACCGGCCAGACGGTCACCTGCCCGGCCCCGGTCGCCGAACTGCTGCTGGCCGTACGCGACTTCCCGCTGCCCGCGCTCCCCATGGACACCCCGGAAGAGGCCTGGCTCCTCCCAGGCGGCCCCGAGGGCGCGGGCGAACCGGGCGCGGTGCGCCGCGGCGTCGGCTACGCGCTCGGCATGGTCCACATGCTCGGGGCCGAGGGGGCGGACGAGGTCTCGACGGCGACGGTCAAGGTCCATGACGGCGCCGCAACCGTCATCTGCGCGGCCGTGGAAACCGGCCAGGGCTTCTCCACCCTGGCCCGTCAGATCGTCCAGGAGACCCTGGGTATCGACGAGGTCCGCGTCGCCCCGGTCGACACCGACCAGCCCCCGGCGGGTGCGGCCGCGCACGGCCGACACACCTGGGTCTCGGGCGGAGCCGTCGAACGGGCGGCAAAGATGGTCCGTACGCAGCTGTTGCAGCCCCTGGCCCACAAGTTCGGCATGTCCACCGAGCTGCTCCAGATCACCGACGGCAAGATCACGTCGTACGACGGCGTGCTCTCCACGACCGTCACCGAGGCCATGGACGGCAAGGAACTCTGGGCCACCGCCCAGTGCCGCCCCCACCCCACCGAACCCCTCGACGACCACGGCCAGGGCGACGCCTTCGTCGGCCTCGCCTTCTGCGCCATCCGCGCGGTCGTCGACGTCGACATCGAACTCGGTTCCGTACGCGTCGTCGAGGTCGCCGTCGCCCAGGACGTCGGCCGCGTCCTCAACCCCGCCCAGTTGAACGCCCGCATCGAGGCCGGCATCACGCAGGGCGTCGGCACGGCCCTCACCGAGAACCTCCGCACCGCCCGCGGCCTCGTCCGCCACCCCGACCTCACGGGCTACGCTCTCCCGACCTCCCTCGACGCCCCCGACATCCGCATCGTCAAACTCATCGAGGAACGCGACGTGGTGGCCCCCTTCGGCGCAAAGGCCGCCTCCGCGGTCCCGGTCGTCACCTCCCCGGCCGCCGTCGCCTCCGCAGTCCGCGCGGCCACGGGCCGCCCGGTCAACCGCCTCCCGATCAGGCCGCAGGCGGCGGTCGCTGTGCCCAACTCATAACCGTGTGATCCGCGTTGCACGTGCAATGCCGAGGTGCACCGTGTCACTGATGGTGACTACAGTGATCTCCGAAGCTTTTGTGTGTTGAACGGGGAGGCGTCGATGGCTTTGGACGACGGGACGGGGCGGCCGGTTCACCCAGGCGTCTCCACTGTGAGCTCCGGAGGCGGTTCGGGCTCCGGTTCCATGGACCTGGACGTCGACGCCGGCGAGCTGGTCAAGTTCAAGAACCGGGTGGACGGGCTTCTCTCGCGCCTCGACGCATCCCCCGCGGCAGCGATGAAGATGGCGGACGGCACGGTTCCGGTCGGTGACCTGGGCAAGGGCTTCGGCGAGGCTGAGACGCTGTACAACGTGTACAAGCGGGTCCACGAAGAGCTGCAGAACCTTTCCAAGGGTCTGGCGGGTCAGATCGAGGCCCTGGGCATCGCAGTCGACGGTTCCCGCAAGGGCTATGAGCAGATCGACGACGACATCAAGCGGCGTATGCAGCGCATCGCCCAGCAGGCCGAGGCCGACATCGAACGCCGCCAAGCGGAGACGCGCAGGGAGCAGGAGCCGTCCAAGGACGAGCCCGCGAAGGCCGCCGACCCGGCCGATGCGTCGGGCGGTACGAGTCTGTGATGACGGTACTTGTGCATACACGGGGAATGAGGGGGCGCCGTCATGGCTGAGCAGGAGTCGGGCGGGGGCGTGTTCGGAGGGCTCTTCGGCCGGCTGTTCGTGTCCACGGACTTCGAGTCGCACACGCATCAGCAGATGCTGGCCATGCTGGCCTCGGCGAACCCGGAGACCATCAAGGAGCATGCCGATCAGCTGACCGACGCCGCCAAGACGATCACGGAGATCGGCGAGGACCTCAAGGCCTACGTCAACTCCGTGGTGTGGAAGGGCGATGGCGCCGAGGCGTTCGCGACCTGGGGCGAGCAGGCGTCGCTTGCCACCATCAAGCTCGGGGAGTACAGCGCGGTCGGCGGCTCATGGATGAGCAACGCGGCTCAGACGCTGCGTGAGGTGAAGGCCGGCTTGCCGGAGGTGGATGCCTCCGCGAAGGAGAACCTCGATGCGGCCTTGAAGTACCACAACGACCCGGATGCACGGACCGTGGCGCAGGAAGCCCGGGCGAAGCTGGACGGGGACCACGCGGAAGCCGTTCAGCAGATGAACAAGCTTGCGCAGTCGTACACGTTCTCGGCGATGTTCATCAACGCGGCGGAACCGCCGACGTTTCCGGCGCCGCCGGCGGATTTCGTCCCGCAGGGCAGTTACGTTGACGGGGACGACCGGGCTCGCCCCGGTACCTACAGCCAGGGTGGCAGCTCATCCGGCAGCGATTACTCTCCTTTGGCACCCGGCGGTCCGTCCGGTCACGGCGTGGGCAACGGACAGGTGCTTCCGACGTCTGCGGACACCGTGCCCCCACACGCCGACCGCCCTGTCGGGCTGGGGATCGACAGCGTGGGCACGCTTCCGCCGCCCACGCAGCAGCCGCCCTCCACCACACCGGGAGGCCCTCCGCCGGCCGGTCGTCCTGATGGGGGAATCACTCCGCCCATCGTCATGCCGCCCTTGACCGGCAGTAACCAAGCAGTCTCGGGCGGACGACCTGCCGGTGGCACCGGGCGTACGCCCGCGCTACCCAGCCATGGCCCGGTCGGCACCGGCCCCGGTACTGCCCGGGCGCCTCGCGAGAGTGGCATCATGGGCGGCCGTCCAGTTCCGCAGAACACGGGTCGTCCCACGGGCGGACTCCCGCGCGGCACGGTGGTCGGGAACGAGGGCATTCACGGTCGTACGCCAATGGGGGGTACCCCTGTCGGCAGCACGCACGGTCCCGCGGGCGGTCAGAACGGTATTGCCGCAGGCCGACGCCTGGCGTACGAGACCGGTGGCGTCGTCGGTGGTCGTCCCGGTCAGCAGCCGGGTGCGACCGGCAGCCGTCCGTTCACGCCTGGTGGCACGGGCCTGGTCCGTAATGGTGCTGCTGCTGAAGGCGGCACCCGCGCGGGTGCTGGACAGGGCAGCCGCGCGGGCATGATGCCGCACGCCACCCACGGAGCAGGCCGCAATCAGGACGAGCGTCGCGAGGAGCGGCCTGACTACCTGGTGGAAGACGGAGAGACCTGGCAGCGGGACAGCCGTCGGGTTGTGCCGCCGGTGATCGACTGATCGCGTACGGATTCGCAGAGGAAACACATGCGCACCAGCAGCATTCGAGCCCGCCACCTGACAGTAGGCATGTCGGCCCTACTCGGGCTGCTGTTGGTGGGCACAGCGTCAACGCCCGCCCATGCCGAGTCGATTCGGTCATCGCAGTGGCATCTCGATGCCATGAAGGCCGACGAGATGTGGGAGGTCAGCACCGGCAAGGGGGTGACGGTCGCCGTGATCGACACTGGCGTGAAGGTTATCCCTGAACTCGAGGGCCAGGTCCTTGAAGGCAAGAACCTCACGGTGAAGCCGGGCGACGCACATGACGACGTCGACGGGCATGGCACAAGCATGGCGGCCGTGATCGCGGCCACCGGCGAGCATCCCTCCGGCGACGGATCGTTCGGTCTTGCCCCGGGGGCCAAGATCCTGCCTATCAGAACGGACACGCTGGCCGGCGAGCAGGCAGACCGCCAGACCAGCACCGCCATTCGTTACGCGGCTGATTCGGAGGCGAAGATCATCAGCATGTCGTTCGGATCGCCGACCGACGGGCCCCGGACACGCGAGGCCGTCAAGTACGCACTCGGCAAGGGCAAGCTCCTCTTTGCCGCTGTAGGCAACGCGGGGAATGACGCCACTCCCGTCCAGTATCCCGCCGCGACCCCCGGTGTGGTCGGTGTAGCCGCAGTCGGCGCGGACGTCAAAGCGACCAAGGAGTCGCAGACTGGCAAGCACGTGGACCTTGCAGCGCCCGGCACGGACATCGTCACTGCCTGTACCGGCAAGACCGGCCTCTGCACCACCCACGGCACAAGTGACGCCACAGCCCTGGCCTCCGCCTCCGCCGCCCTCATCTGGTCCAAGTACCCGACCTGGACCAACAACCAGGTCCTGCGCGTCATGCTCAGCACCGCCGGCGGCCCCACCAGCGGCGCCAAGCGGAACGACTACATCGGCTACGGCGCGGTCCGCCCCCGTATCGCCCTCTCCCAGACCGTCGACCCCGGACCCGCGGACGTGTACCCCCTCCCGGACCTGGCGGCTGCCGAGACCAAGTCTCCCTCCACGGAGGCCTCCGGGCCGACAGGTGGTTCGGACTCCGCCGAGAAGCCGGCCGCCGCCGCGCCCGCTTCCCAGGCCGACGGCAGCAGGGCCGGAATCTTGATAGGTCTGGGTATCGGCGCCGCGGTGCTGCTCGGCGCCGCAATAGTCGTTCCCGTGGTCCGTTCCCGGCGAAGCTGAAGCGCGTTCCATGACCGGCGTCGTCATCACCTTCTTCGCCCTTGCCGCATTCTTCGTCGTCCTCGGGTGTGTCGACCAGCGGCGCCTCTACTGGCGCTTCACCGCCTGGCGCTACCGCAACCCGGAGGCCAACGAGCCCTCCGACGCGGCGTACAACCGAGGTCGGATCGTCGCGTTCATCGCCGGCCGGCGTGATGTTCTTCTCCGCCTGCGGTGCCATGAACTTCGCCGACGACTCGTCATGGAGCCGCAGCGAGTTGCAGGACGTCGTGGAGGCCGCGGCCGCGTCGCTCGAGGCCGATTCGCATGCCACGAGCGGGTCCACGTCCACGGTCGAGGACGCACTGCGCCAGGCCGCCGAGGGCGAAGGTCCCTACTACCGCCTCGCCGTGGAGTCGACGGGTGGCGACAGCTACGAGCTCACCACCGACAAGGGCGAGTACCCCTTCTGCCTGAGCATGACCTCTTCGGAGTCGGGCGGGGTCGCGGTACCCGGGGCCGATGGCTCGACCACGGTTCTGCCCGAATACGATCTCGTCGTCTCCGTGGACGAGGGCCGGTGCTGAATGCCGGATCTTTTGTGCGCATACCGTGCGCAAGTCCGACCGAGGCAGGCCTCCGCAGTACGCGCGCATAAGGTATGAGCGGCCGGAACTGTTGGTTCCACATGGTTGCGACCGAGGGGGAAGCATGTCGTTCGACGAGGAGTGGGCATCGGCCCGCAGCAGCGCCACCGCGGGCGTCAGCATGCGCCTCAATCAGGTCGCACCCGAACCGGGTGGTGGCAGCAGCACCGCCGACCTCGGCGTCAACCAGGACAAGCTCGGTGCGATCGGCAACGCCGCCTACGCGCTCCACGGCAGGCTGGCGAAGGACGGGAATCACGCCCAGGCCGGCACCTCGGACGCCGCGACGATGATGACGGTGAACGGGTTCCGGACCGGATCCGCGATGGCGACCGTCAACGAGACCTGGAAATCACAGCTGAGCACGCTTCTCGACGCCTGCGCGAACATCTCCAACCACCTGGACTACAGCGCTGCCTCGCACGCCAGGGAAGAGGAAGAGATCAAGGCGGCGCTGTCCGCGTCGAAGATCAACGAGTACTTCAAGTAGGGCGGGGTGACACAGCTGTGCTGACTTTTGACAACGTGTATCAAGCCCCGCTGGACAAGATGAAGGCCGCGGCGGACGACTGGTCGAAGATGAAGGGCCTGCTCGACACGCTTGCCGAGGATGCCCGTACGACCATGGCGGCGAAAGCCATGGACGACTACTGGCGAGGAGTGAACGCCGAGGTCACGAAGCCGTTCGTGGACAAGACCGCGAAGGAGTTCGACGACGCCGCAAAGGCCGCCGAAGGTATCCGCAAGATCCTCGAGGACGGGTACATCGCCTTCAAGAAGGCCAAGGACGACCTCAAGAAGATCGTCGACACCGACGCTCCGGCCGCGCGCCTCGTCGTCGGCTCCAGCGGCAAGGTAGAGGCTGCGTACCCGCTGGAAAAGGACAACGGTGCCCGTCACGATCCGGACTACCCGGAGCTGCTGCGCATGCAGCGGGCCGACATCGAGGCGATGCAGAAGCGGATCGACGCCATCGTCGAGACCTGTGACGACGCCGATGTTGCCTGCGCAAACGCGCTCAGGGCCAACATCACCGGCGACAAGCACAACTTCAGCGCGCCGAAGTACAACAGCCTGGACGCCGAGGAGGCCCAGCGCGCCATCGACCTGGCCAAGAAGGGCCGCGACCTCACGCACGAGGAGTTGGTGCGGCTCAACGAGCTGCTGAAGGACAACAGCACATCGAAGGAGTTCTCGCGGACCTTCTACGACGGCCTCGGACCGAAGGGGTCGCTGGAGTTCTTCGGCCAGTTGTCCACGGACACGTACGACTACTCGGAGCTGGATGAGCAGCGCCTCAAGGACGTCAAGGAGCTGCAGAGGAACCTCGGTCTAAACCTCGCATCGGCCACGCAGGGCGGCGACAAGTGGACCGAGAACTGGTCGACGGAGATGCGCAAGCTCGGCACCGAGCGCATCCCGCTGGCCAAGCACGACTACAACGGGCCGTTCGGATACCAGTTGCTCGGCGGCATCATGCGCAACGGCAACTATGACCCGAAGTTCCTTACGCCGATCGCGGAGCATGTGGCCCAGCTGCACGCCAAGGATCCGTACATGTTCGCCGACAACAAGGCGATCGGCGGGTGGCAGAAGAACCCCTTCAACCCCTCCGGCGTGAACGGGGCCGGCTACGACCCGATGGTGTCGATGCTGGAGGCGCTCGGCCACAGCCCGGAGGCTGCGAAGCAGTTCTTTTCCGCGGAGCCGACCGCGTACAACGAGGACGGCACGGTCAAGGGTGGGTCGCCGGACCTGGGCAAGGACAAGGACGGCAACGGGATCAGCAACTACCTCGACTTCTTCGGCAACGAGGAGTACGAGTTCTTCCCCGATATCGACGGCCATCACCCGGACGACGCCGAGAAGTCCACGGCCTACATGCCCGATGCCCTTGGCCACGCGCTCGAAGCGGCGACACTCGGCCACGCCTGGGACGATCCGAGTCCGAAACTCGTCAAGGACGAGACCACGGTGGAGATCATGGAGAAGGTCGTCGAGAAGTACGGCCAGGACCCCGGCCTGCTCAAGAAGCAGGAGACGATGGCCGACAGTCTCGGCAACATGGGCGCCGGCTACATCGACGACATCAACTGGGCGCTCAATGAGAACAGGACCGACAGCATGTACGCGCCGGAGAATGCGAACTCCGAGAAGTACCCGCACGCGCGCGACCCGAGGAACCACGCCGAATTCGGGCGCAGTGGCGCGCTGAACTTCCTGAGCACGCTGGGACAGCACCCGGATTCGTACGCGACGATCGCGACTGCCGAGCGCATCTACACCAATGGCATGCTTGACGCCCATGCCGTCGACGCGAACGGGAAGATCGACACCGGACATGCCCGGTCGGCCGTCTACACGGGTGCCGAGGTGCAGGGCATCCTCGACCAGTCCCGTGCTGACCAGGTCACCGCGGAGAATCTCAAGAAGGACGAGGAGTACAACAAAGCCCTGGAGAAGCGGGCGGGCTGGATGGAGTTCGGCGCGGCCGCCGCGATCGGCGCCGGGGTGGCCTTCCTGCCCGCTACGGCTGCCGCCGCGGGAGCGGCCGCCATCCTCGTGCCACTTGCCGTGGACACGGGCAGTGGTGCGCTGGAGCAGCTCTCCGGGCAGTTCATCGGAGACTGGTCGGATGCCAAGCAGGAAGAGCACAAGGAAAACACCGAAGAGCAGATCCGGGAACAGCGGACGAATATCTACACCGCTGGCGAGGACAACTCCAAGGCTGCAATGGACGACTTCATGGAGCGCCACCGGGTCAAGCCCGACAGTGAATTCGGGCAGGATCTGAAGGAGTCGGCCAACCTCGGCTACATCAACGGAAATTCCAAGGAAGACCAGCAGGGGCAGGACCCCGAGACCGGCTGAGTGGGTGGATCGAGTGAAGAGGCGTCATAATGCGGTGCTCGCCGCGATGGTCACCAGCCTGGTCTGGGCCACCGCAGCATGCGGCGGAGACTCAGGAGAGAGCGCTGCGCCGCGCGCGACGAGCTCCGCCGAAGGGCGGAAGCTCTGTGGCGGCGCGGTCGACGAGGCGGCACATCAGGCACTGGCTCTGCTGACCGGCACGGCCGAACTGCATCCGACGGACGACGACGAGAATGCGCGGACGACGGCCGATGCCCTGATCGCCGGCTGGTCACCGTTGAGTTCACCGCCGCTCTCCCGGGACACTCACCCCCTCTGTTCGGTCTCGACCGAGGAGAACTACGGGAACGGCCCGGGCGATGTCCGGATCCGCTTCCAGCTCTCGGATGCCGCGCAGGCAAAGGACGACGGCGACATTGCCAAATCTCTGGAGCGGTACGAGATGGGAGTCCGGGCCTCGATGGGTACCGAACGTGCGTACGTGTGGTTCTCCTGCAAGAGCGCCAAGCTTCCGGGGTCCGACCAGGACCCGGCGTACGTTCTCGGCGAGGTCGAGAATCGGCGGGCCCCGAAGGGCGACGAAGGCAAACTACGGGACGCCAATGCCACGTTGTTGCACTCCACGTCGCGCGCCGTCGCCCGCGAGCTTGGTTGCGAGGCGGACGCGGGGCTCAAGGCGAAGCCGGTGTTGAAGCACTCGGGATGACGGCCTGGCCGGAGCCGGTTCGGTGACCTGCACGAACAGGACGACACCAAACTGGTGAAGCGTTCCTCTGCAAGCTCCGCAGAGCCAGAGCCAGAGCCAGAGCCAGAGCCAGAGCCAGAGCCAGAGCCAGAGCCAGAGGCGCGGCCGAACCCGGTGATACTGAGCCCATGCGCCAGGCGTTCGCCCACGAAGCTGTCGTCATCATGGATGCGGACGGCGATGTGCGAGCACTGGGCGCAGCCATCACGGTCGCCCTGTGCGGGCACTGGGAACACGAGCCGCCATGCCCGCTGGCGCCGCATCACACCGCCACGGAACGTTCCGGCGGGGAGGTGCGGCTACGGGTGCTCTTCGCCACCGATTCCGCGTCCGAGGCCGAAGTCCGTCGTCGGATCGAGGGTGCCCTGTCCCGGCTCGACTTCGTTGGACCGGACGACGTCACGACTCGTTGGCAGTTGCGCAGTGCGTGGGCCGACCCTGTTCGGGAAGACGAGGCCGAGCACGCCGAACGACTTGTTCGGGCATGAGAACCTCGGTCTCGTAGTCGCTCATGCAGTCGGTGTATCCGTGGTGCGCGAGGGCGTGACCGAAGGCCTCCTCGTGCACGGTGCGGTCGCCGCCGGTGCCGCGTGCGATGAGGCGGCGGTGGGGGACGGGCGAGCCGGGAAGGGCGAGACGGGTGATCAGCGCGTACGGGCCGATGCGCCGGCCGGAGTCCTGACGCGGCCGTTCCATGTGCGAATACCTCTTGATCGTATTGAGCGCAGAGCAGCCTACTGATGCCGCCGGGGCGTCGCCGCGCTGTAGCCCTTGAGGGAGGAGGGACGGCGACGGCAGCGCTGACCACGCTCGGCACACCGGGCCGAGTCGCGGTGCGCGCCGTGTCGGTGCCGCTCCCGAGTCCCGGTGCAGGGCGAGAATGAGCGCCTGCACGGCCGATTCCCGGCCTTGTCGCCCTGCACAGCAGCGTTTTCGACCCGTGGTCCATGGGGGCCGATGAGGGCGGACCAGACCGGGCGGATGACCGGAGTGTCATGACTGGAGCGCCATGAGTGGTGGCAGCGCCTGGACCGGCGTGGCGGTTGCGGCCGTTACCGCCGGCTATGCGCTGTTCTCGCGGCGGCTGGCCTCAACCGCCGTGTCGGCGCCGATGGTGTTCAGCGGCCTTGGAGTGCTCATCGGTCCGGTGGGGCTGGACGTTCTCGACCTGCGCCACGACGCCGGGCCGGTGCTGACGCTGGTGGAGGCGGCTCTGGCCCTGGTGCTCTTCACCAATGCGATGACGGTGCGTCGCCAGGACCTGCGCACCGGTGGCTTCCTGCCCCTGCGTCTGCTGGCCATCGGCCTGCCGCTGAGCATCGGGGTGGGCTGGTTGCTGGCCTGGCCCCTGCTGCCGGGACTGACGATGTGGGAGTTCGCGTTGCTCGGCGCGATCCTCGCTCCCACCGACGCGGCGCTCGGCAAGACCGCCGTCTCCAGCCCACGCGTCCCGGCTCTCGTACGCCGGGGAATCAACGTCGAAAGTGGCCTGAACGACGGTTTGGCGCTGCCGTTCTTCCTCCTCTTCCTCGCGGCGCTTCCCGGCACGGCGACGGCGGAGGAGGGAGTGGACGGAGTCTTCTGGCGGGCGCTGGCACTCAGCACGGCGCTGGGCCTCGCGGTCGGATGGGTCGGCGCATGGCTGCTGCTCCGGTCGCGTGCGAGAGGCTGGGTGACGCGCGAATGGCGCGAGGTCTATGTGCTCGCTGTGGCCCTCGGCTCGTACAACCTGGCGGTCGCCACGGACGGAAGTGGGTTCATCTCCGCGTGGGTGGCGGGGTTCGCCTTCGGCGTCGCGCTACGGAGGCAGGAACCGGTCACCGTAAGCGGGAAGCGGACGGACGAGCGGACGGACGAGCGGACGGACGAGCGGACTACTGCCGACCTGGCCGACTACGTGGGCGGGCTGCTGGCGACGCTGAGCTTTCTCATCTTCGGCGCGGTGCTGCTCGGCCCGGCACTGGAGCAGCTCGACTGGCGGATCGTCACGTACGCCGTGCTCAGCCTGACGGTGGTGAGGATGGTGCCGGTGGCCATCTCGCTGGCCGGGAGCGGATTCCGCCTGCCCACCGTGGCCTACATCGGCTGGTTCGGGCCCCGTGGCCTGGCCTCCATCACGTTCGGACTCCTCGCGGTGGAGGAGTCCGTTCCCGGGATCGACCTGCTGGGCACGGCCATGTCGGTCACCGTCGGCCTCAGCATTCTGGTGCATGGCATGTCGGCCGCCGTCCTCGCCAACCGCTACGGCGGGTGGTACGAGGCCGCGACGGCCGCAACACCAGACCTGCGCGAGGCAACCGGCGTGCCGGAGGCCGCCGAGCACCGGCAGCCCGGCCACCGGCGCCTGCGGTAGCCGCCGGTGGCGGTGGCGGTGGCAGCGGCCTCGGCTCCGCCTGGTCCGTGGGTGGCTCCGCCCGGTCCGCCGGCGGTTCTGTCCGGTCCGTGGGTGGCTCTGGCCGGTCCGTCGGCGGTTCCGCCTGGTCCGTGGGTGGCTCTGGCCGGTCCGCTGGCGGTTCTGTCCGGTCCGTGGGTGGCTCTGGCCGGTCCGCTGGCGGTTCCGCCTGGTCCGTGGGTGGCTCCGCCCGGTCCGCTGGCGGTTCCGCCTGGTCCGTGGACGGTTCCGGCCGGTCCGTCGGCGGTTCTGTCCGGTCGCCTGGCCGTTCTGTTCGGTCCGCCCGGCGGACAGGCGCCGGTGTGTCAGTGGTCCGCAGGCTGCTCGTCGCGACCGGCGCCGACCTGCCCCATGGGCTACGCAGACTCCGGCCAGTTGCCGCCGGGCTGCCCGCCCTCCTCGGCGGACCCGCTCGACAGGCGATCCACGCGGAAGGGACTTACGGTCGAGCGGTAGGCGCTGCACCGATGCGGGGCCTTGCACGCCGGCCCCTCGACCCGCATCGCAACACCACGAGGAGACTTCCGACATGGCCACAGCATCCGAAACCCCTGTCCTGGACACCCTCGCCGCGATGACGGTCGACTCCGTCGAGCGGTGCGGGCTGGCCCCGGACATGCTCCTGCTCACCCGCATCGCGGCCCTCGCCGCCTCGGACGCTCCGCCGATTTCCTACCTCGCCCACATCGACCCCGCCCTCAAGGCCGGTCTGACCTCCGACCAGCTGCAGGACGTTCTGGTCGCCATCGCCCCCATCGTGGGCACGGCCCGCGTGATGACGGCAGCCGGCAACATCGCCAAGGCACTGGGCATCGCCATCGCTGTCGCCGACGCCGAGACAGAGGCCCAGGGCTGAGCGCGGCCGACGGCTGAGCAGGACGTGGAGGTCCCCTCGATCCCGCGCTCCGTCATCCCGTTGCGCTGGGTGAGGGACAGCCGGTCCGACCAGGGCCCAGGCCCTGGTCGGACCTGTTGAGCAGGGACCGTGACCGGATTCGAACCGGCGTAACCCGCTTTGCAGGTTTGTCCGCGCTGGTCATGGAGTCATCCGGGCGTGGTCGCGGGCGTTCAGATCCGTACGGAAGCTGTGCCCCCAGGGGCGGGGTGAACGGCTCTGGAGGGTCGCGTACGGCGGTGAACGAGACGGAAACTGAGACGGGCGAGACCTACCTAGGCAGCGGTGGTTCAGGCCCTTCCCGGGCCGGTGGCATCGCTGACCCCGCAGCGATCGACGCGGACGCCAACGAGGGGCTCTTGCGCACCCTGGGCCGCACCCGCAGCAGGACAGGCTGTGGTGACATAGGTCTTGACTGCCCCGGGCCGGCTGTCGACTGGTCTGGGACGGCGGCGGTGAAGGCGTCGATTACCAGGGGCGGGCTCCTTTGAACGTTGCCCCTTCTCAGCTTTCCGGGTCTTCCACGGTGAGGCTGCTGCCTTGCGGCACGCCCTTCCTGGTCCTGACCGCCGCGGCCCCGGATGCGGAGGTTGCCGGCAGGAGACACCCTGGTCTGGGGCGCTATCTGTACGAGCAACACGTCGTACGGCGTGTCACTGATGCGGGCGAACGCCGTCTCCGCTGCGAAGCAAGTTGTACGAGCCCGGAATTGGTTCGGTCGATTATTCGGGAGAGAATCGTGACTGTTCGGTCCAGGGAACTCGGCTTCGGTATGCCGTGGGAAGCCCATTACGGGTACAGCCAGGCCGTTCAAGTCGGCGACACGCTCTATGTCTCCGGGCAGGTGTCGCACGACAGCGCCGGGACCTTCGTCGGGGTGGGAGACTTCGAGCTCCAGGTGAGGACGACTTTCGAAAACCTCGACCGGGTGCTGGAGCACTTCGGCGCCACCCGCAACCAGATCGTCGAGACCACCGTCCTGGCCATGGACCTGCGGGAGAATTTCGACACCCTCGCCAGGCTGCACGCCGCGTACTGCGGCGACCACCGGCCCACCAGCACCGTCATGGGCGTGGCCGACCTCGCGCTGCCCGACCAGCTCGTCGAGATCGGCGCGGTCGTCCGCCTTGACGTGACGCACTGACGGAGCGCGCCCCCAAACCTGTTCGTGACGGTCACAAGGAGGTTTGGAAATGTCACTGTTCGTGCCGAAGTTCGACTCGTCCGTGATCGTCCGTGGGGCGGAGGCCGAGACGATCGATGATGATCCCAACGGTGTCTTCACGCTGCTGGCTGACAGCAGCGCGTCTGGTGGGGCGCTGTCCACTGTGCGGGTCACCCTGGCGGCGGGCACCGACGGCGCCCCACCGCATCTGCACCGGCACTCCGCGGAGATGTTCTTCATGCTGGATGGTGCCGCCGAGATCCTCTCCGGCGACGACATCGTCGCCGCGGAACGCGGCGATCTCCTCATAGTCCCGCCGGGCAAGCCGCACGCCTTCGCTGCCACCCCCGGCGCCGGCGCCGACATCCTCGTCGTGATCACCCCGGGCGTCGAGCGCTTTGAGTACTTCCGCCACATCCAGCGCATCCGCCTGGGCGAGGTCGGCCGGGAAAGTCTCCTGGAGGTCCAGGACCTCTACGACAACCACTTCCTGAACAGCGAGGCATGGTCCGCGCGCCGCTGACGAGGACCTCCCGGGCCAGTCCCGGGGAAACCGGTATGCCAGGCGGGAACGCTGTGACTGCGGCGGCTCCGGCGACCTGACCCATGTGGAGCACCGGGATGCGACCGGCATTGATGAGCCTGGTGATCTACAGCTCACCAGGTGCACCGGACCTTCCGGACGGCACTGAATGAAGCGGTCAAGCGCGGCCACCTCGGGCAGAACCCCGTGCGGCTCGCGAAGGCTCCCCGCGTGGATGAGGAAGAGATCGAGCCCTACTCGGTGGAGGAGGTTCGCCGGATCCTGCGAACCGCAAGCGAGAGGCGGAACTCGGCCCGTTGGGCCGTCGCGCTCGCCCTCGGACTCCGGCAGGGCGAGACGCTCGGACTCAAGTGGGGCGATGTCGACCTGGAGCGTGGCATCCTCGCCGTCCGCCGGAGCCGCCGGCGCCCGCAGTACGCCCACGGCTGCGGTGGCACATGCGGCCGTAGGGCGGCTGGCTACTGCCCACAGAAAGAGCGGACCAACCCTGTCACCGCGCACACGAAGTCGCGCGCCGGTCGACGGGCCGTGGGCCTGCCTCCACAGCTTGTGGACCTTTTGCGCGAGCACAAGGCGCAGCAAGGCCGCGAGCGAGAGGCGGCAGGGGACCGCTGGGTCGGCGACGACTGGGTCTTTGCGGACGAGGTCGGGCGGAGTGCCTCTCACCGCAAGGACTGGAGCGAGTGGAAAGAGTTACTTCGAGCGGCGAAGGTGAGGGACGGTCGGCTGCACGACGCCCGACACACCGCCGCAACGGTGCTGCTGATCCTCGGAGTCCCTGAACGGGCCGTCATGGGCCTCATGGGGTGGTCGTCAAGCTCCATGGCCGCGCGCTACCAGCACATGGTCGACGGAGTCCGCACCAATATCGCGGCCAAGGTCGACGGACTCATCTGGGAACCGGCAGCGGAGGGGGAGGGCGACGGGCTCGCCGGAGCCCTTGCGCCTGACAACTGAGACAGCAACTGAGACGAAAGATCACTGAGGGCGGTCCCGGTCGGGACCGCCCTCAGTCTTCGGGCAGCTCAGCGCCATCCGCTGCCGGAGACCGTGACCGGATTCGAACCGGCGTAACCCGCTTTGCAGGCGAGTCCCTCAACCACTCGGGCACACGGTCGTGTGTGTTGTGCACAACGACCGTAGGGGCGTGTCACGGCCGGGCTCAAGGACGTCGCGAGGGCTGCAATGCGACTGCCATGCGGCGTTCACACGGGTTCATGGTCGTAGGGCCAAGGGATGAGGACGGTCCCCGACTCCCGACAGGGGCGTACGGCGCGCTTGCCACTTACTCTGGGGCTCATGACCGCCCTCGAACAGCACGGCGCGGGCGCCGGCGCGGGCGCCGACGCCGGCACCCACGCCGACACCGATCACGGCACAAGAACCGGCGCGGCCGTCGGCGGCATCCTGGGTCGCGAGCACCGTGCCCTCAGCCTCGGGATCGTCTCGGTCGTCCTGCTGATCGCGTTCGAGGCGACCGCCGTCGGGACGGCGATGCCGGTGGCCGCGCGTGAGCTGCGCGGGGTGGAGCTGTACGCGTTCGCGTTCTCCGCGTACTTCACGACGAGCCTCTTCGGGATGGTGGTGGCCGGGCAGTGGGCCGACCGCCGGGGGCCGCTCGGGGCACTGACCGCCGGGATCGCGTCGTTCGCCGCCGGGCTGCTGCTCGCCGGGACGGCGTCGACGATGTGGCAGTTCGTCGGCGGCCGGGCCGTGCAGGGCCTGGGCGGCGGGCTGGTGATCGTCGCCTTGTACGTGGTCGTCGGGCGCGCCTACCCGGAACGGCTCCGGCCGCCGATCATGGCCGCGTTCGCAGCGAGCTGGGTGGTCCCGTCCGTGATCGGGCCGCTCGTGTCGGGGACCGTCACCGAACAGCTGGGCTGGCGGTGGGTGTTCGTGGGCATCCCGGTCCTCGTCGTCGTACCGCTCGCGCTCGCGCTGCCCGCGATCCGGCGCATGGCCTCCGGGCCCGTCGACCCGACCGCGCCCCTCCCGCGCTTCGACGTGCGTCGCACCCGGTCCGCGCTCGCGATCTCGCTGGGGGCCGGGCTGCTGCAGTACGCCGGCCAGGACCTGAGGTGGCTGTCGCTGCTGCCGGCCGCGGCGGGTGCGGCGCTGCTCGTGCCGGCCGTGCTCGGGCTGCTGCCGCGCGGAACGTACCGTGCCGTGCGCGGGCTGCCGTCCGTCGTGCTGCTGCGGGGCGTCGCCGCGGGGTCCTTCATCGCCGCGGAGTCCTTCGTACCGCTGATGCTGGTCACCCAGCGCGGGTTGTCGCCGACGCTCGCGGGGCTGTCGCTCGCCGTGGGCGGGGCGACCTGGGCGCTCGGGTCGTACGTGCAGTCCCGGCCGCGCGTCGAGCCGTACCGCGAACGGCTCATGGTCGGCGGCATGGTCCTCGTCGCCACGGCGATCGCGGCCGCGCCGAGCGTGCTGATCCCGTCCGTGCCGGTGTGGATCGTGGGCCTGGCCTGGGCCTGGGGCTGCTTCGGGATGGGCCTGGTGATCGCCTCGTCGAGCGTGCTGCTGCTCCAGCTCTCGGCGCCGAAGGAAGCCGGTGCGAACTCCGCCGCCCTCCAGATCTCCGACGCGCTGTCCAACGTCCTGCTGCTGGCGGTGGGCGGCGCGGCGTTCGCGGCCCTCGGCGGCGGCGCGGTGGGGAGCCACGCAGCGGCGGCTGCCGGTGCCGGCGGGGGCTCCCACCCGGTCGCCTTCGCCGTCGTCTTCCTGCCGATGGCGGCCGTGGCTCTGGTGGGGGCCTGGGTGGCGACGCGCCTGCGGGCGCCTGCCGACCCCGGCACGTAATCCCCCGCGCGGCCCCGATGGGTGTCTCTACGCTCCGCACATGCACCAGGTGATCATCAGTCTGTCCGACACCGAGTGGGCCGCCCTCGGCGCGCCTGGCGACCAGCGAGATGCCCGCCGGCGACCGGCGTGCCCTCGCCCAGCTCGCGAGGGGTGGGGCGGACAGGACCGCCGGGATCGGCGGCATCGCCGGGAACGGGGCCGCCGGGGAAGCGAACGGCGGCATCGGCGCGATCGCAGACGCCCTGCGCTCCCTGTGACGCTTGCCGCACCTGCGGGCGTCACGGCCTCGTTCGGCCGGGTTCGGCGCCGGGCCACCGATAGGGTGGCCCGGTTGTCGTACGACCGCCCCGCCGCGTAGAGCCCCGAACCGGAGACCGTGACTACTACCGCCTCCCACCACCTCTCACCCGCCTTCCCCGGCCGCGCCCCCTGGGGCACGGCCGGAAAGCTGCGTGCCTGGCAGCAGCGCGCGATGGACAAGTACATCGAGGAGCAACCCCGCGACTTCCTCGCGGTGGCGACCCCCGGCGCCGGTAAGACGACCTTCGCGCTGACCCTCGCGTCCTGGCTGCTGCACCACCACGTCGTGCAGCAGATCACCGTCGTCGCGCCGACCGAGCACCTGAAGAAGCAGTGGGCGGCCGCGGCCGCACGGATAGGGATCAAGCTCGACCCGGAGTACAGCGCCGGGCCGCTGAGCAAGGAGTACGACGGCGTCGCCGTGACGTACGCCGGCGTCGGCGTGCGCCCGATGCTGCACCGCAACCGCAGCGAGCAGCGCAAGACCCTCGTCATCCTCGACGAGATCCACCACGCCGGTGACTCCAAGTCGTGGGGCGAGGCGTGTCTCGAGGCGTTCGAGCCGGCGACGCGGCGGCTCGCGCTCACCGGTACGCCCTTCCGGTCGGACACGAATCCCATCCCCTTCGTCGCGTACGAGGAAGGCAACGACGGGATCCGGCGCTCGGCCGCCGACTACACCTACGGCTACGGCAACGCGCTCGCCGACAACGTCGTCCGGCCGGTCATCTTCATGAGCTACAGCGGCAACATGCGCTGGCGCACCAAGGCCGGCGACGAGATCGCCGCGCGGCTCGGCGAGCCGATGACCAAGGACGCCATCTCGCAGGCCTGGCGCACGGCCCTGGACCCGCGCGGAGAGTGGATGCCGAACGTCCTGCGCGCAGCAGACCAGCGGCTGACCGAGGTGCGGAAGTCGATCCCCGACGCGGGCGGCCTCGTCATCGCGTCCGACCAGGACTCGGCGCGCGCCTACGCCAAGCTCATCCGCGAGATCACCGGCACGAAGGCGACCGTCGTGCTCTCCGACGACGCGGGCGCGTCGAAGCGGATCGACGAGTTCAGCGATGGCCACGACCGGTGGATGGTCGCCGTCCGGATGGTGTCCGAAGGCGTCGACGTGCCCCGGCTCGCGGTGGGGGTGTACGCGACGACGATCTCGACGCCCCTCTTCTTCGCGCAGGCCGTCGGCCGTTTCGTACGGTCCCGGCGGCGCGGTGAGACCGCGTCCGTCTTCCTGCCCACCATCCCCATGCTGCTCGGCTTCGCCAACGAGATGGAGGTCGAACGCGACCACGTGCTCGACCGGCCGAAGAAGGACGGGGAGGAGGACCCGTACGCCGAGTCCGAGAAGGAGATGGACGAGGCCAACAAGGAGCAGGACGAGGACACCGGCGAACAGGACATGCTGCCCTTCGAGGCGCTGGAGTCCGACGCGGTCTTCGACCGGGTGATGTACAACGGCGCCGAGTTCGGCATGCAGGCCCATCCGGGGAGCGAGGAGGAGCAGGACTACCTCGGCATCCCGGGTCTCCTCGAGCCGGACCAGGTGCAGCTGCTGCTCCAGAAGCGGCAGGCACGGCAGATCGCGCACAGCCGGAAGAAGCCGGACACGGAGGCGGATCTGCTGGAGCTGCCTGCGGAGCGGCGACCGGTGGTCTCCCACAAGGAGCTGCTGGAGCTGCGGAAGCAGCTGAACACGATGGTCGGCGCGTACGTCCACCAGAGCGGCAAGCCGCACGGGGTCATCCACACCGAGCTGCGGCGGGTGTGCGGGGGGCCGCCGAGCGCGGAGGCGACGGCGGGTCAGATCCGGGAGCGGATCAAGAAGGTGCAGGAGTGGGCGACGCGGATGCGCTGAGGTCCGCGGTCCGCTGCCGAGGTCGCGCGGTCCGTTGCCGAGGTCGCGCGGTCTCCTGAGACCCGGGGAGACCCGGCGTGTGTGTCCGTTTTCCTCCGTGCCTGAAATGCCCGAAGCCCCGCAGCCTCGGAGCCCCGCAGCCTCGGAGCCGCTGTCGGGCGAACGCCCGGGTCATCCGCATCTGGGTCGCCCTGGGGGGTGTGAACGCGGCCCCGGCGCCCGGATTCTGGACGAGGTCTTCCGCTGAGCGGAGCCGATCGCTACATTCCCCGCATTGACAACGCCCCGTGGCAGCGCCGCCGCGGAGCGCAGCCGGTGTGCCAGGGCCTCCGGCGGCCTCTCCGTACGTGCCGTCGCTCCATGGGACCGGTGCCGCCGGCAAGCACGTGAGAGCGCCGCCGTTGCTGACTCCGAAGGAGAGGGCGTCGTGACCGCGGAAACCTCCCAGACGCTCGACCGAGGACTGCGCGTCCTCAAGCTGCTCGCCGACACCGACCACGGCCTGACCGTCACCGAGCTGTCCCACCGGCTCGGCGTCAACAGGACCGTCGTCTACCGGCTGCTCGCCACCCTTGAACAGCACGCCCTGGTACGCCGTGACCTCGGCGGCCGCGCCCGGGTGGGGCTCGGCGTGCTGCGTCTGGGCCGTCAGGTGCACCCGCTGGTACGGGAGGCGGCGCTGCCCGCGCTGCGCTCGCTCGCCGAGGACATCGGGGCCACCGCCCATCTCACCCTGGTCGATGGGGCGGAGGCGCTCGCGGTCGCGGTCGTCGAGCCGACCTGGACGGACTACCACGTGGCGTACCGGGCCGGCTTCCGGCACCCCCTGGACCGCGGCGCCGCCGGCAGGGCCATCCTCGCCGCGCGCCAGGGCGGCCTCACCGAGCCCATGTACACGCTCACCCACGGCGAACTCGAAGCAGGCGCGAGCGGCGCCGCCGCACCGCTGATCGGTGTGACGGGCATAGAGGGCAGCGTGGGAGTCGTCATGCTCGCCGACTCCGTACCCGAACGGGTCGGCCCTCGTGTGGTGGACGCCGCTCGCGAGGTGGCGGACGCGCTGCGCTGAGCCGCGGCGGCGATGGGCTGGGCCGGAGGCCCTTGGCGGGGCCGCGGCGGCGGCGCGCGAAGTGGGCGGCGCTGGGCTGGGGCGGGCCGGCCCGCGGCGATGCGCAGACTCTCCGCGGCGATGGTGGAGTCAACGGGCTCGATCTTCTCGTTGTCGATGCCCGAGTGGGTGACCAGCACGGTCAGGCGCAG
>NZ_JBEOXF010000084.1:0-27892 GCF_040296405.1 Streptomyces sp. NPDC002133 | reverse complement strand
ATTCGGTGCCCGCTTCGCGATCGTGCAACGGAAGGTCATCATCGGCGACGAGATGGGTCTGGGAAAGACGGTCGAGTCACTCGCCGTACTCGCCCGCGCGTGCAGCCTGCGCAGCGGCCTCGGCGCGTACCAGGCGTGCCGCCCCAGCAGCCGCATCGCTGCGGGCACGAGCACCCCGCGCACCGCGATCGCGTCGATGACGATGGCCAGCCCGCTGCCGAGCCCGAACATCTGCAGGAAGCTGATGTTGCTGGTGCCGAAGGCGAAGAAGCTCACGGCGAGCAGCCCGGCGGCCATGCTGACGATCCGCCCGGTGCGCGAGAGGCCCGCCGTCACCGTCGTCGTACGGTCTGCCCCGGCGTCGTGCAGCTCCTTCATCCGGCTGGTCACGAAGACCTCGTAGTCCATCGAGAGACCGAACGCGACGCAGAAGAGCAGCACGGTCATCGAGGTGTCCAGCGGCATCGGTGTGAAGCCGAGGACCGAGGCGAGATGGCCGTCCTGGAAGATCCACACCATCGCGCCGACGGCCGCGGACAGGCTGATCAGGTTCAGCAGCAGCGCCCGCAGCGGCTGCACGACGCTGCCGGTGAAGAGGAAGAGCAGGACGAAGGTCGACACCGCGATCATGCCGATGGCGAGCGGCAGCCGGCCGGAGATTGCTGCCTTGGAGTCGACCAGCCGCGCGTCGTCGCCGCCGACCAGGGCATCGGTGCCGGCAGGCGCGGGCACGGCCCGGATGTCGTGGACGAGATCCTGGGCCGCGTCCGACTTCGGCGTGAGCGAGGTGACGACGACCAGGCGCTGGGCGTCGGGGCGGCCGAGTGCCGCGTTCTGCGGGGTGGCGTCCCCGCTCGCACCGTCCGTGTACGTGCCGCTGCTCGCGTCGACGCGGACGACGCCGTCGAGCCGGGACAGCTCGGTCGCGTACGCGGCGAGCGGCCCGGACGCGACGGGCCCCGCCGTGACCACCTGCACGGAACCGGTGTCGTCGCCGGCGAAGTCCCGCTGGACGGTGGCCGCGACCTGGCGGCTCGCCGCGGTCTCGGGGAGCACCCGCTCGTCCGGCGTGCCGAAGCCGACGCCCAGCAGCGGGCTCGCGACCACGAGCAGGACCGCGAGCACGGGGAGCGCGGTCAGGGCGGGCCTGCGCATGACGGTGCCGGCGAGGCGTCCCCAGAAGGGCGCGTCGGGCCGCCGCGCCGATGCCGCCCACGGCAGCCGGCCCTTGTTCAAACGGTGTCCGAGGAGCACCAGCAGCGGCGGTACGACCAGGAGGGCGGCGAGCACGGCGACCACGACGACGCCGATGCCCGCGTACGCGAAGGAGCGCAGGAAGAACGGCGGGAAGACGAGCAGCGCGGCGAGGGCGGCGGCCACGGTGGCGGCCGAGAACACGATGGTCCTGCCCGCCGTGCGGACGGTCGTCACCACCGCGTCCTCGACCTCGTCACCGGCCGCGAGCTGCTCGCGGAAGCGGCTCACCAGCAGCAGGGCGTAGTCGATGCCGAGGCCGAGCCCGAGCGCGGTGGTGAGGTTGACGGAGAACACCGACACATCGGTGAGCGACCCGAGGACGAAGAGCTCGGCGAAGGTCCCGACGATCGCGATCAGTCCGACGACCAGCGGCAGGAGCGCCGCGAGCAGGCTGCCGAAGGCGAGCACGAGCAGCCCGAGAGTCACGGGGACGGCGATGGCCTCGGCGACCGCGAGGTCCGTACCGACCTGCGAGGTGACCTCGTTGCCGATGGCGGCCTGGCCGCCGGCCCGCACCGAGACCCCGCCCCGGTCGCCCGCGTAGGTGTCGGTCAGTTTCTTCGCGCGGTCCGCGCGTTCGTCCTCCGTGCCGGTGACATGGGCCGCGACGAGTGCCTGGTCGCCGCCCTCGGATGCGAGCTGCGGGCTCTCGGCGTCCCAGTATGAGACCACATTGGTCACCGTGGGGTCCTTCCTGAGCCCTTCGGCGATGGCGCGCCCGCGCTTTTCGACGGCGGGGGACGACAGCCCTCCGGCAGCCGGGCCGTCGGACGAGACCAGGAAGACGAGGTCGGTCTCACCGCCGAACCGCTTGTCGATGAGGGCCTGCGCCCGTGTCGACGGCGCATCGGGGTCGTCGAATCCGCCCCCGAGCAGTTTGCCGAATGCCCCGGTCCCGAGCACGGCCATGACGGCGACAACGGCCGCCGCGAGTACGAGTACGAGGCGTGCGCGGCGCAGTGAGAGCGCGGCGATCCTGGTCAGCATGGGCCTCCCCCTTGTGTTCCCGCCGATGTTTACGGCGTTAACAACGACTGTCCCAGGGGATGTTTATGCTGTCAACATCGGGCAGGATGAAGTCATGGCGAGTACTCACGGGGCGACGAGCGGCAAGACCGGCTACCACCACGGCGACCTGCGCAACGCGCTGATCGCCGCCGCGGTCGACCTGGCGACCGAAGGGGGCCCGGAGAAGGTCGTCCTGCGGGAGGCGGCCCGGCGCGTCGGCGTGTCGCCGACGGCCGCGTACCGCCACTTCGACGGCCAGGGCGACCTGCTGCACGCGGTGAAGGTCCACGGCCAGGTGGCGCTCGCCGAGTCGATGAAGCGCGCCGCCGCCCAGGTGCCCGCATCCGGGGATCCCGGGGAGGTGGCCGAGCGGCGGATCGCCGCCATGGGCCGTGGCTACCTCGGCTTCGCCCTCGCCCAGCCCGGTCTCTACCGGTCCGCCTTCTGCAGCCCCAAGCACACCGACGGCCCGGACGAGGCGTGGGACGGGCTGGTCCCGGTGGGTTCCGGTCCGGAGTACGGTGCGTTCGTGCTGCTCACCGAGGCGCTCGACCAACTCGTCGCCACCGGCCGGATGCCGACCGGTGACCGCCCGGCCGCCGAGATCGCCGCGTGGTCGACCGTCCACGGCCTGTCGATGCTGCTCCTCGACGGCCCGCTGAACCGGCTGTCGGCCGAGGAGCGCGACGCCCTGATCGACCGGACCGTCGCGACGATCGCCGCCGGCCTGACGGCGCCGCGGCCGGCCCTCCGGCCCGCTTCGTCGTCCGAGTCCTGAAGCGCCGGATGGATGGGCCGGCGGGCACGAGGCCGCGGAGTGAGAGTCAAGCCGCGGTTCGTCTGCTGTCAAGCAACCGTCAAGTCCTGTGCCGCTTGGGAAGGTTGGCGTTGGATCGCATCGTTCTTGTAATGCGCGCAACACCCCGGCACGGTCCTGGGCGTTGTACAACGTAAGCTGTACCGGTGCTGATTCACGGCAAGTGGGGCGATACCCCTAGGTTTCCCGCCCGCCGGGGCGGTTCCCCGCCGGGAAAGACCGGCGGCGTGTCCGAAATAGGATGTATTGGGTCGGCAGTGTAGAACGGGAGACGTGACGGCTATGACGGAAAATCTCCAGCTCCGCGTGTGTAGTGCCGTCCCCGCGCCGGGCAGTCCGCAGTGACAGGTACCCGGCAGGTGCGCCCCGACGCCTCCACGCGCACCACACTCGACAAGGCTGCCGACGAGAACTTTCCGGTGGCCCCCTTCTTCCTGCCGCGTGCCTGGCGCGACGACCTCATGGCCGTGTACGGCTACGCCCGCCTCGTCGACGACATCGGCGACGGCGACCTCGCGCCCGGCGGCGCCGACGCCCGCCATCTCGGCCTCGATGCCGCGCAGGCCGACGACCGGCTCGTGATGCTCGACGCCTTCGAGGCCGACCTGCGACGCGTCTTCTCCGCCGCCGGCGACGCCCACGCGGACGGCAGCGGCGAGGGCGACGGCGGCCGTGACACCCCGCGCCATCCGCTGCTGAGCGCCCTCGTCCCGACCGTGCGCCGCTGCTCGCTCACCCCCGAGCCGTTCCTCGGCCTGATCGAGGCCAACCGCCAGGACCAGCTCGTCGGCCGCTACGAGACGTACGACGACCTCGTCGCGTACTGCGAGCTCTCCGCCAACCCCGTCGGCCGCCTCGTCCTCGGGATCACGGGTACCACCACCCGCGAGCGCGTGGGCCTCTCCGACAAGATCTGCACGGCACTCCAGATCGTCGAGCACCTCCAGGACATCCCGGAGGACCTGGCCCGCGACCGGATCTACCTCCCGACCGAGGACATGAGGCGGTTCCAGGTCACCGAGGCCGACCTGGCGGCGCCGAACGGGGGCGCATCGGTGCGCGCCCTGGTCGCGTACGAGGCCGAACGCGCCCGGCGCCTGCTGGATGAAGGCACCCCCCTGGTGGGTAGCGTCCACGGCAGGCTCAGACTGCTGCTCGCCGGGTTCGTGGCCGGAGGGCGCGCCGCCCTCGACGCGATCGCGGCCGCCGGACACGACGTACTCCCCGGCCCGCCCAAGCCCACCGGGTCACGACTCATCCGCGAAGTGGGAGCTGTGTTGCGTAGAGCCGGTAGAGAGGGGTGAGCCGGAGCATGGAGGGACAGACACACATGTCCGCGCCGGTGCAGGCCGCGTACAGCTACTGCGAGGCCGTCACGGGACAGCAGGCCCGCAACTTCGCGTACGGCATCCGACTGCTGCCCGCGGACAAGCGGCAGGCCATGTCGGCGCTCTACGCCTTCTCACGACGCGTCGACGACATCGGCGACGGCGCCCTCGCCGAGGACGCCAAGCGCGACCGGCTCGAGGCGACCCGTGAACTCCTCGGCAGGATCCGCGACGACAAGGTCGACGAGGACGACACCGACCCGGTCGCGGTCGCGCTCGCGGACGCGGCGCGCCGTTTCCCGATCCCGCTCGGCGGACTCGACGAACTCATCGACGGCGTCCTGATGGACGTCCGCGGCGAGGCCTACGAGACCTGGGACGACCTCAAGGTCTACTGCCGGTGTGTCGCGGGTGCCATCGGCCGGCTCTCGCTCGGCGTGTTCGGCACGCTGCCGGGCGCGCGGGGTGCCGACCGCGCCCCCGAGTACGCCGACACGCTCGGCCTCGCCCTCCAGCTCACCAACATCCTCAGGGACGTCCGCGAGGACGCTGCCAACGGCCGCACGTACCTGCCGGCCGACGACCTCGCCAAGTTCGGCTGCTCCGAGGGCTTCCACCGCACCGGCCCGCCGTCCGGGGCCGACTTCACCGGCCTCGTCCACTTCGAAGTCCGGCGCGCCCGGGCCCTGTTCGCCGAGGGCTACCGGCTGCTGCCCATGCTCGACCGGCGCAGCGGAGCCTGCGTCGCCGCCATGGCCGGGATCTACCGACGTCTCCTCGACCGTATCGAGCGCGATCCCGAGGCGGTGCTGCGCGGTCGTGTCTCGCTGCCCGGCCGGGAGAAGGCGTACGTCGCCGTCCGCGGCCTCTCCGGGCTCGACGCCCGGAACGTCTCCCGGCAGACCGTCAGGAGGCGTGCCTGATGCGCCCTCCCACGTCCCGTCGGTACAGGCACGCGCGTCACCGGCACGCAACCCTCCGCGACGGCGCTGCGTCCCTGACTGCGACGACCGGGGTGGGCATGCCCACGAGCGGTTCGCGAGCAGTCGTTCCGCAGGACCGCGGGCATCTCCCGGGCGAGGCTCTGGAGGAGCGTGACGCCGTCGCCGGGCGCCGGCGCCCGGCCGCCGGCCCGTGCACGGGCACGCCGGCGGGGAGGGAGGGCTCATGACGCACGACGGCACGACGTCCGAACGGCACGCGGTCGTCGTCGGCGGCGGAATCGCCGGAGTCACCGCTGCCCTCCGGCTGGCCGACTCGGGACTGCGCGTCACCCTCGTCGAGAACCGGCCGCGCCTCGGCGGCCTCGCCTTCTCCTTCCGGCGGGGCGATCTGACCGTCGACAACGGCCAGCACGTCTATCTGCGCTGCTGCACCGCCTACCGCTGGTTCCTCGACCGTGTCGGCGGCGCACATCTGGCCCCGCTGCAGCCCCGCCTCGACGTCCCCGTGGTCGACGTCGCCCACCCGAAGGGGCCGCGGCTCGGCCGGCTGCGCCGCACCGCGCTGCCCGTGCCGCTGCATCTCGCCGGCAGCCTGGCCACGTATCCGCATCTCTCCCTCGCCGAGCGGGCGGCCGTCGGCCGTGCCGCGCTCGCGCTCAAGGGACTCGACCCCGCCGACCCCGCCCTCGACGGCGTCGACTTCGCCACCTGGCTGGGCCGCCACGGCCAGTCCCGGCGCGCCGTCGAAGCCCTCTGGGACCTCGTCGGCGTCGCCACGCTCAACGCCACCGCGCCGAACGCCTCGATGAGCCTGGCCGCGATGGTCTTCAAGACCGGACTGCTCTCCGAGCCCGGTGCCGCGGACATCGGCTGGGCGCACGTACCGCTCGGCGACCTCCACGACACGCTGGCCCGCAAGGCCCTCGACTCCGCCGGGGTCCGCACCGAACTGCGCACCCGCGTCAGCGCCGTCACACGCACCGGCGACGGCCGCTGGAACGTCACGGCGGGCGCCGAGCGGTTCGACGCGGACGCCGTCGTCCTCGCCGTACCGCAGCGCGAAACGCATGCCCTGCTGCCCGAGGGCGCGCTGGAGAACCCGGACCGGCTCCTCGACATCGGCACCGCGCCCATCCTCAACATCCATGTGGTCTACGACCGCACGGTGCTGCGCCGGCCCTTCTTCGCCGCGCTGGGCACCCCTGTCCAGTGGGTCTTCGACCGCACCGATGCCTCCGGGCTGCTGAGGGGCGGGCCCGAAGGGACCTCGAGCAAGGGCGGTGACGGGCGGGCGGGACAGTACCTGGCCCTGTCCCAGTCGGCCGCCGAGGACGAGATCGACACGCCCGTCAACGTGCTGCGCGAGCGCTACCTCCCGGAGCTGGAGCGGCTGCTGCCCGCGACACGCCGAGCGGAGGTACGGGACTTCTTCGTCACCCGGGAGCGTACGGCCACGTTCGCCCCCACCCCCGGCGTGGGCAGGCTCCGGCCCGCCGCGCGCACCAGGGCACCCGGCCTGTACCTTGCCGGATCGTGGACCGCCACCGGCTGGCCCGCGACCATGGAGGGTGCCGTGCGCAGCGGCTTCACAGCCGCCGGCGCCGCGCTCACCGCCCTCGGCCGTCCCCATGCACATCCGCTCAAGGAGGCGGCATGAGAACCGAGTCTGGAACCAGAGGAGAGAAAGTGCCGACTGCGCCTTCGGCGAACCCGGCTGTCGACATCGCGGACGTCACCGCGCTGCTCGAACGCGGGCGGACCTTGTCCACCCCGGTGCTGCGTGCTGCCGTGGACCGGCTCGCGCCGCCCATGGACACCGTCGCCGCCTACCACTTCGGCTGGATCGACGCGCAGGGCCGCCCCGCGGAGGGCGACGGCGGCAAGGCCGTACGCCCGGCGCTGGCGCTGCTGTCCGCGGAAGCCGCCGGTGCCGCCCCCGAGACCGGCATCCCCGGCGCCGTCGCGGTCGAGCTGGTGCACAACTTCTCGCTGCTCCACGACGACCTGATGGACGGCGACGAGCAGCGACGCCACCGCGACACGGTGTGGAAGGTGCACGGCCCGGCCCAGGCGATCCTCGTCGGCGACGCGCTGTTCGCGCTCGCCAACGAGATCCTGCTGGAGCTCGGCACCGTCGAGGCCGGACGCGCGACACGCCGCCTCACCACCGCGACGCGCAAGCTCATCGACGGACAGGCCCAGGACATCTCCTTCGAGCACCGCGAGAGGGTCACCGTCGAGGAGTGCCTGGAGATGGAGGGCAACAAGACGGGCGCACTGCTCGCCTGCGCCGTGTCCATCGGCGCGGTGCTCGGCGGCGCCGACGACCGCACCGCCGACACGCTGGAGGCGTACGGCTACCGCCTCGGGCTCGCCTTCCAGGCCGTGGACGACCTCCTCGGCATCTGGGGCGACCCCGACGCGACGGGCAAGCAGACCTGGAGCGACCTGCGCCAGCGCAAGAAGTCACTGCCGGTCGTCGCCGCGCTCGCCGCGGGCGGTCCGGCCTCCGAGCGGCTCGGCGAGCTGCTCGCGGCCGACGCCAAGAGCAATGACTTCGACAGCTTCTCCGAGGAGGAGTTCGCCACCAGGGCGGCCCTGATCGAGGAGGCCGGCGGCCGCGAGTGGACCTCCCAGGAGGCCCGCAGGCAGCACGCCATCGCGATCGGGGCACTGGACCGTGTCGAGATGCCCGAGCGGGTCCGGGCGCAGCTCGTTGCGCTCGCCGACTTCGTCGTCGTACGCAAGAGGTGACCACCGTCGGGGCGCGGCGGCCGGTCACGCCGTACGGACGAGATGATCAGGCCTCGGAGATGATCACGATCAACCGCATATGAGCTCGCAGTCGCCGGCCGGTGCCCTTCCCGGCACCGGCCGACGGCAGACCCGCAGCAGCAGAGATCCGACTGCACGAAGGGGAAGCCATGACAGCGACGACCGACGGAAGCACAGGGGCCCCGGGACCCCGCGCAGCCGCGGCCAGCGAACCGACCGACACACCTCCCGCCCCCCCTCCCACGGGAGGTGACACCTTTTCAGCCGCCGAACGCGCGGCGCAGCGCTCGATCGACTTCCTGCTCGCACACCAGGACCCCCAAGGCTGGTGGAAGGGCGACCTCGAGACCAACGTCACGATGGACGCGGAAGATTTGTTGCTGCGTCAATTCCTCGGCATCCAGGACGAGAAGACCACGCACGCCGCCGCCCTCTTCATCCGCGGCGAACAGCGCGACGACGGCACCTGGGCCACCTTCTACGGCGGCCCCGGAGAGCTCTCCACCACGATCGAGGCCTATGTCGCGCTGCGCCTCGCGGGAGACCGGCCCGAGGACCCGCACATGTCCCGCGCCGCCGAATGGATCCGCGCGCACGGCGGCATCTCCGCGAGCCGGGTCTTCACCCGCATCTGGCTCGCGCTCTTCGGCTGGTGGAATTGGGACGACCTGCCCGAGCTGCCGCCCGAACTGATCTATCTGCCCTCGTGGTTCCCGCTCAACATCTACGACTTCGGCTGCTGGGCGCGGCAGACCATCGTGCCGCTCACCATCGTCTCCGCGAAGCGGCCCGTCCGTCCCGCACCCTTCGCGCTCGACGAGCTCCACAAGGACGCACGCCACCCGAACCCGCCCGGGCCCCTTGCCCCGGCGGCCAGTTGGGACGGCATCTTCCAGCGTCTCGACAAGGCGCTGCACCGCTACCACAAGGTCGCCCCGCGCCCGCTGCGCCGCGCGGCCATGAGCAGCGCGGCACGCTGGATCGTCGAGCGTCAGGAGAACGACGGCTGCTGGGGCGGCATCCAGCCGCCCGCGGTCTACTCGATCATCGCTCTGCATCTGCTCGGCTACGACCTCCAACACCCGGTGATGCGGGCTGGCCTGGAGTCGCTGGACCGCTTCGCCGTCTGGCGCGACGACGGGGCCCGGGTGATCGAAGCCTGCCAGTCACCGGTCTGGGACACCTGCCTCGCGACCATCGCGCTCGCCGACGCCGGACTGCCCGCCGACCACCCCGCACTGGTCAGGGCGGCCGACTGGATGCTCGGCGAAGAGATCGTCAAGAAGGGTGACTGGGCCGTGCGCAGGCCCCGGCTCGCCCCCGGCGGCTGGGCGTTCGAGTTCCACAACGACAACTACCCCGACATCGACGACACCGCCGAGGTCATCCTCGCGCTGCGCCGGGTGCGGCATCCCGACCCCTCACACGTCGAGGCCGCGATCGCGCGGGCCGGCAACTGGACGCTCGGGATGCAGTCGAAGAACGGCGCCTGGGGCGCCTTCGACGCCGACAACACCAGCCGATTCCCCAACCGGCTTCCGTTCTGCGACTTCGGCGAGGTGATCGACCCGCCGTCCGCCGACGTCACCGCCCACGTCGTCGAGATGCTCGCCCATGAGGGCAGGTCCCACCACCCCCGTACGCGCAGGGGAGTCGAGTGGCTGCTCGCCGAACAGGAGCCGAACGGAGCCTGGTTCGGACGCTGGGGCGTCAACTACGTCTACGGAACCGGCTCGGTGGTACCGGCCCTGACCGCCGCGGGGCTGCCCACCGCTCACCCCGCGATCCGGCGCGCCGTCCGCTGGCTCGAAGCCGTGCAGAACGACGACGGGGGCTGGGGCGAGGACCTGCGCTCCTACCGGGACGCGTCCGCGATCGGCCACGGCGCCTCCACCGCGTCCCAGACCGCGTGGGCGCTGCTGGCCCTGCTCGCGGCGGGGGAGCGGGACGGCAAGGCGGTCGAGCGGGGTATCGCCCACCTCGCCGAGACGCAGCGCGAGGACGGCTCCTGGGACGAGCCGTACTTCACCGGCACCGGCTTCCCGTGGGACTTCTCCATCAACTACCACCTGTACCGGCAGGTCTTCCCGCTCACGGCCCTCGGCCGCTATGTGCACGGTGAGCCCTTCGCCGGCCGGAACGGGGGCTGAGTGGACGCTCCCACGGAGCCGTCCGGCGCCACCGGACCGTCCGGCTCCAGCGCGCCGCCGCTGCTGATCGCCTGCGCTCTCGGCATCGAGCAGCTCGCCCTGCGCGGCGGCGGGCGCGGCGGCGCGCCGGGCCCGGTGACCGTGCTCCGTACGGGCATGGGCCCCCGTAACGCCCAGCGTGCCGTCGCACACGCCCTCCGCGACGACCGCCGGGCCGGCGCGGCGGTCATCGCGGCCGGCTTCTGCGCAGGACTCGCCCCGGGCATGCACCCCGGTGATCTGGTCGTGGCCGACGAGACCCGCGGCTCCTGGGGCGCCACGCCCTGCACCGGCACGGAGCTGCTCGTCCGCGAGCTGGCGCGGACGGTGCCCGGGCGTACGGTGCACACCGGCCCGCTCACCGGCTCCGACCACGTCGTACGCGGCCACGAGCGCGCCGAGCTGGCCGCCACCGGAGCGATCGCCGTGGACATGGAGTCCGCCGCCACGCTGCACTGCGCCCTGAGCGCGGGACGACGCCCGGTTGCGGCCGTCCGAGTGGTCGTCGACGCTCCTGAGCATGAGCTGGTCCGCATTGGCACGGTGCGCGGTGGAATATCAGCCTTCCGCGTTCTCCGTGCCGTCCTTCCGTCTTTCTACGAATGGCACCGTTCTTTGCTGCTCCCCAGGAGGTGAGCCAGATGGCCATGCCGCTCCGCCAGACCATCAAAATCGGGACCTATCTCTTCGAACAGAAGCTCCGCAGGCGCGAGAAGTTCCCGCTGATCGTGGAGCTGGAGCCGTTGTTCGCGTGCAATCTGAAGTGCGAGGGCTGCGGAAAGATCCAGCACCCGGCGGGAGTCCTGAAGCAGCGCATGCCGGTCGCGCAGGCCGTGGGTGCGGTCCTGGAGTCAGGGGCCCCGATGGTCTCCATCGCGGGCGGCGAGCCACTGATGCACCCTCAGATCGACGAAATCGTGCGCCAGTTGGTGGCGCGGAAGAAGTACGTCTTCCTCTGCACCAACGCCCTGCTGATGCGCAAGAGGATGGACCAGTTCAGTCCGTCGCCCTATTTCGCCTTCGCGGTCCACATCGACGGGCTGCGTGAGCGCCATGACGAGTCGGTCGCCAAGGAGGGCGTGTTCGACGAGGCGGTGGAGGCCATCAAGGAGGCCAAGCAGCGCGGCTTCCGGGTCACCACCAACTCCACCTTCTTCAACACCGACACCCCGCAGACCGTCATCGAGGTGATGAACTACCTCAACGACGACCTCAAGGTCGACGAGATGATGATCTCGCCCGCGTACGCCTACGAGAAGGCGCCCGACCAGGAGCACTTCCTCGGTGTCGAGCAGACCCGCGAACTGTTCAGGAAGGCGTTCGCCGGCGGCAACCGCCGGCGCTGGCGGCTGAACCACTCACCCCTCTTCCTGGACTTCCTGGAGGGCAAGGTCGACTTCCCGTGCACGGCGTGGGCGATCCCGAACTACTCGCTCTTCGGCTGGCAGCGGCCCTGCTACCTGATGAGCGACGGGTATGTGCCCACGTACAAGGAGCTCGTCGAGGACACCGACTGGAGCAAGTACGGCCGCGGCAAGGACCCGCGCTGCGCGAACTGCATGGCGCACTGCGGCTACGAGCCGACGGCCGTGCTCGCCACCATGGGCTCCCTCAAGGAGTCGCTGCGTGCCGCCAGGGGCACGGTGACCGGAAAGAGCGGATGAGGAAGGGCCGGCGGGCGGCTTCCCGTCGCCCGCCGTCGCCGTGAGACGAACAGACCAGAGAGGGGGCCCGAACGTGACCGTTCTGGAGAACATCCGGGGGCCGCGCGATCTCAAGGCGCTGAACGAAGCAGAACTCGACGAGCTGGCCGAGGACATCAGGGAGTTCCTGATCCATGCGGTGGCCAGGACCGGAGGCCATCTGGGGCCCAATCTCGGCGTGGTGGAGCTCTCCATCGCACTCCACCGGGTTTTCGACTCGCCCGTCGACCGCATCCTGTGGGACACCGGGCACCAGAGCTACGTCCACAAGCTCCTCACCGGCCGGCAGGACTTCTCCAAGCTGCGCGGCAAGGGCGGCCTGTCCGGATACCCGTCCCGCGAGGAGTCCGAGCACGACGTCATCGAGAACTCCCACGCCTCCACCGTCCTTGGCTGGGCGGACGGGCTGTCCAAGGCCCATCAGGTCCTCGGCGGCACCGACCACGTCGTCGCGGTCATCGGTGACGGTGCACTGACCGGCGGTATGGCCTGGGAGGCGCTCAACAACATCGCGGACGCCAGGGACCGCCCGCTGATCATCGTGGTCAACGACAACGAGCGTTCCTACGCTCCGACGATCGGCGGCCTCGCCAACCACCTCGCGACCCTTCGCACCACCGACGGCTACGAGCGCTTCCTCGCCTGGGGCAAGGACGTCCTCCAGCACACGCCCGTCGTCGGCCGGCCGCTGTACGAGTCGTTGCACGGCGCGAAGAAGGGCTTCAAGGACGCCTTCGCCCCGCAGGGCATGTTCGAGGACCTGGGGCTGAAGTACGTCGGCCCCATAGACGGCCACGACATCGCGGCCGTCGAGTCGGCGCTGCGCCGGGCCAAACGCTTCCACGGTCCGGTGCTGGTGCACTGCCTGACACAGAAGGGCCGCGGCTACCCGCCGGCCCTGGAGGACGAGGCCGACCGCTTCCACAGCGTGGGCGTGATGGACCCGCTGACCTGCGAGCCGCTGGTGCCCGCGGGCGGCCCGTCCTGGACCTCGGTGTTCGGGGACGAGATCGCCGCGATCGGGGCGGAGCGGCCCGACGTGGTGGCGATCACCGCGGCCATGCTGCACCCGGTCGGGCTGACGAAGTTCGCCGAGCGCTTTCCCGACCGCGTCTGGGACGTCGGAATCGCCGAGCAGCACGGCGCGGTCTCGGCCGCGGGCCTTGCCACCGGCGGCGTGCACCCCGTCTTCGCGGTCTACGCGACGTTCCTCAACCGTGCCTTCGACCAGGTGCTGATGGATGTGGCACTGCACAAGTGCGGTGTCACATTCGTGCTCGACCGGGCCGGTGTCACCGGCACCGACGGCGCGTCCCACAACGGCATGTGGGACATGTCGATCCTCCAGGTCGTCCCCGGCCTGCGGATCGCCGCCCCGCGCGACGCCGACCAGCTGCGGGCCCAGCTCCGCGAGGCCGTCGACGTGACCGACGCGCCGACCGTGCTGCGCTTCCCCAAGGAGGCGGTCGGCGAGCCGGTCCCGGCGCTCGGGCGGGTCGGCGGCATGGACGTCCTGCACCGCAGCGACGACGCCGAGGTACTGATCGTCTCCGTCGGAGCGCTCGCGTCCGTGTGCCTCCAGGCCGCCGATCTGCTGGAGGCCCGCGGACTGCGCTGCACCGTCGTCGACCCGCGCTGGGTCAAGCCCGTCGACGAGCAGCTCGCACCGCTCGCCGAGCGGCATCGCCTGGTCGCGGTCGTCGAGGACAACAGCAGGGCGGGCGGCGTCGGCTCTGCGGTCGGACAGGCGCTGCAGGACGCCGACGTGGACGTACCGCTGCGCACCTTCGGTATCCCCGAGCAGTTCCTCCCGCACGCGAAGCGAGGCGAGGTGCTGGCGGACATCGGGCTGACACCGGTGGAGATCGCCGGACGGATCAGTGCCTCGCTGGCGCGCCGCGCGCAGACCGTCAAGACCGAGGAGTACGGCCCATGAGCAAGGAGTTCGACCTCGGGCAGCTGCTCGCGGAGCGCGGCGGCGAACGGTACGAGCTGCACGCACGGCATCTCAACCACCAGCTGCCGCGGATGCTCCACACCATCGGCTTCGACAAGGTGTACGAGCGCGCCGAGGGCGCACACTTCTGGGACGCCGACGGCAACGACTACCTCGACATGCTCGCCGGCTTCGGAGTCATGGGCCTCGGCCGGCACCACCCGGTCGTCCGAAAGGCGCTGCACGACGTCCTCGACGCCTCGCTCGCCGACCTCACCCGTTTCGACTGCGCACCGCTGCCCGGACTCCTCGCCGAGAAACTCCTGGCCCACAGCCCGCACCTGGACCGGATCTTCTTCGGGAACAGCGGTACGGAGGCGGTCGAGACGGCCCTCAAGTTCGCCCGGTACGCGACCGGGAAGCCCCGGATCCTGTACTGCGCCCACGCCTTCCACGGGCTCACCACCGGCTCGCTCTCGGTCAACGGAGAGGCGGGCTTCCGCGACGGCTTCGCCCCGCTGCTGCCCGACACCGCGATCGGGCTCGGCGATCTCGCCGCACTGGAGCGCGAGCTGAAGCACGGCGATGTGGCGGGCTTCGTCGTGGAGCCCATTCAGGGCAAGGGCGTGCACGAGGCCCCGCCCGGATTCCTCCGCGCGGCCCAGGAGCTGCTGCACCGCCACAAGGCGCTGCTCATCGCCGACGAGGTGCAGACCGGCCTCGGCAGGACCGGCGACTTCTACGCGTACCAGCACGAGGACGGCGTCGAGCCCGATCTGGTGTGTGTCGCGAAGGCGCTCTCGGGCGGCTATGTGCCCGTCGGCGCGACCCTCGGCAAGGACTGGATCTTCAAGAAGGTTTACTCGTCGATGGACCGGGTGCTGGTGCACTCGGCCAGCTTCGGCTCCAACGCGCAGGCGATGGCCGCCGGGCTCGCCGTCCTCTCCGTGATCGAGGACGAGCAGGTGGTCGCCAACGCACGGGCGACCGGGGATCTGCTGCGAACGCGGCTCGCGGCGCTCGTCGACCGCTACGAGCTGCTGCGGGAGGTCCGCGGGCGCGGGCTGATGGTCGGGATCGAGTTCGGCAGGCCGTCGTCCCTGAAGCTGCGCAGCCGCTGGACCATGTTGCAGACTGCCCGCAAGGGACTCTTCGCGCAGATGGTGGTCGTACCGCTGCTGCAGAAGCACCGCATCCTCACCCAGGTCTCCGGCGACCACCTGGAAGTGATCAAGCTCATTCCGCCACTGATCATCGAAGAGGCGGACGTCGACCGTTTCGTCGCGGCCTTCACGGCCGTGATGGACGACGCGCACGGCGGCAATGGGCTGATGTGGGACTTCGGCAAGACGCTCGTGAAGCAGGCCGTCGCCAACCGCTGAGCCTCGCGGGCCGTCCTCGGCGGCGGCGGCCCGCTCCCGGCCGGGCGCTTCGGGCGGCCCGGCTGCCGCCGCCGGCTCCCGCAGCAGGAACGCCGTCCCCGATCCGGCCGCCGCGTCGCGGGCCACGCCCCTCGAGGCGAGGCGTCCGGGCGCGGGCAGCAGCGGCAGCAGCGGGTGGGGCGGGGGCGCACCCGCGCCCCGCCGCCTGAGCGGCGGCGCAAGCGGGCCTCCCAGCCCTTTGCCTAAGGGGTAATGAATTTGCCTTAGAGGAAAATTACTGGCGCAATAGAGGCATGAGCCTTCCCAGCGGACACCAGGCAGGCGGGCCGGCCGGGCAGCCGGCGGACGAGCTGCCCGACGTCGCGCCCCGGCTGCGGGAGCTGCGCCGCCGCCGCGGCCTCACCCTGGAGGCCGCGGCCCAGCGGGCGGGCCTCTCGCCCGCCCATCTCTCCCGGCTGGAGACCGGCAACCGGCAACCGTCGCTGCCCATGCTCCTCGCCCTCGCCAGGGCCTACGGTACGACGGTTTCCGACCTCCTCGGCGAGTCGGCACCGGAGCGCGACGCGATCATCCGGGGCGGCGAGATGGGCCCGGCGGAGGCCGACGGCTGGACGTACCGGCAGGCCGGTGGCCGTGCGCGGGCCATGCAGGCCCTGCGCCTGCGTGTGCCCTACGGGAGCCAGGGCGACCTCGTCCGGGTCCATCCCGGCGAGGAGTGGCTGTACGTGCTCGAAGGCTGGCTGCGGCTCGGCCTCGGCGACACCGTGCACGAGCTCGAACCCGGGGACAGCGCCCATTTCGACTCGCTCACGCCGCACCGGATCGCCGCCGCCACACACGGCGGCGCCGAGCTGCTCTTCGTCCACACCCTGCTGCAGAGCCCCGACCCGCACGCACACCCGCACGCCTGAGGGGACCCGTCAGGCAGGGGAAGACGTCGTCGAGCCGGGAGGCGAACCAGGAGCAGAAGTGCCCCGTCCGGCTGATCGTCCGGCTCTTCGCGTATGTGGTGGCAGGCCACCTCTTCGCGGCCTTCCTCCGTCCGCTGTTCACCGCCGGGGCCGAGTGACCCCGACCGTGGTCGGGAGAGCCGGTCCGGAGACTCGGCCGGGAGACTCAGACCGAGCCGTCCAGCAGCCGCTCGCGCAGGCGCTCGCGCGTCTCGGGCGAGATCCGGAGGCCCTCGGCGAAGTAGCGCTCGGTGCCGCCCCAGGTCTCCTCGATCGTCTCGAGAGCCGCCGCAAGATAGTCGGCCCGGGCATCGAAGAGCGGGCTGAGCAGCTCCATGACCTCGGGCGACATCCCGGCGGGGGAGGTGTCGCTGCGGCGCACCTTGTAGCGGCGGTGGGGGTCGTTGGACTTGAGGTAGTCGGCCTCGACGGCGTCCCGCTCGACGCCCACCGCCAGCAACGAGATGGCGATCGACAGTCCCGCGCGGTCCTTGCCCGCCGCGCAGTGCATCAGTGCCGGGACGCTGTCGTCCGCCAGCGCGTGCAGCACCCCGCTGTGCTCCGCGGTGCGCTCCTTGATGATCATGCGGTAGGAGGCGGACATCCGGTCGGCCGCCTTGCCGTCGGCGAGGATCGACCTGAGCTGTTCGAGGTCGCCGTCGCGGACCATCTTCCAGAACTCGGCGCCGTCGGCAGGGTCGCTGAGCGGGATGTTGACATTCCGCACGCCGGGCAGCTCGACGTCGAGGCCCTCCAGCTTGTGGTCCGCAGCGTTCCGGAAGTCGAAGATCGTGTGGAGCCCGAGCGAGGCGAGGAAGGTGGCGTCGCTCTCGGTGGCGTGCGCGAGGTGACCGCTCCGGAAGAGCCGTCCGTACTGCACGCGTCGCCCGTCCACGGTAGGCAGTCCGCCCACGTCCCTGAAGTTGCGCACGCCTGCGAGCTCGGGTTCGGTCGACGGGGTCTGGGGCAGCTGCTGCGTCACGGGGGCTCCTCCGTGTCTGCGGTCGGCACTGCTCGCCGACGATGGCGCGCTCCCGACCCTACGACATCGATTCCTCAGGCAATCATCTTGGTTGCGGCGCCAAGAGCGTTGCCTCCAGGGACGGTTCCCGCTGATGATGTGTGGGTCTGTGCAGATCTGGGGGGTTGCGGTGATCCAGTCGGTCGGTGAGGGGCGCATCTGGCTTCTGTCCGGGCGTACGTGCAGCTACGCGCTGCACGTCACCGACCGCGGCGAGCTGCTGCATCTGCACTGGGGACCCCGCAGCCCGAATGTGCGGCTCAATGGCGGAATCAGCTCCCTGCGGTTCCGTTTCGTCAACGCGATGGCCGGGGTGCTGGGCGTCGGCGGCGACCTCGCGCGGTGGAGTAGGAGTAGAGGACGAGCTGACCGAGGCCCGCGGCTGGGTGGACCCCTAGTAAGGCTGGGTGGACCCCTCTGAGAAGATCAGGCCGGTCGTGCAGCACGGCGAGCTCCACCGGCTGCGCCCGCCGGAGGGCGGGCTGAGCGCTGTGCAGTACGTGCGCGGCGACGAGGTCGTCGTCCTGGCCTGGCTCGAGGCGCAGAGCCACGGGGAGCGGCCGCCCGCGCTCAGGCTGCGCGGGCTCGACCCGGCGGCGGCTCACGAGTGTCTGGACACGCAGACCGTCCACCGGGGTGCGGTGCTGCTGCATCACGGAAAGGACACGGGGCTGCGCGGTGACCGCGACGCTGTGGTGCTCCGGCTGAGCCGCAGATCCGGCCGGATCTGACCCTTCCGCCCTTACGGGTGCATCGAGTGGGATGCCTACTCAATGTGGCTTCTGTCCGTATTGAGGCCTTTGGTGGAACACGCCCCGGTTGTAAGGGGGATGGGCCTCGTTGCGTGAGCGGGATCATATTCGTGACGTTCTGTTGTCGTGTCCCGCAATCAATTGCCTTTGTCCGCAAGGCAATCAGAGATCCGTAATCGACGGAGGGTGACCGGGAATTCCCTGTTGTCGGAACCCGGGTGAATGCCGGGTTAATGAGATGGCTTGTTCCCGTCGACCGGCTCCCTTAAGTTCGCCGCAATCCGGTCGGACCGCCTAATCCTGCCGCCGACCGGAATACGCACCCACCCCCCACGCGTGGCAGGAGCGGGGGACCCAGGTAGAACGCCGACCGGAGTTCCGGACGGCTAGGGGTCAAGCCGCACACCTCGCGGCCGGGCGTCTCCAGCCCGCACCCGACAGCTCACCTCGTAGGCGCCGGAGAGGAATTCGCCATGCCCAAGGGCAAGCATCGTCGTCCGAGGACCAACCCCATCTCGCGCGGATTCGTCGCCGCGGGCACGGGTGGTGCCGCCATCGCACTCCCCCTGATCGGCGCCGCGGGTGCGCACGCCGCGGACACGTCCGCGCCCACCGTCGCCCCCGAGCGCGTCGCCACCATCGCCCACAAGGCCGCCGCCCCCCAGGCGGCCCAGACGGGGAAGGCGGCCAAGACCTACACGGTCGTGTCCGGTGACTACCTGTCGAAGATCGCCGTGGAGCAGGACGTCCGGGGCGGCTGGAAGAAGCTGTACGCGGACAACCGCGAGACCGTCGGCGAGAACCCGTCGCTCATCCACCCGGGTCTCAAGCTCACGCTCGGCGTCAAGGCCCAGGCGAAGGCTCCGGCCGAGGCCCCCGGCAACGAGAAGGCGAAGGCGAAGGCGTCGAAGGCCGAGGCGCCCGCCAAGGCCGACGCGCGGGCCGAGGCTCCGGCGAAGGCCGAGCGCTCGCAGGCGCGCGCCGAATCCGGATCCGATGCCGCCCAGGCCCCCGCCGCTGCCGCTGCCGCCGCCCCTGCCCCCGCCGCGCAGAGCAACTTCTCCGGCTACTTCGCCCCGGTCGACGCGAGCATGACCACCGCCTACCGCACCGCCGGAGCCATGTGGTCCAGCGGCTACCACACCGGTGTCGACTTCGCAGCCCCCACCGGCACCTCCGTCAAGTCGGTCGGCCCCGGCACCGTCGTCTCGGCCGGCTGGGCCGGCGCGTACGGCAACCAGGTCGTCATCCGGCACGACGACGGCACGTACTCGCAGTACGCCCACCTCTCCCAGCTCTCCATCTCGTCCGGCGAGAGCGTCACCGGCGGGCAGCAGATCGGCCTCTCCGGCTCCACCGGCAACTCCACCGGTCCGCACCTGCACTTCGAGATCCGCACCACCCCGGACTACGGCTCGGACATGGACCCGCTCGCCTACCTGCGCCAGTACGGCGTCTCGATCTGAACCTGACGTAACGTCAGCAGTGTCCGCCGCCCTCCGACCTGACCCGGAGGGCGGCGGGCGTGCATGTGGCCGTATTCCCGCCGAGCGGAAAACTGACCAGGTGGTCTATCTCACGCCCCGTCAACACCTCCCTACGGTGGCGTAGGTCACTTAGCGCCGTGAATGATGTCTCGACGTGGCAGACGATTCGAGATCAACGGAAAACAGAACATTCGGGTCGTACGCGGCGATCGGTGACAGCTTCACCGAGGGCGTCGGGGACCCCGGACCCGAGGGTCAGTTCATGGGCTGGGCGGATCGCTTGGCGGTCCTGCTCGACGACCGCGCACCGGAGCACGCCTTCCGCTACGCCAATCTCGCCGTGCGCGGCCGCCTTCTCGATCAGATCGTGGCGGAACAGGTCCCGCGCGCGAGGGAACTCGCCCCCGACCTGGTGACGTTCTGCGCGGGCGGCAACGACATCATCCGGCCCGGCACCGACCCCGACGACGTCGCCGAGCGCTTCGAACGAGCCGTCGCCGACCTCACCTCGGCCGTCGGCACCGTCATGGTGACCACCGGCTTCGACACCCGCGGTGTGCCCGTGCTACGCCATCTGCGCGGCAAGATCGCCACGTACACCGCGCACGTCCGCGCCATCGCCGACCGCTACGACTGCCCGGTCCTCGACCTCTGGTCGCTCAGGTCCGTCCAGGACAGGCGCGCCTGGGACGACGACCGGCTGCATCTCTCCCCCGAGGGACACACGCGCGTGGCGCTCCGCGCCGCCCAGGTCCTCGGGTTCTCCGTCCCCGTCGACCCGGATCAGCCATGGCCCTCGCTGCCGCCGCGCGGCACGCTCGAGGTCCGGCGCGACGACATCCACTGGGCGCGCGAGTACCTCGTCCCGTGGATCGGCAGGCGGCTGCGGGGCGAGTCCTCCGGTGATCACGTGGAGCCGAAGCGTCCGGATCTGCTTCCACTGTCAACTTGACCCGGCCCTGAAAGGGACCGGGCTTGGAGGTAGTGCCCAACTGGCTGCTGGGTGGGCTCCTCCGTCCACTCGCCGACAGCGCGGCAGCCTGGTCGGCCTCCGGCATCAGCTTCACCTGCGTCACGAGCTTCACGAGCGCGATCGTATCCATCCATGTCCCCGCGCTGGGGGGGCAAACCCCTATGTCCGCAGGGGCCGTACGGTCGTCTACACCCATCGAGAACCAGAAGCGTCCCGGCCAAGGTCGACGGCGCGGGCCGTTCACCGACGGGATCCTTCGACGCTGCGAAGAGATCATGCGCGACCGGGGGGAATCGCTAGATCATGCGCACCGCGAAGGAGGGTGTCGCCTGGACCTTCGGGCTCGACGCGTCGGTGTACGAACTGCTGCGTCAGACCTGAGCCGCGGCCAGTTCCTCGGGGCGGATCAGCGCCGAGCTGCCCCGGCCCGTACAGGCGTGGGCCCCGGCCACCGCGCCCAGCCGGGCACAGTCCGCAGCGGGACGGCCGGCCAGCCGCCCGTAGAGGAAGCCGCACACATACGCGTCCCCGGCGCCGTTGGAGTCCACCACCGGCGCGGGCGGCGCCACGGCCGGGACCGGACGTGGTGTGCGGCCGCCCTCGCGGGTCATCACATACGAGCCGCCGGCTCCGGCCGTCGCGACCACGGTGTCCGCCCGCCCTTCGCGCAGGATCTCCCGCATCACCGACGCGATCCGCTCACCGGCCCCCGCCGCGCTGAGGAAGACCACGTCGGAGCGGAGTGCGAACTCCTTGTGGTAGTCGTCCACTCCGTCCCAGTCGTGGAGGTCGGTGGAGACGGGAACACCGAGTTCGGCGATGTCGTCGTAGAGAAAACGGGCGAAGTTCATGATCGACAGATGTACGTGCCGGGCCCGTCGCAGATGCGGCAGGTAGAAGTCGCGCGGCATACGCAGATCCACGGCGTCACGCGCGTCGTAGAAGGACATCCTGCGGCCCGCCGAGTCGACCAGGTTCACCGCACGTCGCGTACCGGCGGGAGAGACCAGGTGCGCGAAGTCCACACCGCCCTCCGCGAGTCGTTCGCGGACCTGCAGGCCCGGTGCGTCGTCTCCGATGAAGTCCAGGAATCTGACGTCGAGTCCGAGGGAGCGGCAGCCGAGGGCCACGTTCCCTCCCGTGTGCCCCGGCCACTCCGTGATCGGGGGTACCCCGACCGAGTCCGCGAGCGGGACCGGCAGCGAGTCGACGCGGACGACCGTGTCGACCCCGCTGCCGCCGATCACCAGGACGTCAAGTTCCGGCCGGTCCTCGTGTTGCGCGGACACCGCTTCCCCTCCCATGAGCCTTCGGTGCGCTACGCACTCTGTCGTGTCAGCGCTTGGCGGTCGAGCCCCAGTTCACGGGCGAGGGCCTCGTCCGTCCACTCCAGCATCGCGGCGCGGCTGAGCGACCCCGCGTACGACGTCATCTGCACCGCGAGACCGTCCAGCAGAGCCGTCAGCCGCCACGCCGCAGACCCAGGGTCGGCGCAGCGGAACTCGCCGGCGGTCGCGCCCTCCGCGATGACCGCGGTCAGCTCGGCCTTCCACTGCTGGTCGAGATCGCGAGCCACTTCGCGCAGGGCCGGTTCGCGCAGCGACGCCGCCCAGCCCTCGATCCACAGGCGCCAGCCTTTCGCCTGACCCGTCGGGGCGTACCAGCGGACGGCGGCGCGCAGACGGCGTACCGCGGATGTCCGACGACCGAGGATCTTGCGCAGATGGGCCAGGTCGCCCTCCGCGGCATAGCCGAAGGCGGCGGCGACGAGCCGCTCCTTGGTCGAGAAGTGGTACAGCACCAGGGCGTTGCTCACCCCGAGTGCGGAGGCGACATCGGCGATCCGCACGGCGGCCACGCCCCGCGCCTCGATCTGCTCCACGGCGGCCCGCAGCAGCTCTTCCTGTCGCTCCGCCACGCTCAACCGGACTCTCGTCACCCGGTCACCCTACACACGGGTGTGCGAGCTCCATGAGCCGTCGGTCGGTCCCACGGCCCGCCACCACCGCCAGGCCGACGGGCAGTCCCGCCACCGAGATCCGGGGCAGCACGAGGCACGGGAGCCCTGCCGCGCTCACCGGACACGTGAGGCGGAAGGAGGCGTCGCGGAGGGCGGCGGCGGTCGCCGGCCTACCTGTACCAGCCGAAGCGTTCCGCGATCACCGGCAGCCGGTCGGCGACGATTGCGTGCGCGGCGGAGCGCGGCGTCGTGCCGTCGGCCTGGGCGCGTGCGAGCATCTGGCCGACCAGGGCGCGCATCGAGCGGCGCGTGTACGCGAACGCCTCCTCCGCGTCGGCACCGATGTCGCCGAAGAGCGTCCACCACCACCAGGCGTTGGTACCGGAGTTCACGACGACGTCCGGCAGGACGGTGATCCCGCGCCGGGCGAGCAGCTCCTCCGCGTCGGGCAGGACCGGCATGTTGGCCGCTTCGACGATCCAACGCGCAGTGATCAGCGCCTGGTTGGCGGTGTCGACGGCGTACGAGACGGCGGCCGGGATCAGCACCTCCGTCTCGGCGGACAGCCAGGCGTCGGCGGGCAGTTCGGTGTCGCCGGGGCGCAGCGCCGAGCGGTCCACCGTTCCGTAGGCGTCGCGCGCGGCCAGCAGCTTCTCGATGTCGAGGCCGTCAGGGTTGGCGATCGTCCCCTTGATGTCGGCCACGGCGACGATCCGCAGGCCCGCGCGGGACAGGAAGCGTGCCGTCGCCCCACCCATGGTGCCGAGGCCCTGGACGGAGACCCGGACGCCCGCGCGGTCCTCGCCCGCCAGGTCGAGTGCCGTGAGCACCGACTCGGCGACACCGCAGCCGCCGACCAGCTCGTCGAGGCCGATGCCGTCGACCTCGACGGCGAAGGCGTCGGCGAGCCGCTGCCGTGCCGCCGCCTCGTCGTCGAGCAGCGGATAGACGGCCTGCACGGATGAGACGAGGCCGGCCTCTGCGGCCGCCTTGTCGACGAGGTCCTGCGTGAGGCCGAGGTCCTCGCCGGTGGTCCAGACGCTCTCGATGTACGGGCGCATGGCCCGCAGATAGCGCACGAGGACGCCGTACGCCTCCGGGTCCTGCGGATCGCAGTCGATGCCGCCCTTCGCGCCGCCGAGCGGGATGTACCGCACCGTCGGATCGTCGGCCTTGTAGTGCAGGGCCTCCTTCATCGTCATGCCCCGCGCGAGCCCGGCCACCTCGTCGAGCGTGCAGCCTGCACGCATCCGCAGCCCGCCGCTGGACACTCCGCGGACGAGGCGGTCGACCACCAGATGGCCCTGGCGGCCGGTGACGTGGTCCGTCCAGGTGAGCGAGATCAGGGGACGGGCCATCGAGAGGGCCTCCAGGGTGGACACGGTGCCTCCAGACACGACGACGAACTGAACCGTCGGTCAGTATCCGAAGGCGGGTGCAGCCGTGTCAACGCGGACGGCTCCGGAGGGCTGGGGGACCACGGCGACATGCCTCAGTGCCGCCGGATCGCCCGGATCGCCCGGACGAGGCGGCGGATGGCGATTGCGGCACCTCGCGGTGGTCCTCGAATCCCAGGCTGGTCAGACCGAGCGCCGCATTGATTCGTGAGCGCAGATCCTCCACCGCCACCATCGCGGTCAGCTCCAGATACGCGGCCTCGCCGAGCGCCCGGAGCAGCCGCTGGGCCAGTTCGTCCGTGACTTCAGGCGGGTTCGCGGTCATCGCCTCCGCGTATTCCAAGAAGTCCCGCTCGAGCGACGTGTACGCGTCACTTTCACGCCATACAGGCACGTCCTGCAGCTTGCGGGCGTCGATCCCCTCCGGCCGGCTCGCCCGGTAGCCGAAGTCCATGCACCAGCTGCAGCCGATCGAGGCAGCCGTGGCCACATCTCGGTCAGTGCCCTGAGGACCGGGTCAAGGGCGTTCCCACTTGGACACGGCCTGCTCGAAGCGGAGGTCGGCGCGCAGGGCGCGCATGTTGTGGCCGAGCGCCTTCACGGTGTCGAGGACCTCCTGGTACGCGGGCTTCGAGCACCACGCGTCAACGCGGTGGAAGAGGGTGCGGGGCGGGGCGAGCGGAATACGGGCCACGACGGGCTCCTCCCGTGTCGCGTCTCGTTCTGACACGCGTACGACGGGCCGCACAGATCCGATGTGACATGGCACTGTGCCACGTGACATGGCACAGCTCGATGTGACATTGCGACGTCCCTGGGCCCGGTTTCCGGGAGTCTCGTGGAACAACTCACATCACTTTTCCGTTCCCGCACTGGCGTAACCGACGCCCATAATGGAAGACCCCGCACCTCCAGGAGGCCTTGTGACCGGCGCTGCTTCCCCGCATTCGCTGCGCTCCACGCTGCGGTCGCTGCGACCCGCCGCCTTCGGGGCCGACCCTGCAGGGGAGCGCATGGAGCGGATCCGCCGCTCGCCGAATTTCGCCGACGGGGTGTTCCGGAACCCGGTCGGGGCCAGGACGAGGCCGTCCGGCTCCACCCTCGAGTTCGCCAAGATCTACTTCCAGAAGGAGGCGCGCAGGCTCCGCACGCCTGAGGCGCCCGTACCCCTGCACACCACCACCCTGTCCGACCTGGCCGAGCCGCCGGTCTCCGGGCTGCGGCTCACCTGGATGGGTCATTCGAGCGTCCTCGCCGAGATCGACGGCCGACGGGTGCTGTTCGACCCGGTCTGGGGCTCTCGCTGCTCGCCCTTCGCCTTCGCCGGGCCCAAGCGCCTGCACCCCGTTCCCGCGCCGCTCGCCTCGCTCGGCCCGGTCGATGTCGTCGTGATCTCCCACGACCACTACGACCACCTCGACCTGTCCACGATCCGCGCGCTGGCGGCCACGGACACCCTGTTCGTGGTGCCGCTCGGCGTCGGCGCCCACTTGGAGCGCTGGGGCGTCTCCGAGGGCCGGCTGCGCGAGCTGGACTGGACCGAGTCGACGGAGGTGGCCGGGCTGCGGCTGACCGCCACCCCGGCACGCCACTTCTGCGGCCGCGGCCTGCGCAACCAGCAGCACACGCTCTGGGCGTCCTGGGTCGTCGAGGGCCCCTCCGGACACCGGGTCTACCACAGCGGGGACACCGGTTACTTCCCTGGTTTCAAGGAGATCGGCGCCGAGCACGGCCCCTTCGACGCGACCATGATCCAGATCGGTGCCTACAGCGAGTACTGGCCCGACATCCACATGACCCCGGCCGAGGGCATGCGTGCCCACCTCGACCTCCAGGGCAGCGAGCCGGCCGGAGTGATGCTGCCGATCCACTGGGCCACGTTCAACCTCGCGTTCCACCCGTGGGCGGAGCCCGGGGAGGGCACGCTCACCGCGGCGGCCGATGCGGGGGCGCGCGTGGCGCTGCCGCTGCCGGGCGAGCCCTTCGAGCCCACCTCCGACGACATCCCGGCGGCGCCTTGGTGGCGGGCCGTCGCACCCGCCCCGGCCGCCGCCCCCACGTCCGCGGCCGTACGACCCGACGCGGCCGGTGCGGCCCCAGGTGCGCGTGCGGCATCCGACGCCGGCGCGATCGCCGACGCCGCCGTCCGGGGCACGAGTCCCGGCAGCGGTGCGGGAGCCCCCGAGACGGCCCCGACCGCCTAGCCGGGCCTCTGACACCGCCTGGGCCGAGCTTTCGAGACCGCCTGGGCGCGGTTCCGGCCGCCCGAAGGCCCTTTCCGGCCGGTGTCGCCTGTCCCGTCGGTCCTGCGTGGCCCGGCATGCACCCTGATCCGGCCTGATCCTGCCTGGTTCTCGGCCGATTCGAGCCGGACTCGGCCTGCCCAGCCGGATCGCGCCCGGCCGCGGGCCGTCTTCGCGGGCCGTATTGCCAGACATATTCGCGCTGCCGTACGAGCCCTCATACCAGAGCGGGTTGCTCTTGGGGCAAGTTTGTCAACTGCCCACCGGACGTGAACGATTGACGACTACCCTGTGTGGTCGGTGATCAACGGTGGGCTCAACCAGTCCTGGCGTCGCCCCGCCGCTGAGCCGAAGCTGAACAGCCGCAGTACGCCGATGAGTACGCCGATCGGTGCTCCGATTCCTGGGCCACGTACCAAGGACGCTGATGTCTCAACTTCGCGCACCCGCCGCGCGGCCGGACCGCCGCGAGGGCGGACGGCACGGCCGGTCAGGCTCCCGATCGTCCTCCGCCTCGGGCAGGCCGCAGACCACGCCGCCGTCGCCGGAATCCCGCATACGCCCACAACTGCTGCGCACCGCGATCCTGCCGGTCGTCGTCGTCTCGCTGAGCGGTGCCGCAGCGGTGCTCTTCACCATCCGTTCCACCGAGGCACGGCCGTCGGCCGCCCTGTGGGTCGCACTCGCCGGCTCCGCGGCCCTCGCCGTCGCGGCCGTGGTGGCGGCGGCGATGGGCGCCGACCGTGTCGCGAGATCGGTGCTCGACCGCTGTCACGCTCTGCGCCGCTCCAGCGCGCGCAACCAGGCGGAACTGCGCGTCGTGGTGGAGGGCTTGCGGCGCGGCGAACGCCCGCAGGCCCGCCACGAGGGTCCGCCCGCGGCCCCTGCAGGTGATGAATTCGACCTGCTCGCCCATGAGTTGTCGCGGTCCTACGACGCCGCTGTGGCCGCGGTCGTCCAGGCGTCCCGGCTCTCCAGCAGCGTCGGCAACGAGCAGAAGGTCGAAGTCTTCGTCAATCTGGCCCGTCGGCTGCAGTCGCTCGTGCACCGCGAGATCCAGCTGCTCGACGAGCTGGAGAACGAGGTCGAGGACCCCGAGCTGCTCAAGGGGCTCTTCCACGTCGACCACCTCGCCACCCGCATCCGCCGGCACGCCGAGAACCTGGCGGTGCTCGGCGGCGCCATCTCCCGCCGCCAGTGGTCCAACCCGGTCACCATGACCGAGGTGCTGCGCTCCTCGATCGCGGAGGTCGAGCAGTATCCGCGGGTCAAGCTCGTGCCGCCGATCGACGGCAACCTGCGCGGGCACGCCGTCGCCGACGTCATCCATCTGCTGGCCGAACTCGTCGAGAACGCCACCCTGTTCTCCGCCCCGCACACACAGGTCCTGCTGCGCGCCTCGCGCGTCACGGCGGGTCTCGCCATCGAGGTGGAGGACCGGGGCCTGGGCATGCCGGTCACCGAGCAGAACAAGATGAACGCCCTGCTCGCCGACCCCGACCAGGTCAATGTGGCCCATCTCCTGCAGGACGGCCGCATCGGCCTGTTCGTGGTCTCGGCCCTCGCCCGCAGGCACGGCATCGCGGTCCGCCTCCAGTCCAACATCTACGGCGGCATCCAGGCCGTACTCGTCCTGCCGCAAGGGTTGCTCGGAGTCGATCCGGGCACGCCCGGCACGGAACAGGCCACAGGAGGGCGACGCCCGCCGCGCCGCACGCCCGTACGGCCGGGCGAACCGGCGATGCGCGGCCACCCGGCACGCGCCGTGAC
>NZ_JBEOXF010000083.1:0-29269 GCF_040296405.1 Streptomyces sp. NPDC002133 | reverse complement strand
CCGAAGGCGTCCGCCGTTTCACGGCCTGAGCGGCCCGAACGACCTGAAGCCCGCGCCCCGGGACCGAGGCCCCCGGCCCCGGTCCCGGTCCCGAGCGCATGTACGTCGACACCAGCCCGTTCAGCCCCGCACACCTGAGCCTCAACGCCGAGGTCCTGGGGCCCGAACGGATGCTGTTCGGCACCGACTCACCGCCCATGGCGGCGCCGCTGGAGGACTTCATCCGCATGATCGAGAAGCTGCCGGTGGACAAGGCGTCCCAGCAGCTCATCCTCGGCGGCAACGCCGAGACCCTCTTCGACCTGAGGAGCCGTCCGTGACCACCATGCAAGATCCCGTCGCCGCGGCCGAGCGGTGTACGCCGGAGTACCGGCGCAACCCGCACCCGGTCTATGCCCGCCTCCGGGACACGGCGCCGGTCTGCCCGATGAGACCGCCGCACGGCAACGAGACGTACCTGATCACCCGGTACGAGGACGCGCGGGCCGCCCTGTCGGATCCGCGGCTGAGCAAGGACATGTACGGGGCCATGGACGCTTACCGGAGCATCTTCGGTGACTCGTCGGTGGCGCTGGACGACAACATGCTCAACTCCGACGCGCCCAAGCACACCCGGCTGCGGAAGCTGGTCAACTCCGCGTTCACCCCGCGCCGTGTGGAAGCCCTGAGGCCGCAGATCCACGCGATCGTCGAGAAGCTGCTCGACGAGTGCCCGACCCGGGAACGGTTCGATCTGCTGCCCGCGTTCGCGTTCCCGCTGCCGATCACCGTGATCTGCGAACTGCTCGGCGTGCCGCCGGAGGAGCGCTCGCACATGCACCAGCTGTCCACCACGGTGGCGCAGACCGGTTTCAGCGAGGAGTCCAAGCGGGCCCAGCAGAAGGCGGAGGAGGGCCTGCACGCGTACTTCTCGGAACTCATCGCGCGCAAGCGGAGCCGTCCGGGTGAGGACCTGCTCAGCGCGCTCACCGCGGTCCGGGACAACGACGGCGGGCTCACCGAGAACGAGCTGGTCTCGACGGCGTTCCTGCTGATGTTCGCGGGTCACAAGACGACCGCGTACCTCATCGGCAATGCCGTCTACCACTTCCTGGCCAATCCCGCACAGCTGCGCGCCGTGCAGGAGAACCCGGAGCTGGTCGGCCCGGCGGTGGACGAGCTCGTGCGCTACGACGGCTCCGTGGAGAGCGCGACGTTCCGCTACGCGACCGAGGACGTGGAGTTCAGCGGGACGCGGATTCCGAAGGGCGCTCTCGTCCAGATCGCGCTCAGCTCGGCCAACCGCGATCCGCTGAAGTTCGACTCCCCGGACCAGTTCGATGTGACGCGGCCGGGGAACGCCCAGAGCGCCCACCTGGGGTTCGGGCACGGCAGTCACTACTGCCTGGGAGCTCCGCTCGCCCGGCTGGAGATGCAGCTGGCCCTCACCGGGCTGTTCACCCGGTTCCCGAGGATGGCCCTGGCCGATCCCTCGGGTGAGCCGAAGTGGATGGAGGTGCCGTTCCCGGCCTTCCGCGGTCTCGCGGAGCTGCCCGTGGTGCTCGATCCCGCCGTGTCGTGACCGACGGCAGGGGGCGGGCGAAAGGGGCGCGGAAGCCGTTCGGCGGCTTCCGCGCCCCTCGGCGGCGGCTTGCGGGTTCGTCTTGGGCGGGCCCGGCGGCCGCTTCGCGCGAACGCCGAGCGGGCCCCTCCGAAGAGGGGCCCGTCGACGACGGTTCAGAGGTGGCGCTTCATCAGAAGACACTCACCCCGTAGGCGTTCAGCGCCTCCGTGACCGGCTGGAAGAACGTGGTGCCGCCGGAGGAGCAGTTTCCGCTGCCGCCTGAGGTCAGGCCGAGCGCGGTGGTGCCGGAGAACAGGGCGCCGCCGCTGTCGCCCGGCTCGGCGCAGACGTTGGTCTGGATGAGGCCGTGGACGATGTCCCCGCCTCCGTAGTTCACGGTGGCGTTGAGACCCGTGACCGTCCCGCCGTGCAGGCCGGTGGTGCTGCCGCTGCGCTGGACGGACTGGCCGACGGAGGCGTTGCCGGCCGACGTGATGTCGCGGTAGGTGCCGTTGTAGAGGTAGACCCGGCCGTCCGCGGCCGAGGCGTTGGAGTGACGGATGATGCCGTAGTCGTTGGTGGGGAAGCTGGAGCCTGCGGTCGGGCCCAGGACGGTGGTCTGGGCGGAGTTGGTGTACCAGGTGCTGCCGATGTTGGTGCAGTGGCCCGCGGTCAGGGCGTAGTACGTCGAGCCGCTGCGGACGTTGAAGCCGAGAGAGCATCGGCCGCCACCGGTGTAGATGGCCTGGCCGCCTGCGATGAGCTTGTTGAACGTGCCGGGCGTGCGCGTGATCTTGAGGGAACCGGCCCGGTCGCCCGCGGCCTTCTTGATGGCGGAGATTTCCGCGGCGGAGACGGTGCTGTCCACCGTCACGACGACCTTGCCGGTCGCCTTGTCCGTGTACCAGGCCGTTCCGGCGATGTCGGCGCTGCGAACGGCGTCGTTCGCCTGCGCCAGCGACGCCGCAGTGGGGGCGGCGTCGGAGGTGGATTCGGCTGTCGCCGTGGGAGCAGTCAGCGCGGTGACGGCCAGCAGTCCGGCAGCCACGGCGATCAGCCGCGTCGCTCGTCTGCGGGTGCCACCGAGGGGGAAGCGCCTGGTGTTCACTAAGCCTCCATGTGGGGGTCCTGTGGGCCCGTTGGGTGTGCGGGCCCACGCGCACCGCGTCGGCAGGACGACGACCCGTGGGTCATGGCCCTGACAAGCGCGGTGCGTGCTAGGAAGCTTGAACTCCGGTTAGGTCCGGCACAAGGTCGCCTTTCGGCCGGTCTACACGCGTCCAGCAGCCACGTATTCACTGCGCGAAGGCCGTGCGGCAGGCAGTGGCGGAATTCCGGAGCCGACGGGGCCGAGGCGACGGAATACAAAAGCGGTCTGACGGGGCATCGGATCGGCACCGCGTACCGGCCCCTGACTCCCGGCCCAGGCGCCACCCACCCCCGGTCACTCCTGTTGAACGCTCACCCGCTCCGCCCGAGACATGAGCGACAGCCCGGCCCTGCGGCGGGGACGTGGACACAGAGCCGAAACAGCCCTTGGCCGGCTGCGCCTGCCGGCCGGCGGGTCCGCGGGCCCGTCGTTCGTCGACCTGACGACCGGGGCAACAGGGATCGGGGCACGACGAATTACTCGGAGATCGCCGCGTTCGCCCACGTCGGGCTCTGTCCGAAATTCATGCTCCCCCGCCCGCCCCGGGCCGGCGAGGCGCTCGACGAGCCGCTCGCGACGACTCACCGGCCCGCCCTACAGCGCGACGCCGGACCCGACTCACCGAAGGACACGAGGCGATACCCCCTGCCCTGCCTGCGGCTTGGACCGCCGGACCCTGGGCCGCGCCGTCCCCTGCAACCTCCTCGCAACGTCGCAGGGAGTTGACTGGGCCACTGCCTCAGCGGCATCCGAAACGAGGACCGGTCAGAAGAGGGGCTGCACATGTACCGACATGCGACGGCGAATCCGCGAGTGAACTGCTCGACACAACACCGCGGCTTCGTCCGATGACCGGGGACACCGCACGGGCCCCGCTCGTGGAGCTCACTCCCGCGGCCGCCGAGCTGGTGCGGCGCCTGCGGGCGGTGCACGGTCCCCTGATGTTCCACCAGTCCGGCGGCTGCTGCGACGGCAGCGCGCCGATGTGCTATCCGGACGGCGAGTTCCGCACCGGCGGCTCGGACGTGCTGCTGGCCGCACTGTCCGTCGACGGCGTGGACGAGCCGGTGTCCTTCTGGATGTCGGCGAGCCAGTACGAGGCATGGCGGCACACCCGGCTCATCGTCGACGTCGTCGAGGGCCGCGGCAGTGGATTCTCGCTGGAGGCACCGGAAGGTGTGCGTTTCCTGATCCGTTCCCGGCTGGTCGGTTCCTAGCGTCTCTGATGAGGTGACGGTGCGGCGCGGCCGGGTCGCCTCGGTGGCCGCCACACCGGGGCGGGGCGCGATCGCCCCGGACACGCAGGTGCTGGTCGGCCGGGAGGCCGGGGCCGCCCAGCTGCGCGGGCTCGCCGTCGGCGACCGGGTGACCGTACGGCACCGGCTGGTCGAGGCGCGCAGCCGGGCCCCCTACCGCTTCGCGGTGGGCGGCTACCCGGTGCTGCGCGGCGGGGCCCCGCTGCCCGGCCTGGACGCCGTGACGGCCGCCGTGCGTACGGCGGCCGGGATCGCCGCCGGCGGGCACAGGCTGCTGCTGCTCGCCCTCGACGGTGCCCCGGAGTTCCGCACCGGACTGACGATCGCAGAGGTGGCGGCGGTGATGCGGGACGCCGGGTCGGTGGACGCCTTCAGTCTGGACGGCGGTGGCTCTTCGACCTCGGGGCGGAGCCGGTGCTCGGCCGGATGAGGATGACCCCGGAGGAGTTCCCCCCGGAGATCCCGTCCTACATCCAGGTCTACTTCACCGTCCCCGACTGCGACGCGGCGGTGGCGAGCGCGCAGAAGCTGGGCGGCAAGGTGGTGTTCGGGCCGATGAGCAGCCCCTTCGGCCGCTTCGCGGCCGTCGTCGACCCTCAGGGTGCGGCGTTCGCCGTCATCGACGTCACGACCACCGAGGGCGAAATGCCGAACATCACCTGAGTCCGGGAGGCGAGGTGGATGCCCGGGGCCGCACCCTGACCGGCCCCGGGCATACGTGTCCTCGCCGGCGGTTCGGTCCTCGGTGTCGCGCACGGCGACGATGCCGTTGAAGACCGCCACGTACGCCGTGCCGTCGGGGCCGATGGTGATCGGCGCCCAGTTGTTGTCGTGCAGCGGTCCCGTGCCGGTGAGCCGGCCCCAGCGGCGCCGTCCGGCGCGGAAGGCGACGGCGGTCAGGTTCCAAAGGGGGGCTTCGCCTCAACCCCGGGTGAAGGTGCCCAGTCCGTTCTCGTCGAGGTATTCGACCCGGAACCCGGTGGCCTTGCCGCCCGGGTCGACGGTGAAGGTGACTCCGGTCGGTCCGACCGCGTTCTCGCCCGTCGTCTCGTAGCTGAAGGTGTCGCCGTCGTAGTGGGTCAGGTCGAACCGCATGGGTTTGGGCCCCAGTTCGAGGACCAGTCCGTCCCGGTCCGTGGTGACGACGGCCTTGCCGTAGTAGGCGCTGGAGTACGTCCCCGTGTAGGCGCCGCCGGCGCGGGCGGGCCTCGGGTCCGATGGCGGAGCGGCGTAGTCCGTCGGGGACTTGCCCTGCTCCTGCTCCTGCTCGTAGAGCCCGGCCACCAGGGGCAGCCAGTCGGTGGTGGGCCTGCCGTACTGGACGGTGTCGAAGAAGTCGAGGGCGACGGAGTCGGCCATGCCGACCGGCTGGCCGTTGGTGAGGACGACGATTCCGAGCTGCTCGCCCGGCAGCATGGTCACGTTGGTGTTGGCGCCGAGTTCGAAGGCACCGGAGTGGCTGAGGCGGAGCCTGCCCTGGTTGTCGTAGCCGACGTTCCAGCCCAGGCCGTAGAAGCCGGCGCGTGCCGCGGGGGCCGTGGGGGGCTGGGAGACGATCTCGGGGAGGTGGGTGTGTTCCAGGGCCTCGGCGTCGATGATCCGCTTGCCGTCAAGCTTCCCGTCGGCGAGCTGGAGCCGCAGCCAGCGGGTCATGTCGCTCGCGGTGGAGCTCACGCCCCCGGCCGGTGCCTGCGCGTCCGCGTCCCGGACGAACTTCGCCTGCCAGGTGCCGTCAGCGGTCCTCACGTGGGTGACGGCCTTGTTCGTGGCCTTCTCGTAGTCGGCGAAGGCGGAGCTCGTGGAGTCCATCGCAGCCGCCTTGTACAGGGTGTCGGCGCTGAGCTTCTCCCAGCTCACTCCCTTGGCCCGGGCCACGGCCTCCGCGCCCGCTGTGAAGCCGAAGTTGGTGTACGCGTAGCTCGCGCGGAACGGGTCGAGCGGCTCGTCGCGCAGATGGCCGAGAATGTACGCCTGGTCGTAGCCGAGGTCCTCCAGCAGATCACCGGCGTGGTCGGGCAGCCCGCTGCGGTGGGACATCAGGTCCGTGACGGTGACATGGGCGCTCACCCAGGGGTCCTTGAGTGCGAAGCCGGGAAGGTGCCGGGCCACCGTCTCGTCCCAGCCGACGACGTCGTCGCCGACGGCCCCGGCGACGACGGTGGAGGAGATCGGCTTCGAGAGCGAGGCCAGCTGGAAGACGGTGTCCGGCCCGACGGTCCCGGGTTCGCCGGCCTTGCGCTCGCCGAAGCCCCTGAGATGGACCACCCGGTCCTTGTACACAACGCCTACGGCCGCGCCGGGCACGCCGGTGCGCTTCATCATGTCCTCGACGACACCGTCCAGCTTGGCGACGGCGGCGTCCACGTCGGCCTGGGTGAGCAGCGGCGGGGGTTCGAGCGGGGGTGGCTTCGGGGCGGACTCCGAGGGGGTGGGTGCGGGGCTGAGCGGCGGGTCGGGCGCGGACGCGGCCAGGGTCAGGGCCGTCGCCCCGGCGAGCAGAGCGGCCAGGCCCGATATGCCCAGGGGGCCGCTCCTGCGGAGTCGCACGCCCTTACCAGCACGCATACCGTCCATTGAACGCCCGGAGCGGGACCCTGTCGCCCGCAGTCGCCGGGACGGTGCCGGTTCTCAGGGTTTCAGCCTGCTGACCACGTCCGCAGTGGCGGACACCCCGTTCTGGATGGTGGGCGCCATGCTCGTGCCTGCCAGGAGGAACCCGAGCAGGGCGCAGACCAGTGCGTGCGAGATCTTCAGGCCTCCGTTGCGTAGATAGATCACCGCGAGTACGAGCAGCAGCAGTACGACTGAGACGGACACGGCCATCCCCCAACCTCCTTCGACGCCGCGTCGGAATTGCGGCATTCGGCCGCCAGTGTGGCGGAGTGGAGGCGCCGGATGGCCGACTGGCGTGTCCGCTGATCGGGTGATTGTTGACGCGGGCGTTGACCGGGGCGGTTACGCGCCGTGGGCGCGGAGAAACTGCTCCAGGCCGGAGAGGTCGTCGGTGTTGATGTGGTCGACACGGGCGTTCAGCAGTTCGGACCAGACGGCGTCGCGCGCCGGGCCCGGTGCGTCGGGGGTGGCCCAGAAGCGGACGCGCTGTCCGCGGTCGTGGGCGGTGGAGACGATGGACCGCAGCCGCTCGCGCTCGACGGCGGGGAACGGGCCGTTGCCCTGCCAGGTGAAGCTCTGCGTCCAGTTGCTGGAGATCAGCGGGATGAAGGAGGCGGGCGCGGGCGCCGGGGCCGCGAGGTCGTCGAGGCGGCCGTCGTAGAAGGCGTGGCGTATGCGCTGGGCCTCCATGGGGGCGCGGGCGGCCCGGTCCCCTGAGATGACGGGAGTGACGGCGCCGCGGTGCACCCGGCCGTGGGCGTAGGTGCTCAGGATCCGGCGGTATGCGCGGAGTTGGCGGTCGAGTTCGCGGTAGGTGTTCACCCCGTCGTTCTTGATGTCCACGAGCAGCTGCACGGGACGCCGGTAACCGCGGTACACCGAGCCGTGGTTGGCCCTCACCCGGGCGAGCAGCGGGTCCAGGTAGAGGGAGCGGAGGGTGCGGGTGGGGTCGAGCTGGGCGGGCTCGTGGGCGACGAGGAGCTCCCCGTCGACGAGGAAGATGTCGGCCTCGAGGCTGGTGAAGCCGTTTGCCAGCGCGTCGTGGAGGGGCCGCGTGTGCAGGTAGTCGTTGTGCGCGTGCGCGCGGCGCAACGGGCGGGTCCTGTGGGCGGGTTCGGCCGCCAGGGCCTGGGCGGCGGGCGCAAGGGCGGCTCCGGCGAATGCGGCGGCGATCGTGGTGACGGCTGCGCGACGGGTGGTGCGGTCCATGGTGCCTCCGGGCTCTGCGGGACGTGGGAGGGGTACGGGCGGTGCGGGAGGTGGGCAACACCGCGAGTATCCGTGCAGATCACGTCCAACGGGCAGGGTGCAGCGAAGAGTTCGGCCATCGGCCATCCGGCGCTCAAGCAGTGCGGCACCGGGACCCGGCCGGCCTCGCCGGCGGACGGTCACCGCCGGTTGTCCGGCTGCGTGGCGGAGGAGGTGGCGGGGCTGCCGCCACCGGCCGGTCGGGGCGACCCGCGCAGGTCGCCGCCCGCCGGGGTCGTCCTCGCGCTAGTCTGCGCGGACCTGATGGTTTGCCCTGATCCGGGAGGATTTCATGGCCTCGCGACTCAACCCGTATCTCAGCTTCGGCGGCGACGCCCGCCAGGCGATGGAGTTCTACAAGGAGGTCTTCGGCGGCACCCTGGCACTCAACACCTTCGGCGAATTCGGCCAGAAGGACACGCCCGGCGCCGACAAGATCATGCACGGGATGCTGGAGACCCCCAGCGGCTTCACGCTGATGGGCGCCGACACGCCACCGGGGATGGAGCACACCCCGGGCAACAACTTCGCGGTGAGCCTCAGCGGCGACGACGCCGCGGAGCTCCGCGGCTACTGGGACAAGCTGTCCGCCGGCGCCGGCGCAGGCGTCTCGGTCCCGCTGGAGAAGCAGATGTGGGGCGACGTGTTCGGCATGTGCACGGACCGGTTCGGCATCCCCTGGTTGGTCAACATCAGCGAGACGCAGGGCTGAGGAACCAGGGACCGTCCTTGGGGGGAACGGGCAGGCCGCCGCGGAGCCGGCCGGGGTCTCCGGCGGCTGCCGCGGCGGCCACGGCGGGTCGGCAGCGCCCTGCTAACGGATCCGGTTCACCGGGGAGAGGGCAGCGACACCAGTTCCGCCAGCGCCTCCCTGTGCCGGCCGGGCGTGCCGAGGGCGATCTCGTCCGCCTTGGCGCGCTTGAGGTAGAGGTGCGCGGGGTGTTCCCAGGTCATGCCGATGCCGGCGTGCAACTGGACGCACTCCTCCGCGGCGTGGACGGCGACCCGGGAGCAGTAGGCCTGCGCGACCGACACGGCGAGCGGGGCCTCGGCGCTTCCGGTGGCGAGTGCGTCCGCGGCGTTGCGGGCGGCAGCGCGTGCGTTCACGACCTCCAGCCAGAGCTGCGCCATCCGGTGCTTGAGTGCCTGGAAGGAGCCGACGGGCCGGTTGAACTGGTGGCGCTCGCGCGTGTACCGGACGGTCTCCTCGAGGCACCACTCCGCGACGCCGAGCTGCTCGGACGCGAGCAGACCGGCGCCGGCGAGAAGACCTCGGCGTACGGCGGCGGCGGCCGTCTCGGCGTCCGCGAGCCGCGTTCCGCCCGCGTCCCCGACGGTGACGGACGCGAGCGGGCGCGTCAGGTCGAGCGCGGTCTGCGGTACGACCGTGGCGTCGGCGCGCTCCACCGCGTACAGCCCGTCGGGCCTCGGCACCAGCAGGACGTCGGCGGTCACCGCGTCCGCGACGCCGGTCACGGTCTCTCCTTCGGACAGGCCCGCGCCCGGGGCGGTGGAGAGCGGGAGAGCGAGGACCGCCACCGTACGGCCACCGGCCAGGCGCTTGAGCAGGCCGGCGACCTCGTCGGCCTCGCTGTCGAGGGCGAGGAGGGTCTCGGTGGCGATGACGGAGCTGCTGAGGTACGGCGCCGGGGTCACCGTCCGCCCCAGCTCCTCCAGCACGACCGCGGCCTCCCGGTGCGTGGCGCCCTGGCCGCCGAGCTTCTCGGGCACGAGCAGGCCCGCCGTGCCCATGTCGGCGGCGAGCGAGGTCCACAGCCCGGCGTCGTACGGCTCGCCCGTCTCGGCGCGCGCCAGCACGCCGGACGCCTGCGACCGGTCGGTGAGGAGTGAGCGCACGGCGGCGCGCAGATCGTCCTCGGTCTCGGAGTACAGCAGGTCCGGCTGGGTGCTCATCGCGTCAGGTCCTTCCAGGCGACGTCCTTGTCGTTGCGCGGCTCGGGCGGCAGGCCGAGCACGCGCTCGGCGACGATGTTGAGCAGCACTTCGCTCGTGCCGCCCTCGATGGAGTTGCCCTTGGAGCGCAGATAGCGGTAGCCGGCGTCACGGCCCGTGAAGTCGACCAGTTCGGGGCGGCGCATGGTCCAGTCGTCGTACAGCAGCCCTTCCTCGCCGCGGAGTTCCACCTCCAGCCCGCTGATCTCCTGGTTGAGGCGGGCGAACGCGAGCTTCATCCCGGAGCCCTCGGGTCCCGGCTGGCCCGCGACGAGCTGCTGGCGCAGCCGTTCGCCGGTGAGCCGGGCGACCTCTGCCTCCACCCACAGCGTGAGCAGACGCTGGTGGAGGTCGTGGGTGCGCAGTTCGGGGCGCTCGCGCCAGGTGCGCGCGACGGGGCCGATCATTCCGCCCTCACGTGGGATGCGCATGCCGCCGATCGAGACGCGCTCGTTCATGAGGGTGGTCCGGGCGACCTTCCAGCCGTCCCCGACGGGGCCGAGGCGGCGGGCGTCGGGGATGCGGACGCCGGTGAGGAAGACCTCGTTGAACTCGGCCTCGCCGGTGATCTGGCGCAGCGGCCTGACCTCGACTCCGGGGTCGGTCATGTCGCAGATGAAGTACGTGATGCCGCGGTGCTTGGGCGCGTCCGGGTCGGTGCGGGCGATGAGGATGGCCCAGCGGGCGAGGTGCGCGCTCGACGTCCACACCTTCTGGCCGTCCACGGTCCAGTCGCCGTCGTCCCCGTCCCGGACGGCACGGGTGCCGAGCGCGGCCAGGTCGGAGCCGGCGCCGGGCTCGCTGAACAGCTGGCACCACACCTCCTCGCCGACCCAGAGGGGTCGCAGGAAGCGCCGCTTCTGCTCGTCGGTGCCGTAGGCAAGGATCGTCGGCGCCGCCATGCCGAGGCCGATGCCGATCCGGCGGGGATCGTTGCCGGGAGCGCCGGCGGCGTCGAGTTCGGCGTCGACGACGGCCTGGAGAGAGCGGGACGCGTCCAGTCCGCCGAGCCCGACGGGGTAGTGCACCCAGGCGAGTCCGGCGTCGAAGCGGGCCTTGAGGAAGTCGGTGCGGTCGGTGGTGGCGGGCGGATGCTCGGCGAGCAACGTGCGGGTGCGCTCGCGCAGTTCGGCGGCATCGGTCATGAGGCGGCTCCTTCCGGGACGACGACGAGGCGGCCGGTCGTGGTGCCGTCGGCGACGCGCTGCACCGCGTCGGCGGCGTCCGCGAAGGCGACCCGCTCGCTGATGAGGGGCTTGATCAGGCCCTTGGCGGCGTATTCGGTCAGGGTCTCGTGGCAGCGCAGGACGGACCGCGGGTCCTTGTGGTTGTAGAGGCCCCAGTGCAGCCCGACGATCGAGTAGTTCTTGACGAGGGCGTGGTTCAGTGCCGGGCTGGGAATGGTGCCGCTCGCGAATCCGACGATCAGGATGCGGCCCTCGAACGCCACGCACTTGGCGGACTTGGCGTAGGCGTCGCCGCCGACCGGGTCGTAGATCACGTCGGCTCCGCGCCCGCCGGTGGCTTCCTTGACTGCGGCGACGATGTCGTCGCTGCGCCGGTCGATGACGAGGTCGCAGCCCAGTTCGCGGGCGACGGCCGCCTTGTCGGGCCCGCCGACGACGCCGATGACCCTGGCGCCCGCCGCCTTGCCGAGCTGTACGGCCGCGCTGCCGACACCGCCCGCCGCGGCGTGCACGAGCAGGGTCTCGCCCTCCTGGAGGTGTGCCCGGCGGTGCAGCCCGAACCAGCCGGTCTGGTAGCCGATGTGCAGGGCCGCGGCCTCCGCGTCGTCCAGCGCCTCCGGCGCGGGGAGCACGGCGGCGGCGGGCACGACGACGTACTCGGCGAGGCCCCCGTGCGGCAGGACCGCCGTGGCGATGACCCGCCGGCCGTCCTCGGTTTCGCCGCAGACCTCGACACCGGGGGTGAACGGCAGCGGCGGCGTCACCTGGTACTGGCCGCGGCAGAGCAGCGCGTCCGGGAAGTTGATGTTCGCGGCGCGCACCTTCAGCCGGAGCTGTCCCTCGCCCGGCTCCGGGCGGTCGGTCTCCTCAAGGCGCATCACCTCGCTCGGCTCGCCGTTCCGGTGCACTCGCCATGCCTGCATTTCGGGGCCTCCGCGGTTGTCGGACGTACCACTGCTCCAGTGTTCGATCCGCATACTAAGCGGTCGCTTGCTCCCGTGGGAACAGCTTCTCAGTCGCTCTTCGGCCGCGCCCGTACATGCATCCGCTCCCCCTGCGGCCCGAACAGGCTCAGGAACTCCACCGGCCCGTCCTCCGTGGACCCGAACCAGTGCGGCACCCGGGTGTCGAACTCCGCCGCCTCGCCAGCGCCCAGCACCACATCGTGCTCGCCGAGGATCAGGCGCAGCCGCCCGGAGAGCACGTACACCCACTCGTAGCCCTCGTGCGTACGCGGTTCGGGCACGTGTCGCCCGGCCTCCTGCACCACCTTGTACGCCTGGAGTCCACCCGGCCTGCGGGTCAGCGGAAACATGGTCCGCCCGTACCGGACGATCGGCTTCGACCGGACCCGGGGGTCGCCCACGGGTGGGGCACCGACCAGTTCGTCCAGCGGGACCCGGTGGGCGCGGGCGATGGGCAGCAGCAGCTCGAGGCTGGGCTTTCGGCCACCGGACTCCAGGCGGGAGAGGGTGCTCACGGAGATCCCGGTGGCCTCGGAGAGTGCGCTGAGGGTGGCCCCGCGCTCGCGCCGGATACGGCGCAGCCGTGGGCCCACCTCGCTCAGCACGGCATCGAGGGAGGCGTCGTCGTTGTGCGTCATGGAGTCCATTGCAGAAACAGCAACACGACTTGTCAAACACGCCGCTCCGCGACCGGCCCGGCGCACGCTCACCACAGGGCGCCGTGCCGGTGCCGGGTCGGCGGCACATCCAGATCGGTGGCACCGCCGGCGCGGTGCGTGCGCCGGATCTCGGCGCAGCGCAGGCGTACGGAAAGACGGGCGCTGCCGTCTCGCGCACGGGCATGGAGGTTTCGGCCGGCAGCCGGTATCGATGCGGCATGACGGACGAGAGTGGATACGACGACCCGCCGCCCGGACTGCCCGCCCCTCCCCCGCTCGGGGCGAGCGCACTGCCGCCGGGCACGTACGCGGGCCGTGTGGTGCTGGTGACCGGGGGCGGGTCGGGGCTCGGCAGGGCGATCGCGGAGGAGTTCGCGCGGCTCGGCGCCGATCTGGTGATCGTGTCGCGGAACGCGGAGCGTCTGGAGACGGCGCGCAAGGAGCTGAGCGGCTTCGGCGGGCGGGTGGCGGTGGCCGTCGGCGACATCCGCGAACCGGAGCAGGTCGCCGCGGCCTTCGACAGGGCGGAGGCGGCCTGCGGGCTGCCGGACGTGCTGGTGAACAACGCGGCCGCGAACTTCCCCGCCCCGGCAGAGGAGTTGTCCCCGAACGCCTGGCGGGCGGTCGTCGACATCACGCTCACCGGCACCTGGTTCATGACGCGGGAGTTCGCCCGGCGACGCCTGGCCGCTCGGGCCGCGGGCTCGGTGATCAATGTCGGGGCCTCGTACGCGTGGACGGGCGGTCCCGGCTTCGCGCACTCGGCGGCGGCCAAGGCCGGGGTCAAGAGCCTCGTCGAGACCCTCGCCGTGGAGTGGGGGCCGTACGGGATCCAGGTCAACGGGCTGGTGCCGGGGCTCGTTCCGCACGAGGACATGACGGCGGACATCCGAGCCGGCCTGGACCGCGCGCACGACAAGGCCGTACGGCAGCCCGCGCTGCGGGTGGGCCTGCCCCGCGAACTGGGCTGGGCGGCGACCTTCCTCGCCTCCCCGTACGCGCGGTTCATCACCGGGCACACGCTGGTGGTCGACGGGGCGAACTGGCAGCGGCGCGCCCTGGTCAACGGTCCGGTCCTGACGGTGCGCGAGCAGCTCGGCCGGGGGCCGTTCGAGGGGTGAGGCCCTCTGCCGGTCCCGTTGTCCCGGCGCCGTCGGCAGCCGTCAGCAGCCGTCGAAGTCGGGTGGGCGGCGGGCGGCCTTGGCCGCGTACCCCTCGCGGGCGTCCTCGGACGTGAGCGTCAGGGCCGCGCTCAGGGCCGTACGGTCGAGGGCCGCCGCGAGCCCCGCGTCGGCGTACGCGTCGATGTTCCGCTTGACGGCGCGGACGGCGAGCGGGGCGTTCGCCGCGATCGCGGCAGCCGCGGCCCGCGCCTCCGTCTCCAACTCATCCGGGGCGGTGACCAGTTGGAGGATGCCGATGCGGTGCGCGGTCGGTGCGTCGACGCGCCGTCCGGTCAGCGCCAGGTACTTGGCCCAGCCCGCACCCGCGTCGCGCGCGAGGCGCAGATCGCCGCCCGCGTCGACGGCAACGCCGATCTGCGCCTCGGGCAGGGCGAGGACGGCGTCGTCGGCGGCGATCCGGATGTCGGCCATCAGGGCCAGCTCGAAGCCGAAGCCCAGGCAGTAGCCCTGGACGGCGGCGACCACCGGCTGGGGCAGCCGGGCGAAGGCGGCGAAGCGTTCGTGGACCCACCGGATGCCCTCGTAGTAGCCCTGGGTGCGCTCCGCCGCCGAACGGCCGGTGATCGCGCCGCCCGGAGCGGTGACATCGATCCCCGCACAGAAGGCGCGGCCCTCGGCGCGCAGCAGGACCGCCCTGATGCGTTCGTCGAAGCGGATCCGGTCGGCCATCAGGCCGAGCTGGCGGCTGGACTCCCAGCTCCAGCCGTTGAGCTTGTCCGGCCGGCAGAGGGTGAGGACGCCGATGCCGTGGTCCGCCTCGACGTCGAGCCGTATCCGCTCCTCGCCCTCGGCGATCTCCCGGTCCAGTGTGTCGATCATCGCCCGCCCCCGCGCATGGCCTGACGGTACGTCAGAACTGCTGGAAGCTGAAGAGCTCGAAGGTCACGGCGGGCCGCCCGCCGAAACGCGGAGCCGCGGCCCGGGCGGTGCCGAACAGGAAGTCCCGGCAGTAGTCCTCGGGGGCCTTGTCGGTGAGTGCCTCGATGTAGCTGCGGTGCTCCATGAGGGACCGGACGGAACGCTCCAGTCCCTCGGTGGCGTCCACGGCGTGCGTGGGCGTGGCGGAGCCCGCGATCGCCACCCAGCGCACGCCGCTCCACGGCTCCAGGCCCTGCTCGGTGCCGAGTTCGGGAAAGATCCACCGGTTGCCCGCGTCGGCGACCGCGTCCAGCGTGGCGCGGCCGACGGCTCGGTGGTCCGGAGTGTTCCAGGCCCCGCCGACGGCTGGGCCCCACGTGTCCCGGTGGTTGAGGGTGACGACCAGTTCGGGCCGGTGCCTTCGGATCGCCGCGGCGATGTCCCGGCGCAGCGCGGTGCCGTACTCGATGACGCCGTCCCGGTGACCGAGGAACTCGACCGTGGACACCCCGACGACGGCCGCGCTCGCCCGCTCCTCCCGCTCGCGCAGCGGTCCGCAGACGGCCGGCTCGAGCCTGTCGATCCCGGCCTCGCCGCGGCTCGCGAGCAGATAGGCGACCTCCTTGCCGCCGTCCGTCCAGCCCGCGACGGCGGCGGCGCAGCCGTACTCGAGGTCGTCGGGATGGGCGACCACGGCGAGGGCGCGCTCCCAGTCGTCCGGCATCGGTTGGAGCTGAGGTTCGGTCATGACCGGAAGCGTATCCGTAAGGGCGGGGGCTACACCTCGTCGCGTACGAGGGCGAGCAGCCGGTCCAGCACCCGGGCGCCGGAGGCCCGGACGCCGTCGTGTTCGTACTCGTCGGTGACCCAGGTGCGCAGTCCCCGGATGGCCCGGGCGGTTGCGAGCGAGTGGGCCGTGTCGACGTACATGTCGTCGTGGTAGATCGCCGCGGCGACCGGGACCTCGTTGGCGGCGAGCCGCTCCGTGTCGTAGAGCGGCGGCCAGTCGGTGCGGGCGGCGAGCAGTTCGGCGGTTTCGCGCAGGGGCCGCAGGGCGGGGTCCGTCTCGAAGTGCCAGGGGTGGACGGACTCGCCGGTGAAGAGCAGCGGTCCGTCGCCGGCCGGCGACCTCGCCGCGTCGAACTGCGGGAACTCGGCGCGGACGCGCTCGGCCGCCCAGGCCGTGGGCGCCTCGCCCTGCGCGTAGATCGCCTCGTGCAGGACGGCATAGAGCGGATGCGCGGCGTAGGAGAGGGCCGCGAGCACGCCCTCCTGGAAGGTGTCGGAGAGTTCGTCCCCGCCCACTCCTGCCACGAAGGCGTTCTCCAGCAGATAGTGCAGCTGGTGGCTGCCGTCCCCGGTGCCGAGCTGGATGCCCAGCGACTGGAACGCCTCGGGCGTGAGCACGTATCCACCGGGGAGCACGGGCCGGTGCTCGGCGAGATGACCGGCGATGTGGCGGGCCCGCTCGACGTCCTGCGGGTAGCGGGCGTAGTGGGCCTCGACCTTGCGCTGGATGCGCGGGTACGCGGCGCGGTACACGTCCTCGGCACGGGCGTCGAGCGAGGGCAGACCGCCGGTGATGAGGACGGTCCGCAGACCCTCCGGGGCGGTCGACAGATAGTGCGTGGCGCAGAAGCCGCCGAAGCTCTGGCCGAGCACCGTCCACCGGGCCCCACCGGTGAGCTGGCGCCGGACGGCCTCGCAGTCCCGGACGATGCTGTCGGCGCGGAAGTGCGCGAGATAGTCCGCCTGCTCCTTCGGGCCGCCGCGCAGTGGCAGTGTCTGCCGGTTGGCGGGGGTGGACAGCCCGGTGCCGCGCTGGTCGAGCAGCAGCACCCGGAATTCCTGGACGGCGCGACCGAGCCAGGCCTGCTTGCCGGGGAAGCGCCGTGCGCCGAAGCCGGGACCGCCCTCGAGGTAGACCAGCCACGGCAGCTCGGCCCCGGCCCGCGCGCTCGACACGACCTCGCGGCCGTACAGCCGGATCTGTTCCCCTGCCGGGTCGGCGTGGTCGAGCGGGACCGTGAAGTGGCGGTCCGTGAGGACGAGGCCCGGCTGCCGGTAGCTGGTCAATGCTGCTCCTGCTCTGTGTCCCTGGTGGTACGCCCCCGCCCGCCCAGTGCATCACATGGGCGGGCGGGGGGTCGCGCCGAGGCGGATCAGCCGGTCGGGAAGTCGTCCGCGGTCCTGATCCGGTCGCGTACCCAGACGCCCGCGGGCTTCAGCGGGCCCGTTCCGGTCCAGGGGCCGTTGTTGTTGCAGGTGCCGGCCTGGAAGACGGCGCCGGTGCGGTTGTCGTCGGAGTAGTTCCAGTTGACCCAGCTGATCTTCTTCGCCGCCATCAGGTCGATGTAGCGCTGGGACATGGCGAAGTCGTTGCTGCCCTCACCGGCGTAGTTCTGGGTGCCGAACTCGGTGACGAACACGGGCAGCTTGTCGGCGGCCCGGGAGAGGGTGTTCAGGTACTCGTCCCGGTGCGAGTAGGCGTAGAAGTGGAAGGTATACATGATATTGGTGGCGTTCACCGGGTTGGCGACGACCTCGGTCTCGTCCGCGCCCTCGGACACACCCAGCGAGGACCAGGCGCGGGTGCCGACCAGGACCGGCGTGTCCGGGTCCTGCTGGCGGATGACCGGGATGAGCTGTTCGGCGTAACTCCTGATGGTCGACCAGCTCACGCCGCTGGGTTCGTTGGCGATCTCGTAGAGCAGGTTGTTCTTCCCGCTGTGGCGCTGGGCGATCTCGGTGAAGAACGTCTTGGCGCGGCTCAGGTTGTGGTGCGGGTCGCCGGGGTCGAGCATGTGCCAGTCGACGATCGCGTACATGCCACGCGCGGTGGCCTGGTCGATGATCGAGTGGACCCGATCGGTGAACCCGCGCGGGTCGGTCTCGTAGCCGCCCTCCTGGATGTACATGGAGATGCGCAGGACGTCCGCGTTCCAGTCGGTGGCCAGGGCGTTCAGCGACCCGGACGTCACGCACTGGCTGTACCACTGCAGGCCGTGGGTGGACATGCCGCGCAGCTGGACGGGCCTGCCGTACTGGTTGCACAGCTTGGTGCCGCAGACCGTGAGCTGTCCGTTGGTCTCGACGGGGGTCCTTCCGCCGGAGGGGGGTGCGGTGTCGACGGCGAGATGGTCGACGTTGGGGCCGCCGTTCGCGGTGGTGGCGGTGGCCCGGATGGTGTTGGTGCCCGCCTTGAGCTGGGCGGTGAGACTCGCGGTGGCCCATGAGGTCCAGGCTCCGGTGCCGCCGAAGGCCTTTTCGTCGGCGACGACCGCTCCGTTGACAGTGATGTCCATGGGGCGGTTGGTGACCGTGCCGTTGGCATAGCGGAGGGTGAGGGTGGCGCTGCCCGCTTGGGCGGCGTCGACGGTCCACTCGACGGAGGACCCGGCGGCATTGGCGTAGTTGACGAATCCGGTGCCGGTGAATCCGGCGTGATTGGACTCCACGGCGCCCTGGGAGACGACCGCGTTCTCGGCTTCGTGAGTGACGGCGGCGGCAGGGGCGAGCGCTTCGGCGGGGGCGGCGGGGGCCGCGGGTGCCGTGGTGAGGCCGATGAGCAGAGCGGCGACGGCGGTTGCGGCGCCGGCGAGAGGGCGTGACAGGGAGCGTGCCGGTCTCATGGAGGACTCCACGATGTGGGGGGATGGGGGGATGGGGGATGGGGGATGGGAAGGAAACCGGATTGGAAGGAAACTTTCCTAACCAAGTGGATAGCAGCCCCGCGCGAACTCTCGCAAGGGTCATGACAAGAGCCGGTGTTCAGGGGTGTGACCGCGCCAGCGTGGGCACGCGGGTGTGGGCGCGCCGCTCCCGGCCCTCCCCCGCCCTTTCGCGGCGGCTCCGCCCCGAGCCGGGCGGGTGCGTCCCGCGCCCGCCCGGCCTAGCGTGGACGCATGATCCGGTTCGAGGAGGTCAGCAAGGTCTACCCGGATGGCACGACCGCCGTGGACGGCCTGTCCTTCGAGGTTGCCGAAGGCGAACTGGTCACTCTCGTGGGCCCGTCCGGCTGCGGCAAGACGACCACGATGATGATGGTGAACCGGCTGATCGAACCGACGTCCGGGCGCATCCTGGTCGACGGCGAGGACATCTCCCGCATCGACCCGGTCAAGCTGCGCCGCCGGATCGGGTACGTCATCCAGCAGGTGGGCCTCTTCCCGCACCGGACGGTCCTCGACAACACCGCGACGGTCCCCTCCCTCATCGGCTGGAAGAAGGCGAAGGCCCGTGCCCGGGCCGCGGAGCTCCTCGATCTGGTGGGGCTCGACCCGAAGACGTACGGCCCGCGCTATCCGGCCCAGCTCTCGGGCGGCCAGCGCCAGCGGGTCGGCGTGGCCCGTGCGCTGGCGGCCGACCCTCCGGTGCTGCTGATGGACGAGCCGTTCGGCGCGGTCGACCCGGTGGTGCGGGAGCGGTTGCAGAACGAGTTCCTGGGCCTCCAGGCGACGGTCCGCAAGACGGTGCTGCTGGTCACCCACGACATCGAGGAGGCGGTGCGGATGGGCGACCGCATCGCCGTGTACGGGCAGGGCCGAATCGAGCAGTTCGACACCCCGGGGGCCGTGCTGGGCGCTCCCTCGACCGGCTACGTCGCGCAGTTCGTCGGCTCGGACCGCGGGCTGAAGCGGCTCTCGGTCACGCGGATCGAGGCCGACGACCTGGAGGAGCCGCCCGTCGCCCGTCTGGACGAGCCGGCCGCGGCGGCGGCCGCCCGGCTGCGGGCCGACGACGCGCGCTGGGCGGTGGTGCTCGGCGCCGGGGGCGATCTGCACGGCTGGGTCTCGGCGGACGCCCTGTCGATCGCCGGTGAACACGGCACGGTCGGCGATCTGGCTCGCCGGATGGAGGCCTGGGTGCCGCTCGGGGCGCCTCTGAAGCAGGCGTTCAGCGAGATGCTCCAGCACGACGCGGGGTGGGTCGCCGTGGTGGACGGGGCCCGCTTGGCCGGCGTGCTGACCCCCGCGAAACTGCACGAGGCGCTGCGCCGTTCGGTGGACGCGGACGTGCGGGGCGTGGCGCGGGACGAGGTGGAGTTCGACTCGGTGCCGGACGCGTGAGACCGGAGCCGGACGCGTGACGCCGCAGCCGGGGAAAGCGCGGATTCCGGCTCGTGGCCGACCGGAATCCGCGCCCGCTCGTCCCGGCGTACGAGGAGCCGCTCAACGCGGCAGCAGCCCCTTGGACTCCAGATACTGCCGGGCGACGTCCTCGGGCAGCCTGCGCCAGCTGTCCACCTGTTCGTTGAGCAGGGCGAGGTCGACCGTGGTCAGGACGGAGTTCAGCTTGTCCAGCTCCTTGGTCACGCTCGCGCTGCCCGCCCGCCGGCGGTTGACGACGGGGACGACGTAGTCGGCGTTCTGCAGGTGCTTGTCATCGGCGAGCAGGACGAGGCCGAAGTCGTCGAGTGTCGCGTCCGTCGTCGTGGTGAGGACCATCTGGTCCCGTCCCGACTGGACCGCCTGTTTGGCCTGGGTGGTGCCGACCCCCCTGGGGTCGATCCCGGTGATGTCGATGCCGTACGTCTTCTTCAGCCCGGGGGCGCAGTACGGCCGCTGGACGCACTCGTCGCCCGCGGCGAGGCGCACGGGCTGTTTGGAGCGTCCCAGGTCGCTGAGGGTCCTGAGGTGGTGCCGTTCGGCGAAGGCCTTGCTGACGGCGAACGCGTTCTGGTCGACGGCCCGGCCCGGGTCGAGGACGGTGAGGCCGCGCGGGGCGGCGAGGGAGCGCAGGGCGGTCATGGTGGTGCCGAGGTCGGGCGAGCCGACGGTCGGCGCCCTGGGGCCGTTGACCTTGGCGTTGAGCCAGTCCGCGAACGTCGCCGCGTACTCCGGTACGACGTCGATCTGGCCGCTCTCCAGGGCGGGTTCGTAGATCTCGCGGTTGGTGACCGAGATGATCCTGGTCCGGTAGCCGGCGTGTTCGAGGAGGAGAGAGTACATCTGGGCGAGCAGATCGCTCTCGGTGAATCCGGCGGAGCCGATGGTCAGATGCCTGCTGTCGCCGGGCGATCCGGTCACCTCCGCCCGGTGCTCCAGGGACGGACCTGTGGTGCAGCCGGCCAGGGCGATCAGGGCGGCGACGACCGGCGTGAGCGCGAACCGCGCGCGGTGGCCGAGACGCCTCCTCATGCGGCTCCCCTCCCCCAGGCCGGTGCCAGCCGCTCGACGAGCTCGAAGACGGACTCGACGATCAGCGCGAAGGCGGCCACGAGGACGGCGCCCGCGACGACCTGCGGGGTCGAGGCGAGGCTGAAGCCCGCCGTGATGATCCGGCCGAGCCCGCCGCCGCCCGCGAGTGCGGCGATCGTGGCCGTGGCGACGAGCTGGACGGCGGCGATCCGTACGCCGGTGAGGATCAGCGGCATCGCGAGCGGGAGCTCGACGCCGAACAGCATCTGAGTGCCGGTCATGCCCATGCCGCGCGCAGCCCGTACGACGTCCCTGTCGACGCCGCGCATCCCGACGTAGGCATTGGTCAGCAGCGGCGGCACGGCGAACAGCACCAGCGCGATGATCGTCGGCCAGTCACCCCAGGTGCCGATGGGGCTGAGCAGGAGCAGGACCAGGACGGCGAAGGTGGGCACGGCACGGCCGACGTTGGAGATGTTCACGGCGAGCGCGCCGCCCTTGCCGAGGTGGCCGAGGACGAGGGCGACGGGCAGCGCGACCGCGCAGCTGATGACCAGGCAGACGCCGGTGAGATAGAGGTGCTGGCCGAGCCGGTGCCAGACGCCGTTGTCGCCCGACCAGTTGGCGGAGCTGGTGAGCCAGTCCCAGGTCTGCGCCAGCGTGTTCACGCGGCGGCCCGCCCGCTCCGCTTCCCCTGCCGCGTCCAGGGAGTGAGCAGCCGCTGCACGCCGAGGAGCGCGACATCGGCGACGACGGCGATGATCACGCAGAGCACGGAGGCGGTGAGCACCTGCGCCTTGAAGTAGGTGTTCATCCCCGAGTAGATGAGGTTGCCGAGGCCGCCGAAGCCGACGATCGCGCCGATCGTGACGAGCGAGACGGCGGAGACCATGGCGATCCGCAGCCCTGCCATGGCCGCCGGCAGGGCGAGGGGCATCTCGACGGTGAGCAGCATGCGGACAGGCCCGTACCCCATGCCGCGTGCGGCCTGCCGGGTCTCCTCGGGCACGGCGCGCAGGCCGGCGAGGATGTTCCGTACGAGCAGTGTCAGGGAGTACAGGACGAGTCCGGTGACGACGAGCGACGCGGACAGTCCGTACACCGGGAGGAGCAGCGAGAACATCGCGAGCGACGGGATCGTGTAGAGAATCGTCGTCACCGCGAGGACGGGTCCTGCCGCCAGGCGCCAGCGGCGTGCCGCGACGGCGAGGGGCACGGCCAGCAGCACGGCCAGAGCGACGGCGGCCAGGGTCAGCTGGAGGTGCTGGACGACCGCGTCCCAGAGGATCGCGCGGCGGGTGGACAGGTACTCGCCGCAGATCCAGTCGTTGCGCGCGAGACAGTCGTCGGGAGTCGTCGCGGGCACGCGCATCGCGGTCACCCGTTCATTGCAGCCCGACGGCGGTCGGCGCGCGCGTCGTCCTCACCCGTTCGGGTGCGGGCGCCGTGGGGCGACTACGCGTCCGCGTACTGCCCGGCGAACGCCTCGGCGGGCGCGATCGGCGTGATGACGTCGATGAGGACGCCGTTGGGGTCGGCGACGATGAAGTGCCGCTGGCCGAAGTCCTCACTGCGCAGATCCAGCTCGGGCTTCAGCCCGGCGAGGACGACGAGGCGCTCCCACTCGGCGTCCACGTCCACCACCTCGAAGTTGAGCAGCAGACCCCGCACCGGGGTGCGGTACGCCTCGGGAAGGGTCGGATGCGTGGCGTCGAGCAGCGCGAGCTCGTACGGCAGCGTCCCCGGGCGTTTCAGGCTGACGTACCAGTCGGCCTCGAACGTGGTCTCGAACCCCATCAGCCCGGTGTAGAAGTCGCGGGACTCCTGGAGCCGAGAGGTGCAGATCACCGGATAGAAGCTGGTCAGCATGGCATCTCCTCCATTCACATACCGGCGGTATGTGAATGGAGGCTATTTCGCGTACCATCGGTATGTCAATGGAAGGGGCGACGCACGATGCCGCAGAGCACCAGGGCGCAGCAGCGGGAGCAGACCAGGCAGGCGCTTCTGCGCGAAGGCAGGCGCCTGTTCGCGGCCGAGGGCTACGGGGCGGTGGGCCTCGCGGAGATCGTGAGCGCCGCCGGGGTCACCAAGGGCGCGCTCTACCACCACTTCGCGGGCAAGGCTGAGCTGTTCCGGGCGGTGCTGGAGCAGGTGCAGCAGGAAGTGGCGGAGCGGGTCGCGGCGACCGCCGAGGCCGAGGCCGACCCGTGGGACCAACTGACCGCGGGCTGCCAGGCGTTTCTCACCGCGGGAACCGACCCGGAGATCCAGCGGATCATGCTCGTCGACGGGCCGGCGGTCCTGGGCTGGAACGAATGGCGGGCCCTGGACGAGGCGAACTCGGCCCGCCATCTGGAAGAGGCGCTCACCGCACTGATCGAGGCGGGCACCGTCGAGCGGCAGCCCGTCGTCCCGCTCACACACCTGCTCTCGGGCGCGATGAACGAGGCGGCCCTGTGGCTGGCGGCCTCCGGGAACGCCGGAGACCTGGCCGACACGACGGCAGCCCTGTCACGGATGCTGGAGGCGCTGCGCGTGGGCCGTCCGCAGGCTCATTGAAGCGCCTCCGGCTCCCCGCCGCCGGACGGTGACAGCTTCGGGGACGGCTTCTCGAAGAGCGTGACGGCGTACGGGTCGCCGGTCCCGCCGTCCTTGGCGGCGACCTCGCCGACGACGGCCGGCCCGGCTTCACCTGATTTCTCCCAGGAGGCCCCGGCCCTCAGGCCGGGGAGGAATGGGCCCTTGGAGCGGAGCCGCGAAGCGGCGGAGTTCCCTCCGTGTCTGTCGTGACCTGTGCTTTCGGCTGTTGTCAGTGGTGGCGGTTAGGTTGATGGGGTGAAGGTCGTGGTGCAGGTGAAGCTGCTGCCGTCGCCGGAGGTGGCGGCGGCTTTGGCGGCGACCCTGCGCGTGTGCAACCGGGCGGCCGATGCCGCATCGGTTTTGGCGTACGAGACGGGCACCACCACCCGCAACGAGCTGCAGAAGCTCGTCTACGCCCGCTTGAAGGCGGAGTTCGGGCTGGCTGCCCAGCCGGCCGTGCGGGTGGTGAAGAAGGTCGTGGACGCCTACGCCACGTTGCGCGCCAACATCCGGGCGGGAAACCTGGGTCCGGCCACCTCGAAGCGGCGCAGGCGTGCGGAGTCGAAGCCGGTCGTCTTCCGTCCTGATGCGGCCCAGCCGTACGACGACCGGATCCTGTCCTGGCAGCACGACGCACGGACGGTCAGCATCTGGACGGTGGCCGGGCGGATCAGGAACGTCCGGTACACCGGGCACCCCGACCAGTTGGCGATGCTCGAGAAATACCGGCGGGGCGAGTCGGATCTCGTGTACCGGGACGGTATGTGGTTCCTGGTCGCCACCTGCGAGGTTCCCGGAGCGCCGCTCAATACTGATCCGGTGGACTGGGTGGGGGTGGACCGGGGGATTACCAACCTCGCCACCACGTCCGACGGGAGCAACTACCAGGGCCGTCGTCTTGGCCGGTACCGGCGCTGGCACGCCCGCAAGCGAGCGGAGTTGCAGGCGAAGCAGACCCGCTCCGCCACCCGGCGGGCCAAACGCCGGGCACGCCGCGAGGCCCGGCACGCTACTCATGTCAACCACAGGATCAGCAAGGAGATCGTGGCCGTCGCACAACGCACCGGACGGGGTGTCGCTCTCGAAGAACTGGGTGGCATCCGTGACCGGGTACGGCCTTTCCGCGACCAGCGGGCCGCGCTCTCCTCCTGGCCGTTCCACCAGCTCGAAGAGCACATCCGCTACAAGGCCCGGCGGGCCGGAGTACCGGTGATCTCGGTGGACGCCCGCTACACCTCGCAGATGTGCCCCAGATGCGGGCACACGGCAAGAAACAACCGTCCCGTCCGGGACACCTTCTCCTGTCGTCGGTGTGGGCTCGCTGGCCCGGCCGATCACGTCGCCGGGGTCAACGTGCGTAACCGTGCACGCTCGGCGTGGGTTCTCGTCAACGGACCCGTACCACAAAGGACCTGAACACCTCCCCTTTTTGCTGGTAGATGCGACCCGTGACCGCCCTGCCGTAGGGGGCAGTCGGGAGCGCGACAAGGCGTAGACGACAGAGCCAACACGCTCGGTCGTTTACGGCCGAGAAGTTGACTGGTCGATCCCGTGCCCGTCGTCACGCAGCCGCTCTTCGACATCGCCCTCGTCCGCGCGCCGGAAGGTCAGTTCCGGTTCGCCGGCCGGTACGAGCAGCTGTGCGCGCAGGGTGGCGACGAAAGCGTCGTCGATGCCGAGCTGCCCGGCGGCGTAGGCGCGTACGGAGCCGTACTTCTCCGCGAGGGCGGCCAGGAACAGCCGCATGACGGCGCCGGGCGCGCGTCCGTAGCCGGGCCAGGCGGGCTCACGGCCGGGGTTGGCCGCCCGCCAGTCGGCGCAGAGACGGTCGGTGGCCAGCTCGGTCAGGGCGAAGTCGGCGACGATGTCGTCCTCGCAGACTCCGACCAGGGACAGCACGAGCGCGGCGATGAGCCCGGTGCGGTCCTTGCCCGACGCGCAGTGGAAGACCACCGGACCTCCGGGGCCGCCTCCGTCCGCGGCGATGACGTCGAGGGCCTGGCGGATCTCCTTCACGCCGTCCTCGGCAACCTCCATGTACCGCTCGGCCAGATAGGGTCCGGGGTCGACCTCGGACCCCAACGCGGCCTGGTCGTAGGGACGGTGCTCGATGCTCAGGTTGTGATAGGTGAGCCCCGGGAGAGCGGGGACGCGTCCCTTGCCCTCGATCTCCCAGGCGTAACGCAGGTCGATGACCGTCCGGATGCCGAGGGCCTCGAAGCGGGCCCGGTCGGACTCCGCCTGGGCGGGGCCGAGTTTGCCGAGCGAGTCGGAGCGGTAGAGCCGTCCCCACCGGACGAGGTGCCGGCCGTCCTCGGTGCGATATCCGCCCAGGTCACGGAAGTTGTGCAACCGGTCAAAGGCTATGTGTCTGTTCACAGGGCGGCACCCTATGGCACCCGCACCCTGGGACCCCGCACTCCGGGACTCCACACTTCGGGGTGTCGCGCGCCGCGCACTTCGCCGCAACCTCGGGCTCGACTCGGCCCGGTGGGGACCGGATCAGCTGAGGAGCTTCTGCTTGGCCCGCTGGAACTCCTCCTCGGTCAGGTCGCCCTTGGCCTTGAGTTCGGAGAGCTTGGCCAACTCCTCCCCCGGGGCCGCCCCCTTGGCGGTCTGGCGGACGTAGGCGTTGAAGGCTTCCTGCTGTTCCTGGGCGTGCTTGATCTCCCGCTTCCCCATCTCCTTGCCGCGCACGATCACATAGACCAGCACACCGAGGAAGGGGATGATCAGCACGAAGAGCAGCCAGGCAGCCTTGACCCATCCGTTCATTTCGTGGTCGCGGAAGATGTCCACGATGATCCGGAAGAGCAGCACCAGCCACATCACCCAGAGAAAGATCCACATGACGGTCCAGAACGCGCCCAGAACCGGATAGTCGTACGCGAGGTAGACACTGCTGTCCATCGCCGTCCTCCTGCCGTTGCCTTCGGATCCTCTCGGATCGCGTCGGATCCCATCGGAGGCCGGACGCCTGGCGTCCGGTCGCCGTCAGTGTCCGACGGTCCGGCGGAGCTCCCCTTTCTCGGCGCTACCTCCGTACGGTCCACTGACAGGATCATGGTCGCAGCGCTTCCGGATGATCGCCATTTGCGCTCAGGAGGGCAGGCCGGCGGGCCGCCCCGTGGGGAGGCACCATCCGGCGCTCGGCGGTGCAATGGCTCTACGGGCAGGACGCGACCGGAGGGAGTCAGGGACGTGGGCGGTGACCGGGAGACTCCTGCGGCCAGGGCGCAACGCTGGTCCGCGCGACTGGCGATCGCGGCAGCGGTCACCGCGGTGGCCCTTCTCGTCCTGGTCGCGGGGCTCAGGGGCATCGGCCTGGTGGCGATCGCACTGGCGGGCACGGCTGTCACGGCCGCGGCCCTTTGGTGGGCGCTGACACGCCGGGGCCTGGTGCGGGCCTGCGCCGTCGCGCTGGCAGTGGCGGTCCCGGTGGCGGTGATCTGGCTGACGATCGCCTCGAGGCTGCTCTGGCTGGTGGCGCTCTGTCTCGCGCTGGGGGTGCTGGCGGCAGGTGCCGGGTGGTCGGCGCTCGCCGCGGCCGGCGAGCACAAGGCCCAACCCGCGTACGGAACGCCGCGCCCCGTACGGCCGTTCCTGATCATGAATCCCCGCTCCGGCGACGGAAAGGTGGAGCGGTTCGGGCTCAAGGAGAAGGCGGAGAGCGCCGGGGCGAAGGTCGCACTGCTGGATCCGGACCGGCGGACCGATGTGGCGGCCCTCGCGCGGGAGGCCGTCGCCGAGGGCGCGGACCTGCTCGGGGTGGCCGGCGGGGACGGCACCCAGGCACTGGTCGCCGGCGTTGCCGCGGAGCACGGCATCCCGTTCCTGGTGGTGCCCGCGGGCACCCGCAACCACTTCGCGCTGGACCTCGGGCTCGACAGGGACGATCCCCCGGCGTCCCTGGAAGCGCTGACCGACGGCGTGGAACTCCGCGTCGACCTCGGCTTCGTCGGTGACCGGGTGTTCGTCAACAACGCGTCGTTCGGTGCGTATGCGGAGGTGGTGCAGAGCGACGCGTACCGCGCGGACAAGCTGCGCACCACGCTCGACCTGTTCCCGGACGTGCTGACGCAGCGGGTGGGACCGCGGCTGACCGTGCGCGTATCGGACGTCACGATCGACGCCCCGCAGGCGGTGCTGGTGAGCAACAACCCGTACCGCATGGGCGACCCGGCAGCGCTCGGGCGCAGGGACCGGCTGGACACCGGCGCCCTCGGCATGCTCAGCATCACGGTGGGCAGCGCGGCACAGGCCGCGACACTGCTGCGCGGGGACCGATCCTCCGGTCTCACCGCGCTCACGGCCCGCGAGGTCGTCGTGGACGCCGACGCCCCGGAGATCCCCGTGGGCCTGGACGGTGAGGCGCTCACCCTGCCGACCCCCGTGCGCTGCACCATCAAGCCGGGCGCACTGCGCGTACGGGTACCCCGTCACCGGCCCGGGGTGCCCCGCGCCCGGCCGCGGCTGGACTGGCGCAAGCTGACCGTCCTCGCGGTCGCCCGCTGACGACCCCGGTCACCGAGCCGCAGCACCGCAGGACTGCAGGACTGCAGGACCGCAGGACTGCAGGACCGCAAAACTTTCGCAGATGCCCGGAATGTGGGCATCTTGACAGGGGCATCGGTACGTTCTATCCAGTTTGTGGAGGAGGTCACATCCATATCAGCAGGTGAGAGCACTGCGACCTGCTGCCGAGCGGACCTGCGGGCTGAGGAGAGAGCCATGGCACGTGCAGTAGGAATCGACCTCGGTACGACGAACTCCGTCGTCAGTGTTCTGGAGGCGGGCGAGCCCACGGTCATCACCAACACCGAGGGCGCCAGGACCACCCCTTCGGTGGTGGGTTTCGCGAAGAACGGCGAGGTGCTGGTCGGTGAGGTCGCGAAGCGGCAGGCCGTGACCAATGTCGAGCGCACCGCGCGGTCGGTCAAGCGACACATGGGCGAGGCCGACTGGCGCTTCCCGGACACTGGCGACATCGACGGCAAGCGCTACACCGCGCAGGAGATCTCCGCACGGGTCCTGCAGAAGCTGAAGCGCGACGCCGAGTCGTACCTCGGCGAGGACGTGGCGGACGCGGTCATCACCGTCCCGGCGTACTTCAACGACTCCCAGCGCACCGCGACCAAGGAGGCCGGGAAGATCGCAGGTCTGAACGTCCTGCGCATCGTCAACGAGCCGACCGCCGCCGCGCTCGCGTACGGGCTGGACAAGGAGAACGACCAGACGATCCTGGTCTTCGACCTCGGTGGCGGCACCTTCGACGTCTCGCTGCTGGAGATCGGCGACGGCGTCGTCGAGGTGAAGGCCACCAACGGCGACACCCATCTGGGCGGTGACGACTGGGACCAGCGCGTCGTCGACCATCTGGTGAAGCAGTTCAAGAACGCGTACGGCGTGGACCTGACGAAGGACAAGATGGCCACGCAGCGGCTGCGCGAGGCCGCGGAGAAGGCGAAGGTCGAGCTGTCGTCGTCGACCGAGACGACGATCAACCTGCCCTACATCACGGCGTCCGCCGAAGGCCCGCTGCACCTGGACGAGAAGCTCACGCGCGCCCAGTTCCAGCAGCTGACCGCGGACCTGCTGGACCGCTGCAAGACGCCGTTCCACAATGCGATCAAGGACGCGGGGACCAAGCTCTCCGACATCAACCATGTGATCCTGGTCGGCGGTTCGACCCGGATGCCCGCGGTCACCGACCTGGTGAAGGAGCTCACCGGCAAGGACCCGCACCGGGGTGTGAACCCGGACGAGGTCGTCGCCATCGGCGCCGCGCTCCAGGCCGGCGTTCTCAGGGGTGAGGTCAAGGACGTCCTTCTTCTGGACGTGACGCCGCTGTCCCTCGGTATCGAGACCAAGGGCGGCATCATGACCAAGCTCATCGAGCGCAACACGACGATCCCGACGAAGCGTTCGGA
>NZ_JBEOXF010000082.1:0-30530 GCF_040296405.1 Streptomyces sp. NPDC002133 | reverse complement strand
TCGCGGCGGGGGGGGTGGCGGCGCCGCCGCCGGCCCGCGGGGCGCGCGCCGGGCCCCCCCCCCCGCCGGGCCCGCCCCCCCCCGCGCGCCCGCGCCCCCCCCCCCGCTTCCGTGGTCGACGGACGTGTCGCGGCTAGGAGGCAGGGCCCGCCAGCGACGCGACCGGCTTCGTCAGCGGCGTGCCCGAGCCGTCACGCCTCGGGTCGAGCTCCGGCAGCTCCGACGGCGTGCCGTTCTTCTGCGCCGCGCGCGCCGGGGCCGCGCCCGCCCAGGCCAGGACAAGCGTGTCCTCGCCCTTGAGGAAGCGCTGGCAGCGCACGCCACCGGTTGCCCGGCCCTTGCGCGGGTACTGGTCGAACGGTGTCAGCTTCGCCGTCGTCACCGAGTCGTCCAGCGTGCCGGTGGAGCCCGCGACGGTGAAGACCACCGCATCCGCCGCCGGGTCCACCGCGGTGAACGAGATCACCTCGGCGCCCTCGGTGAGCTTGATGCCCGCCATACCGCCCGCCGGCCGGCCCTGCGGCCTGACCTGCGAGGCCTGGAAGCGCAGCAACTGGGCGTCGGACGCGATGAAGACCAGGTCCTCGTCGCCTGTGCGCAGCTCGGTGCCGCCCACGATCCGGTCGCCCTCCCTGAGGGCGATGACCTCCAGCTCGTCCTTGTTGGCCGGGTAGTCCGGCACGACCCGCTTCACCACGCCCTGGAGAGTGCCCAGCGCGAGGCCGGGCGAGGCCTCGTCGAGCGTCGTCAGACAGATCACCGTCTCGTCCGCCTCCAGGGACAGGAACTCGGAGACCTGCGCCCCGCCCGACAGATTCGGCGCCGTGGCCGTGTCCGGCAGCTGCGGGAGGTCGATCACCGGGAGCCGGAGCAGTCGCCCGGCCGAGGTCACGACCCCCACGTCCCCGCGCGCCGTCGCAGGCACCGCGGACACGATCACATCGTGCTTCGCGCGCCTGCCGCCGTCCTCCGGCAGCGGCTCACCGGTGACCGTCCGTGCCAGCAGCCCTGTCGAGGACAGCAGCACCCGGCACGGGTCGTCCGCGACCTGCAGCGACTCGGCGGCAACGGGCGTGCCCGCGGACTCCAGCAGCACCGTGCGCCGCTCGGTGCCGAACTTCTTCGCCACCGCGGCCAGTTCGGACGAGACGAGCTTGCGCAGCTCCGCGTCCGACTCCAGGATCCGGGTGAGCTCCGCGATCTCCGCGGTCAGCCTGTCGCGCTCGCTCTCCAGCTCGATACGGTCGAACCTGGTGAGCCGGCGCAGCGGGGTGTCCAGGATGTACTGCGTCTGGATCTCGCTGAGCGAGAAGTGCGCGATGAGGCGCTCCTTCGCCTGCGCCGAGTTGTCACTGGAGCGGATGAGGCGGATGACCTCGTCGATGTCGAGGAGCGCCACGAGCAGGCCCTCGACGAGATGCAGCCGGTCGCTCTTCTTGCGGCGCCGGAACTCGCTGCGGCGGCGGACGACGTCGAAGCGGTGGTCGAGGTAGACCTCGAGCAGCTCCTTGAGACCCAGCGTCAGCGGCTGGCCGTCGACCAGCGCCACGTTGTTGATGCCGAAGGACTCCTCCATCGGCGTCAGCTTGTACAGCTGCGCCAGGACGGCCTCGGGGATGAAGCCGTTCTTGATCTCGATGACCAGGCGCAGTCCGTGCTCACGGTCCGTGAGGTCCTTGACGTCGGCGATGCCCTGGAGCTTCTTCTGGCCGACGAGGTCCTTGATCTTCGCGATCACCTTCTCCGGGCCGACGGTGAAGGGCAGCTCGGTGACGACGAGCCCCTTGCGGCGCGCCGTCACGTCGTCCACGGTCACCGTGGCGCGGATCTTGAAGGTGCCGCGGCCCGTCTCGTACGCGTCCTTGATTCCGGACAGACCCACGATCCGGCCACCGGTCGGCAGGTCGGGACCCGGCACGTACCGCATCAGGGTTTCGAGATCGGCGCCCGGGTGCCTGATCAGATGGCGGGCGGCGGCGATGACCTCGCCCAGATTGTGCGGCGGCATGTTCGTCGCCATGCCCACCGCGATGCCGGACGCGCCGTTGACCAGCAGATTCGGGAAGGCCGCCGGCAGGGCGACCGGCTCCCGCTCCTGCCCGTCGTAGTTCGGCGCGAAATCGACGGTGTCCTCGTCGATCGACTCGGTCATCAGGCTCGTCGCGTCGGCCATCCGGCACTCGGTGTAACGCATCGCGGCCGGAGGGTCGTCATTGCCCAGCGAGCCGAAGTTGCCATGGCCGTCGACCAGCGGCACCCGCATCGAGAAGGGCTGCGCCATACGCACCAGCGCGTCGTAGATCGACGCGTCGCCGTGCGGGTGGAGCTTGCCCATGACCTCGCCGACGACGCGGGCGCACTTCACGTAGCCGCGGTCGGGGCGCAGGCCCATCTCGTTCATCTGATACACGATCCGGCGGTGCACGGGCTTCATTCCGTCCCGGGCGTCCGGCAGGGCCCGGGAGTAGATCACCGAGTACGCGTACTCGAGGAAGGAGCCCTGCATCTCGTCGACGACGTCGATGTCGAGGATCCTCTCCTCGAAGTCGTCGGGCGGCGGCGTCTTCGTGCTGCGGCGGGCCATCGCTGCTGCGGCTCCTTCACCAACATGAACCATGAATGTGATCTGACGCCGACCATTGTGGACCGTCCCACCGACAGCGCGGACCGCGACCCGGAACACCGGGTGGAAGCTGCGGGAACTTCGCCAGGTCCCGACGCGCTTGCATACAGTGGCAGGACATCCAGCAACGCGATCGAAGGGACCACATGCCCATGGGTCACACGGCCACAGCCCAGGCCGGCTCCGGCGGCCTGACAGCAACCGAGCACCGCCTGGCCAACGGTCTGCGCGTGGTGCTCTCCGAGGACCACCTGACCCCGGTCGCCGCGGTCTGCCTCTGGTACGACGTCGGCTCGCGCCACGAGGTCAAGGGGCGTACGGGCCTGGCTCACCTCTTCGAGCACCTGATGTTCCAGGGCTCCGCGCAGGTGCCGGGAAACGGACACTTCGAGCTGGTCCAGGGAGCCGGCGGCTCGCTCAACGGCACCACCAGCTTCGAGCGCACCAACTACTTCGAGACCATGCCCGCCCACCAGCTGGAGCTCGCGCTCTGGCTGGAGGCCGACCGCATGGGCTCGCTGCTCGCCGCGCTCGACGACGAGTCCATGGAGAACCAGCGGGACGTCGTCAAGAACGAGCGCCGCCAGCGCTACGACAACGTTCCGTACGGTACGGCCTTCGAGAAGCTGACCGCCCTCGCCTACCCGGACGGACACCCCTACCACCACACCCCGATCGGCTCGATGGCCGACCTGGACGCCGCGACGCTGGAGGACGCGCGGAGCTTCTTCCGGACGTACTACGCGCCGAACAACGCGGTGCTGTCGGTCGTCGGCGACATCGACCCGGAGCAGACCCTCGCCTGGATCGAGAAGTACTTCGGCTCCATCCCGATGCACGACGGCAAGCAGCCGCCGCGTGACGGCACCCTGCCCGACATCATCGGCGAGCAGCTGCGCGAGGTCGTGGAGGAGGAGGTTCCGGCCCGCGCCCTGATGGCCGCCTACCGCTTGCCGCAGGACGGCACACGCGAGTGCGACGCCGCCGACCTGGCGCTGACCGTCCTCGGCGGCGGTGAGTCGTCCCGGCTGCACAACCGTCTGGTGCGCCACGACCGCACGGCCGTCGCCGCGGGCTTCGGCCTGCTGCGGCTCGCCGGTGCGCCCTCGCTCGGCTGGCTGGACGTGAAGACGTCCGGCGGGGTCGAGGTGCCCGACATCGAGTCCGCCGTCGACGACGAGCTGGAGCGGTTCGCCGCCGAGGGCCCGACGCCCGAGGAGATGGAGCGCGCCCAGGCACAGCTGGAGCGCGAGTGGCTGGACCGGCTCGGTACGGTCGCGGGCCGCGCCGACGAACTCTGCCGGTACGCCGTGCTGTTCGGCGACCCCCAGCTGGCGCTCAGCGCCGTGTCGCGGGTCCTCGACGTCACCGCCGAGGAGGTCAGGGCCGTCGCCCAGGCCCGGCTGCGCCCGGACAACCGGGCGGTTCTGGTGTACGAGCCCGTCCAGTCCGCCGAGGACACCGAGGACAACGACGACGAGGAGGGGGCGGACCAGTGACCGACGCTGCCGTGACCATGGAATTCCACCCGCAGCCGCAGGCGGGCGAGGCCAGGCCGTGGGCCTTCCCCGCCCCCGAGCGCGGTGTGCTCGACAACGGGCTGACCGTCCTGCGCTGCCACCGCCCCGGCCAGCAGGTCGTGGCCGTCGAGATCTTCCTCGTCGCCCCGCTGGACGCCGAGCCCGAGGGCCTCGACGGTGTAGCCACGATCATGGCCCGGGCGCTCTCCGAGGGCACCGACAAGCACACTGCGGAGGAGTTCGCCGCGGAGCTGGAGCGCTGCGGCGCCACCCTGGACTCGCACGCCGACCACCCCGGCGTCCGCGTCTCCCTCGAGGTGCCGGTCTCCCGCCTCCTCAAGGCGCTCGGCCTGCTCGCCGAGGCCCTGCGTGCGCCGCTCTTCGCCGACAGCGAGGTCGAGCGGCTCGTACGGAACCGGCTGGACGAGATCCCGCACGAGACCGCCAACCCGGCCCGCCGCGCCGCCAAGGAGCTGTCCAAACAGCTCTTCCCGGCGTCCTCCCGGATGTCCCGGCCCCGCCAGGGCAGCGAGGAGACCGTGGAGCGCATCGACTCCGCGGCCGTGCGGGCCTTCTACGAGGGCCATGTCCGGCCCGCGTCCGCCACCGCCGTGATCGTCGGCGACCTCACCGGTGTCGATGTGGATGCCGTGCTCGCCGACACCCTCGGCGCCTGGACCGGTGGCGCGGCCGAGAGCCGTCCCATGCCGTCGATCACCGCCGACGACAGGGGCCGCGTCGTCATCGTCGACCGCCCCGGCGCGGTGCAGACGCAGCTGCTCATCGGCCGTATCGGCCCGGACCGCCACGACCGCGTCTGGCCGGCCCAGGTCCTCGGCACGTACTGCCTGGGCGGCACCCTCACCTCCCGTCTCGACCGCGTCCTGCGCGAGGAGAAGGGGTACACGTACGGCGTGCGGGCCTTCGCCCAGGTCCTGCGCTCCTCCGCCGACGGCACGGGCGCGGCCACGCTCGCCATCAGCGGCTCCGTCGACACCCCGCACACCGGCCCGGCGCTGGACGACCTCTGGAAGGTGCTGCGCACCCTCGCCGCGGAGGGCCTCACCGACGCCGAGCGCGACATCGCCGTGCAGAACCTGGTGGGTGTGGCCCCGCTGAAGTACGAGACCGCCGCGTCGGTCGCGGGCACGCTCGCCGACCAGGTCGAGCAGCACCTGCCGGACGACTACCAGGCGCAGCTGTACACGCGCCTGGCCCGCACCGGCACGGTCGAGGCGACGGCCGCGGTCGTCAACGCCTTCCCGGTGGACAGGCTCGTCACCGTCCTCGTGGGCGACGCGGCCGAGATCGAGGAGCCGGTCAGGGCGCTGGGCATCGGTGAAGTGACTGTTGTCACGGGCTGATTGACCGCCGGTCGGTTCCGGCGCACCCGGAGGGCCCCGTTGGCATCGTGCCAACGGGGCCCTCCCGTATGTCCGTTTTATTGGAGAGGCTGCCTGTCTGGCCTGTGGCATGCACAACAAATCTCCGTGTCCGTTTGGTGATTGAAAGATGTCCGGCTTAGCGTCTTCTGCGCTGTCCGCCGGTTGCACCAGCCGCACCAGCGGCATCGGACAGCCATCGCCGAGTCCCCGTCGGGCGCGAGCCTGGGGAGCCGGGGACCCACATGTCCCCTGGGGTGAATCGGACGCCTTCGCACTCGTGCGGAGGGGCCCGTAGGAGACCTTCCTGCTCCGAACCCGTCAGCTAACCCGGTAGGCGAGAAGGAAGGAAAGGATCAGCCACTACATGGCGTTCACCCGTGCCACCGGGAAGCATCGTGGTCCGAGCCGGCTGACGCGCAAGCGCGCGGGCATCGCCGGAGCCGCTGCCCTCGCCACCACCGGCGTCATCGGAGGCCTCGCCTCCCCGGCGCTCGCCGCCGACACGGAAAGCCCGTCCTTCGAGGACACCGGCCTCACCCAGGCCGTCGCCGCCGGCACCACCCTCGCCGAGCAGATCGACGCCCAGGCCGCGGCCCAGCAGTACGAGGCCGATCTGGCCGCCGCCCGCGCGAAGGCCGAGGCTGAGGCGAAGCGCAAGGCGGAGGCCCGCGTCAAGGCGGCCCGCGAGGCCAAGGAGCGCGCCGCCCGCGAGGCCGAGCGCAAGCGCCTGATGTCCTACACGCTCCCGGTCGCCGCCTCCCACGTCAGCACGGCCTACCAGGCGGGCGGCTCGGTCTGGTCCTCCGGCAGCCACACCGGCGTCGACTTCCATGCCCCGTCCGGCACTCCGGTCGTCGCCGTCGGCATGGGTACGGTCGTGGAGGCCGGCTGGGGCGGTGCGTACGGCAACAACATCGTGATCAAGATGAAGGACGGCACGTACACCCAGTACGGCCACCTGTCGTCGATCGGCGTCTCGGTCGGCCAGACCGTCACCCCGGGCCAGCGGATCGGCCTGTCCGGGTCCACCGGCAACTCGTCCGGCCCGCACCTCCACTTCGAGGCCCGCACGAGCCCCGACTACGGCTCGGACATCGACCCGGTCGCGTATCTGCGCGGCCACGGCGTGAGCGTCTGACGCCCGCCTCCGCAGCCGTGGGCCCCGGCCCGGTCATGGCGACCGGCCGGGGCTTTCGGCGTATTCAGGCCAAAAGATATCCATGGATTCCGGCAGGCCATCGGAAATTCCGGCCGGCTGCAATAGAGTCACCGAACAGACATCGCTCGACTGGGTTTCGCGCGGATTAAAGGCGGAGGTTCGGTATGCGCATTCCTGCGCGCTCGGTATGCACGGCGATCCGCGACGACATCGTCTCCGGTGTCTTCGAGCGCGGCAGCCGGCTCACCGAGGAGCAGTTGGCACGCCGCTACGGCGTCTCCCGGGTCCCGGTGCGCGAAGCGCTGCGGACCCTGGAGTCCGAGGGCTTCGTCGTCACCCGCAGACATGCGGGAGCGTGCGTCGCCGAGCCCACCGAGCAGGAGGCCGCCGACCTGCTGGAGATCCGGATGCTGCTGGAGCCGCTGGGCGCCGCACGGGCCGCGCAGCGGCGCACGGAAGCCCACCTCAAAGTGCTGCGCGGCCTGGTCAGGCTCGGCCAGGAGCGGGCGCGCCGGGGCCAGGGCGAGGATCTGCGGTCGCTCGGAGGCTGGTTCCACGAGACCCTCGCGCAGGCCTCCGGCAGCCCCGGACTCATCGCGCTCCTCACCCAGCTCCGGCACAAGGTCGCCTGGATGTACGCCGTCGAGCAGCCCGCTCGGCCGGTGGAGTCCTGGGCCGAGCACGGTGCGATCGTGGACGCGGTGTCACGCGGCGACGCGGAGCGGGCGCGGGCGCTCACCGCGATGCACGCCGAGCGGATGGCGGGGGCGCACAGGCTGCGCATCACGACGCGCGGGACGGTGAGGACTTCGCAACACGCCGTAAACACGGCGAGCGTCCGCAATTAACAGAAGCGCCGTATACAAAGAGGGGATATTTGAAAGTGGCAGAGCCGCTGACCGAAATTCCCGGTTGCTGCGGCTCCGCCGTTTCTATTTATTTGTCATTCCCTGCCGGGGCGGGTGCAAGGTCCTTTCCCGGGGCGGGACCAGCGGTCAGACGGTCTCGGGGAGCTCCTCGAGACCCTCGGCGACCAGCTTCGCGAGACGGTCGAGCGCGGCGTCCGCGCCGTCCGCGTCCGAGGCGAGGACGATCTCCTGGCCGCCCTCCGCGCCCAGGCCGAGCACCGCGAGCATCGAGGCGGCGTTGACGGGGGTGCCGTCGGCCTTGGCGATCGTCACCGGGACGCCGGAGGCCGTGGCGGCACGGACGAAGATGGAAGCGGGGCGGGCGTGGAGGCCCTCGGCCCAGCCGACAGTGACGCGGCGCTCAGCCATGGTGGTGCCCTTCAAGTCCTAAGCGGTTGTCTAGACCAGTCTCTCATGTGTGGTGCAGTGCTCGGCAACGGCCGTCGGCCGGCGTCCGGGCCACGCGCGGGTGCCCTCAGACTGCACCCGCCTCCCGGGCTTCGCGACCGGTGCCCGAGCCGTACTCTTTCCCCATGCAGACCCCGTCGGATCACGCCTACCCCGACCATTGGGAAGCCGACGTGGTGCTGCGTGACGGTGGCACTGCGCGCATCAGGCCCATCACCACCGAGGACGCCGAGCGGCTCGTCAGCTTCTACGAGCAGGTCTCGGACGAGTCCAAGTACTACCGCTTCTTCGCGCCGTACCCCCGGCTCTCCGCGAAGGACGTGCACCGATTCACGCACCACGACTACGTGGACCGGGTCGGTCTCGCCGCGACGGTGGGCGGCGAGTTCATCGCGACCGTCCGTTTCGACCGGATCGACGCCAACGGGAGGCCGGCGTCCAAGCCCGCCGACGAGGCGGAGGTCGCCTTCCTGGTGCAGGACGCACACCAGGGGAGGGGCGTCGCCTCCGCGCTCCTCGAGCACATTGCAGCGGTCGCGCGGGAGCGGGGAATCAGGCGGTTCGCGGCCGAGGTGCTGCCCGCGAACAACAAGATGATCAAGGTCTTCACGGACGCCGGATACACACAGAAGCGCAGCTTCGAGGAAGGCTCCGTCCATCTGACGCTGGACCTGGAGCCGACGGCCGAGTCGCTCGCCGTGCAGCGCGCCCGTGAACAGCGCGCCGAGGCGCGGTCCGTGCAGCGGCTGCTCGCGCCCAGGTCGGTGGCGGTGATCGGAGCAGGGCGGGCGCCGGGCGGGGTGGGCCGTACCGTGCTGCGCAATCTGCTCGACTCCGGCTACACCGGGCGTGCGTACGCGGTGAACCGGAATCTCGCACCTGACGTGCGCGAGCTGGACGGCGTCCCCGCGTACCGCTCGGTCGCGGAGATCGTCGCGGAGACCGGGGAGCCCGTCGATCTCGCCGTCGTCGCCGTACCGGCCGAAAGGGTGCCTGAGACCGTCGCCGACTGCGGCGAGCACGGGGTGCAGGGTCTGGTCGTGCTGGCCGCGGGATACGCCGAGAGCGGGGCGGAGGGGCGGGAGCGGCAGCGCGAACTGGTGCGCCAGGCACGTTCGTACGGGATGCGGATCATCGGGCCGAACGCCTTCGGGATCATCAACACCTCGGAGGCTGTACGGCTCAACGCGTCGCTCGCGCCCGAGTCGCCGGCGCGCGGCCGGATCGGGCTGTTCACCCAGTCGGGTGCGATCGGCATAGCGCTGCTGTCGGGGCTGCACCGACGGGGCGCCGGGCTGTCCTCCTTCATCTCGGCGGGGAACCGGGCGGACGTGTCCGGGAACGACTTCCTGCAGTACTGGTACGAGGACCAGGACACCGACGTCGTCCTGCTGTACCTCGAATCGATCGGGAACCCGCGGAAGTTCACACGTCTCGCGCGGCGTACCGCGGCGGTCAAGCCCGTCGTGGTCGTCAAGGGCGCCCGGCACAGCGGGAGCGCGCCGCCCGGACACGCGGTGCCGACGACGCGGGTGCCGTACGCGACCGTGTCCGAGCTGCTCGCGCAGGCGGGCGTCATCCGCGTCGACACGGTCACGGAGCTCGTCGACGCGGGCCTGCTGCTCGCGGGACAGCCGCTGCCGGCGGGGCCGCGCGTCGCCATCCTCGGCAACTCCGAGTCCCTCGGCCTCCTCACCTACGACGCCTGCCTGACGGAGGGGCTGCGCCCGCTGCCGCCGCGCGACCTGACGACGGCGGCGACACCGGACGACTTCCGGGCGGCGCTCGGCGAGGCCCTGCGGGACGACGCGTGCGACGCGGTCGTCGTCAACGCGATCCCCTGGGTGGGCGACGGCGGGGTCACCGAGTCCGGCGACGGTGAGGTCCTCGCGACGGCCCTCCGCGCGGCAGCGGCGACGGGACCGGCCAAGCCGGTCCTCGTCGTCCACGTCGAACTCGGCGGCCTGGCGGACGCCCTCGCCGCGGCGGCCGGCTCCGGCCCGCAGCGCCGCGCCTCCGCGGCCGACCCGGTTGTGCCGACTCGGGATCCGGGGTCGCGCCCTCGGCCTCCCGTCGACGGCGCGCCCTCGCCCGCATCGCCCTCAGGCGGGCTGCGCCCGGCCCTCGGCCCGAACTCGGCGGCCCCGGGCGGCCCCGGCGGCCGCGGTCCTGCTGCCGCCGGCCATGCGGCGTCCGGCCTTCCGGGCAGCGCCGCGTCCCCGGGCTCCGGCAGGGTGCACAGCGGTGACGGTGGTGCCGAGACCGAGACCGAGACCGAGACCGAGACCGAGACCGAGACCGAGACCGAGACCGAGGCCGGGGACGGAGGCCGGCCGGCCGCGCACGGTCCGGCACAGGCCGGGGCCGGGGGGCCGGACGCCTCGTCGGGGCGTCCCGTGTCCGCGACGCGGATCCCCGCGTTCCCCGCCGCCGAGCGGGCCGTGCGGGCGCTCGGCGAGGTCGTGCGGTACGCGCAGTGGCGGCGGGAGGCCGCCGAGCCCGGGAAGGTGCCGGAGTACGAGGACATCGACGAGGGCGGGGCCGCCGCGCTGGTGGGCCGGCTGCTCGGCGACATGCCGGTGGAGCACGGGGTCACCCTGCGCGAGCAGGACGCGCGGGAGCTGCTCGGGCGGTACGGGATCCCCGTGCTGCCCACCCTGCCCGCTCCCTCCCCCGACGCCGCCGCCCACGCCGCCGAGAGCCTCGGGTACCCCGTGGCCCTCAAGACCACCGCCCCGCATCTGCGTCACCGCGCCGACCTCGGCGGCGTACGTCTCGACCTCGCCGACGAGCAGCAAGTGCGCCAGGCATACGCCGAGTTGACCGACATCTTCGGCAAGCCCGAAGAGCTCAGGCCCGTCGTCCAGGCCATGGTCCCCCGCGGCGTGGACACCGTCGTGCGCGCCGCCATCGACCCCGCCGTCGGCGCCGTGCTGTCCTTCGGACTCGCCGGCCCCGCCACGGAGCTGCTCGGCGACATGGCCCACCGCCTCGTCCCGGCCACCGACCGCGACGCGGCCGAGCTCATCCGGTCCATCCGGACCGCCCCGCTGCTCTTCGGCTGGCGCGGTGCCGCCCCCGTCGACACCGCCGCCCTCCAGGAGCTGCTGCTCCGCGTGTCCCGACTGGTCGACGACCACCCGGAGGTGGTCGACATCGGCCTCGAACCGGTCGTCGTCGCCGAGCACGGCCTCTCCGTGCTCGGCGCCACCGTCCGGCTCGCCCCTGCCCCGCCCCGCACCGACCTGGGACCCCGCACGCTCCCCAGTTACTGAGCGCACTCCGGGGTCCCGCAGCCCCGTAGGATGGAGCGCATGGCGAAGACCGGTACGACGACCCAGGGGCTGCGCACGGCGATCGAGCGCAGCGGCTACTACCCGGCTCTCGTGGCCGAAGCGGTGGAGGCCGCTGTCGGTGGTGAGCAGATCGCGTCGTACCTGGTCCATCAGGAGACCACGTTCGACGCGAACGAGGTCCGCCGCCATGTCACCGTCCTCGTCCTGACCGCCGCCCGCTTCATCGTCAGCCACACCGACGAGCAGGCCGCCGACAGCAGCTCCCCGACGCCGTACGCCACGACCTCGACCGAGTCCGTCAAGCTCGGCCGGATCTCCTCCGTCGTCGTCAGCCGCGTCGTCGCCAACCCCGAGTCGTACACCCCGGGCACCCTCCCCCGCGAGGTCGTCCTCACCATCGGCTGGGGCGCCGTCTCCCGTATCGACCTGGAGCCGGCCGCCTGCGGCGACCCCAACTGCGACGCGGACCACGGCTACACGGGGAGCTCCACCGCGGACGACCTCAGCCTGCGCGTCAGCGAGGCCGGCGACGGCCCCGAGGCGGTCCGGCAGACGCTCGCGTTCGCGCAGGCGCTGTCAGAGGCGACGGCCGCCACGGCCGCCATCCGCTGATGGCCCTGCCCCAGCTGGCCTCCGCCTGGCCCGAGGAACCCGTCCCGCTCGCACTCGGCACCGCGCCCGTCCCGGCGTACGGCTCCGCCTCGCTCGCCGATCTGCTGCCGACGCTCGCCGCGGGCCAGGGCGTGCCCGGACTGGGCTCCTCGATCACGCAGCTCGAGCCCGCCGACCGGAACTGCGTCTTCCTTATCGACGGCCTCGGCTGGGAGCAGCTCAAGGCCCACCCCGAGGACGCCCCCTTCCTGAACTCGCTGCTCGCCTCCTCCTGCGGAGGCACCGGCGTACCGATCACCGTCGGCTTCCCCGCCACCACGGCGACCTCGCTCGCCTCCTTCGGCACCGGCCTGCCACCCGGCGCGCACGGCCTCCCGGGCTACACCGCCCGCAACCCGGACACCGGCGAGCTGATGAACCAGCTGCGCTGGAAGCCGTGGACCTCGCCGCGCGTGTGGCAGCCCTACCCGACGGTCTTCCAGCTGGCCGACGAGGCCGGCGTGCACACCGCGCAGGTCTCCTCGCCGACCTTCCGGGACACTCCGCTCACCAAGATCGCACTCAGTGGCGGAACGTTTCACGGCCGGCTCTCGGGCGAGGAGCGGATGGACTTCGCCGCCAGGCAGCTCGCCGCCGCCGACCGGTCCCTCGTCTACACGTACTACAGCGAGGTCGACGGCAAGGGCCATCGTTTCGGCGTCGACTCCGACGCCTGGCGCGGCCAGCTGATGTACGCCGACCGTCTCGCCCAGCGCCTCGCCGAACAGCTTCCGCCCCGCACCGCGCTGTACGTCACCGCGGACCACGGCATGATCGACATCCCCTTCGACGAGGAGTCGCGGATCGACTTCGACGAGGACTGGGAGTTGCGCGCCGGTGTCGCCCTCCTCGGCGGCGAGGGCCGGGCCCGGCACGTGTACGCCGTCCCGGGCGCCGAGAGCGATGTGCTCGCCGTCTGGCGCGAGGTGCTCGGCGACCGGTTCTGGGTGGCGAGCAGGGACGAGGCGATCGCGGCGGGCTGGTTCGGCCCGCGGGTCGACGAGCGCGTGTACCGGCGCATCGGCGACGTCGTCGCCGCGGCGAGCGACGATGTCGTGATCACCGCATCCGTCAACGAGCCGAACGAGTCGGCGATGGTCGGCATGCACGGCTCCATGACCCCGGCCGAGCAGTTCGTCCCGCTCGTCGAAGTCCGCTCGTAGGCCCTGCCGCACCTCACCCACGCCCCTCGACCACAAAACGGAAAGGCCGTCACATCCCCATGTCCGAGCTGGTGTTCTTCTCCGGAACGATGGACTGCGGAAAGAGCACCTTGGCGCTCCAGATCGAGCACAACCGTTCGGCCCGTGGCCTGCAAGGTGTGATCTTCACCCGCGACGACCGGGCGGGCGAGGGCAAGCTCTCGTCGCGGCTGGGGCTCGTCACCGAAGCCGTCGAGATCACGGAGGGCATGGATGTGTACGCGTACCTCGTCGACCACATGACCCGCGGGGGCAGGGCGGACTACCTGATCGTGGACGAGGCGCAGTTCCTCGCCCCCGGGCAGATAGACCAGCTCGCCCGGATCGTGGACGACCTGGGGCTGGACGTCTTCGCCTTCGGCATCACCACCGACTTCCGCACCAAGCTCTTCCCCGGCTCGCAACGGCTGATCGAGCTGGCGGATCGCATCGAGACCCTGCAGGTCGAGGCCATGTGCTGGTGCGGTGCCCGCGCCACCCACAACGCCCGGACGGTGGGCGGCGAGATGGTCGTGGAGGGTGAGCAGGTCGTTGTCGGCGACGTGAACCGGCCGGCGGAGGAGGTCGGCTACGAGGTGCTGTGCCGACGCCACCACCGACGCCGGATGACGAGCGCGTCGGCCCGGGCAGGCGCGCTGTCCCCGGACGTCCTGCCGATGACGCCCGGCTGAGCGTTCCGGACGCACCCGGCGTCGGCCGCGATCGTGCGGTCACGTCCGGTGGCCGGATCGCCGTCGCGCCTCCCGTCCTGCGCTACCGGCGCGGGGTGCTCCGCAGGTCGTCCGGTGGCCGGATCGCCGTCGCGCCTCCCGTCCTGCGCTACCGGCGCGGGGTGCTCCGCAGGTCGTCCGGTGGCCGGACCGCCGTCGCGCCTCCCGTCCCGCGCTACCGGCGCGGTGTGCTCCGCACGATCGTGAAGACCGCGCCCTCCGGATCCGCCACCGTCGCAATCCGTCCGCTCGTGCCCTCCCGCGGCTCGTGCAGCACGTGCCCGCCGAGGTCCGCCACCAGTGCGGCCGTCTCGTCGGCGTCCTCGACCTCGAAGTACGTCATCCAGTGCGAGCCCCGGTCACGGGGCAGGGTGTTGCCGACCCCGTGCAGAGACGCCACCGGGCGGCCCTCCAGGTGCAGGGTCAGATAGTCGAAGTCGGCGGAGACCACCGGCTCCACGTCGTAACCGAAGACGGACTGGTAGAACTTGCTGACCGACGACGTCTCCCGCGTCACCAGCTCGTGCCAGACCGGGGTGCCGTGCGTGCCGAACAGGGCGATGCCGGCGTGCGCCGCCGCCTGCCACACCCCGAAGACCGCGCCCTCAGGGTCCGCGGCGATCGCCAGCCGGCCCGCGTCCGCCGCGTCCAGCGGCCCGACGCCGACCGTGCCGCCGCACATCCTGATCTGCTCGGCGGTCTCGTCCGCGTCGTCGGTGGCCATGTACGTCGTCCAGGCGAGCGGCAGATGACGGTCGGGCGGGAGTTGACCGATGCCCGCGACCTCCTTGCCGTCGATCAGCGCGCGGACGTAGGGACCGAGCTGCTGAGGGCCGGGGACGAAGTCCCAGCCGAACAGTGCCCGGTAGAAGTCCTGTGTCGCGGCAAGTCCGTGCACCATCAGGCTCACCCAGCAGGGCGTGCCGAGTCTGCGCCGAGTCGCCTCGGTCATCGTCACTCTCTCCTCGGACCATCGTCGTGGCCGTGCGGCGGGGACCGGCTGCGGACCGTCGTACGACGGCGGCCCTGTGCCCGTGCAGATGCTCGCACCAACGGACGGGCCGCGCGCCCGGGCCGCGCCGCAGTTCCGGGGATCCCACAAGGAGAGGATGCCCGTTTCGGCTTCGCCCATCCGTTCCGCCGCCGTTTCGGGCACGCCGTGCCCTGCGCGAGGATGGCTCCTATGACCCCCATCATCACCGCAACAGAACTCGCGAGCGAGTCGGCCGGTCCGCGGCCGCCGGTGCTCCTCGACGTCCGATGGCAGCTGGGCGGCCCGCCGGGACGCCCCGCGTACGAGGCCGGGCATCTGCCCGGTGCCGTGTACGTCGACCTCGACAGCGAACTGGCAGGTCCGCCGGGAGCCGGCGGCCGGCATCCGCTGCCCGACGTGGCGGCCTTCGGCGCCGCGATGCGGCGCGCCGGAGTGTCGGGCTCCAGCCCGGTCGTGGCGTACGACGGCGGCCAGGGCTGGGCAGCGGCGAGGGCGTGGTGGCTGCTGCGGTGGACGGGCCACGAGGACGTACGGGTCCTGGACGGGGGCCTCGCGGCCTGGGACCGTCCGCTGACCACGGAGATCCCCGCTCCGGAGCCGGGCGACTTCGCTCCGGCACCGGGTGCCCTGCCCCTGCTCGACGCGGACGGCGCGGCGGCCCTGGCCCGCTCCGGCCTGCTGCTGGACGCCCGGGCGGCCGAGCGCTACCGCGGCGACGTCGAGCCCATCGACCGGGTCGGCGGCCACATCCCGGGCGCGGTCTCGGCGCCGACGACGGAGAACGTCACCCCGGGAGCCACCACGTTCCTCCCTGCGGGTGACCTGACCGCCCGCTTCAAGCGCCTGGGCGCATCGGACGCCCCAGAGATCGGTGTCTACTGCGGCTCGGGCGTCTCCGGAGCCCACGAGGTCCTGGCACTGGAGATCGCGGGCATCCGGGCCGCGCTGTACGCAGGCTCCTGGTCGGAATGGTCCGCCGACCCCACCCGCCCGGTCGCCACGGGCCCGGACCCTGACTCGCGGTAGTTCTGTCGGGGTCACCCCGTGCCGGGCCGGTTGCCGGTGGGTGTGGGGGTCACCCCGGGCCGGTTGCCGGTGGGTCTGTGGGGGTTGACCCGCGCCGGGCCGGTTGCCGTCCGGGGCCGCCCCGGGGCTCGTGTTCCGGATTGCTCCTCACCGCGCTTCGCGCGCGGCGCTTCGAGTCCCGGATCACGAAACCTGAGCGTCCCGGGGACGGCAGCGCTGGTCGCTCGCCCCGATGGTCGGTGGACAGGTGTTCCTCCCCGAGCCGCGCGCGGTTCGCCTGCCCGAAGGGCTGTGCGGGAGGGTGGGCACGAACCACCCACCGTCCCGCACCCGGGTGTCGATCCGGGGCGGTGCGGCGGCTAGTCCTGCTTCTTCCGGCGCGTACCGAACACGATCTCGTCCCAGCTCGGCACCGCCGCCCGGCGGCCCGGGCGGACGCCGTCCGCCTCGGCCTGGCGGTCGGTCGTGCCGGTGAGCCGGTCGCGGTGGCCGCTGACGGACCGGGGCATGAGCACGTCCGCGTACGCGGACCCGGCACCGGCCGAGGCCGCGGGCGCCGGCGGTTCCTCGGCGTCGGGCTCCTGGATCGCGGGGTCGGTCGCGGACGGGTCGACCGTGGCGGGGCGGTCCGGAACCACCATGTTGCCGCGGAAGCTCGGAACCGCTTCGAGGAGGCTGGTCAGGGAGTCGCGCTCGCCCTCGTCCGGCCCGGGTGCCTGGACCGGCGTCGGCCGCTCCAGGGCTCGGTCGAGTCCACGGTCGAGCGGCCGGTCCCGCGGCAGCCGGGCGATGCGCGGCACGAACGGGAAGCTCGGCTCCTGCGCGATCGCGATGGCGTCGTCGGTCTCACCGATCAGCGCACGTGCCTCGTCGTCGACGGCCTGGACGAGCCGCCGCGGAGGGTCGTACGTCCAGCTCGCCGAGTGCGGCTCACCCGCGACCCGGTAGACCAGCAGCACCTCCCAGGTGCCGTCGTCGCGGCGCCAGGAGTCCCACTGCACGGTGTCCTTCTCGGCGCCGCGCAGCAGCAGCCGCTCCTGCACCGCCTCGCCGAGCTGCGGTCCCGCGTTCTCCCCGGGACGCCGCACGGGAGTCTTGCGCGCCCGCTCCGCCATGAACGCGCGCTCCGCGAGGACGGGGCCCTCGAAGCGTCGCACCCGGTCGACCGGGATACCGGCGAGCTGGGCGACCTCCTCGGCGGAGGCACCTGCTCGTATACGCGCCTGGATGTCGCGGGGACGGAGGTGGCTCTCCACCTCGATCTCGATCTGGCCGAGGCGGGCACGGTCGTTGCGCACCGCAGCGCGCAGTCGCTCGTCAATCGGAAGCGTGTACTCCGTGTTGTCCGCAGCCTTCAGCACCAGTCGTGTGCCGTCGTTGGAGACGGCCACGACACGCAGTTCGGGCATGGGGACCTCCCGGGTGGTGCCTGCCGACGTCACGTGCGTCGCTGCTTCCGCTAGTCGAGTGTGGCCTGCCCGGGTGCAGCCTGCCACAACCTTGCCGAGTTGCCCGGCGTGTCGGGCAAGGGCCCTGGATCGCCGTTATGGCACGGTTACCTACTTGCAACGCAGCGTGACGAGATTCGTCACTCTGTGCAGCAGGCGTCCGTGCGGTGCCGCGGCGCCGCCGGTTCGAGTGCCGCCTTCGGCCCCCTCCCGTAAGTCCGGACGCCCGCGAGGGAGACCGGTCCCAGGGCTCGCCACAGTACTCCATTCGGGCCACGGGGGTGGAGCGGCGCGCCGCCGAACTTGTCGCCGGCGGCGGGAGTTGGGTCCGGGTACCCCGAATCCAGGTGGCAAGCTTCACAGAATCGCCTCAAACGGAACTATTCGCTTCGCCTGTATGTCCCTTCCTGGTGCCCGGTGGGACAGATGGGTCAACAGAGGCTGGAGTTGGCCTCAAGCGGCACGGAGACGAGCGGACGACGGCACAACAGAGGGAGCAATGGCTCGATCTGAGCGTCCCCCAGGTCGCGGACAGCGCACTCGCGGCGGTCGCGGCCGCGGTGCTCGCCTCCCGGCTCGGTGTGTACGGAACCATCGTCGGAGCGGGCGTGGTCGGCGTAGTCGCGACGTGCGGGGGCTGGTCTTCCAGCACCTGTTCCGGCGTACCGGCGAACAGCTCCGCGACGCCGCCACGTCCCGCGCGCCGATGCGTGAGCCTCACGAGGCGTCTCCCGCAGGGGAGTTCGGCGAGGCGACGACGTACTGCACCCGTGTACGTGACCGGAAACGGTCCGTGCCGGCGGCAGTTGTCGTCTTCGCGGTGGCGATGCCCGGCATCACCGCGTACGAACTCGCCTCGGGCAGGGATCTGAGCGGAGGCACCGGCACGACGGTCGGATCGGACGTACGCGGCGGTGGTGAGCACGGCGGCGAGAGCTCCGCACCGAAGCCGACCCCCTCGGACGGGACGTCGGACACCCCGCGGCAGAGCCGGAAAACGAACCGGGACCGGGCCAGGAGGAGCAGGACCAGGACCGGAACGGTGGGCAGAACTCGGCGCCGGGCAGTGACTCCCGCGATGCGAGCCCCGGCGCAACCCGGGAGAGTGAGGGCACGGAGACGGGTGACGGTGGAAGCGCGTCGGAGCCCACCCCCGGCCCCTCGACCCCGTCCGCCGGGGACCCGCAGTCCGCGACGCCCAGCACCCCGGCGACCCCTTCCGTCTCCGCGGAAACGGGCGCGTCCTAGACGCCCAGCACCCGCCGCAGATAGTCGTTCCCGAAGATTCGATCGGGATCCAGCCGGTCCCGCAGTGCCGTGAATTCGCCGAAGCGCGGATACACGCCCTCGAAGTACGCCGCGTCGCGAGTGTGGATCTTGCCCCAGTGCGGCCGGCCTCCGTGCGCGGTCATGATCCGCTCGACCGCGGTGAAGTAGGAGCGGTACGGAGTGCCCTTGTACATGTGCACCGCGATGTACGCGCTCTCGCGGCCCGAGGCCGTCGACAGCGTGATGTCGTCCGCCGGGGCGGTCCGCACCTCGACCGGGAAGCTGATCCGCAGCGGTGAGCGGCCGACCATCGCCTTCACCTCGCGCAGGGCCTCGACCGCCACTGCCCTCGGAAGGGCATACTCCATCTCGACGAAGCGCACCCGGCGGGGACTTGTGAAGACCTTGTAGGGAATATCCGTGTACGTACGGGCGGACAGGGCCCGGCTGGCCAGCCTCGCGATGGACGGGATGGTCGCGGGCACTGCCCGGCCGAGCGAATTGACCACCTGGAACAGCCCGTTGGAGAGCAGCTCGTCCTCGATCCAGCCGCTGACGGCGCCGGGCGGGGCGGCGGGGCCTGCGCTGCGGTTGTTGCGCTTGGTGTTGCAGTTGCCCGTGTGAGGGAACCAGTAGAACTCGAAGTGTTCGTTCTCCGCGTGCAGCTCGTCGAACTCGGCCGTCACCCGGTCGAAGGACATCGGCTCCTCGCGGGCCGTGAGCAGGAAGAGTGGCTCCACGGCGAAAGTGATCGCGCTGACGACCCCCAGTGCGCCGAGGCCGATGCGTGCGGCCGCGAAGACCTCCGGATTCTCCTTCTCGGAGCAGCGCAGCACCGAGCCGTCCGCCGTGATCAGCTCAAGGCCCCTGATCTGGGCGGCGATCGAGGCCGAGTCCCGGCCGGTGCCGTGCGTCCCGGTGCTGGTCGCGCCGGCGACCGTCTGTTCCATGATGTCGCCCATGTTCGTGAGCGAGAGATCCTCACGGGCGAGCGCGGCGTTGAGCCGCTTCAGGGGCGTACCGGCCTCGACGGTCACCGTCATCGCCGTACGGTCGATCTCGCGGATGCCGGTGAGCAGATCGGGCCGTATCAGTACGCCGTCGGTCGCCGCGATCGACGTGAACGAGTGCCCCGCACCGACCGTCTTGACCCGCAGGCCGTCCTCGGCGGCCCGGCGCACGGCCTCGGCCAGCTCGTCGGCCGTGGCGGGGGACACCTCCCGCACCGGATGGGCGGCCACCGTCCCGGCCCAGTTACGCCACGCGCTCCCCGTCATGGTCCTGGATGTGCTCGTCATCCCGCCCCTCCCGCGTCGGCACCGGCCTGCGCAGCCGGCGGTACCCCAGGAACGCGACCACGACCGCGAGCGCTCCCGTCACCGCGGGCACCGCGTACGCAGCACCGGCCCCGTACTCGTCCACCACCCATCCCGAGGCCGACAAGCCGAGTGACACACCGACCGCGAGCCCGGTACCCGTCCAGGTCATGCCCTCGGTCAGCTTGGTGCGTGGTACGTGCGCTTCGACGAGGGCCATCGTCGTCACCATCGTCGGCGCGATGGCCAGGCCCGCGACAAAGAGCGCCACGGCCAGGACCACAAGATTCCCGGCCAGTTGGAGGGGGATCATACTCACGGCCATCGCACAGACACCCAGTACCCACCTGCGGGCCGGCTCGCCCTTGAGATGGAGCAGGCCGAAGACCGCTCCTGCCAGGCAGGAACCCAGGGCGTACACCGCCAGCACCAGGCTCGACGCTGCCTTGTTGCCCTGCTCCTCGGCGAAGGCCACCGTCACCACGTCCACCGAGCCGAAGATCGCGCCCGTGGCGACGAACGTGGCGACGAGCACCTGCAGACCGGGGGAGCGGAGCGCGGAACCCTCGCTCGCCTGCGTGCGCGGGTGCGGTACGGGCTCGGTGGCGCGCTGCGCCGTCAGCCACACGACGCCGATCACGAGGAACACGGTGGAGAGCAGCGGGCCGGCCTCCGGGAACCAGACCGTGGACAGTCCGATGGAGACGATCGGGCCGACGATGAAGCACACCTCGTCGATGATCGACTCGAACGCGTACGCCGTGTGCAGTTCGCGCGTCGAGCCCTGGTAGATCTCGGCCCAGCGGGCCCGGGTCATCGCTCCGACGGCCGGAATGCAGCCGGCGCAGGCGGTGAAGGCGAAGAGGGTCCAGTTGGGCGCGCCCTGCTGGGCGCAGACGAGGAGTCCCGCGACCGCCGCGACCGACACCAGCAGGGCGGGGCGGAGCACCCGGCGCTGACCGTGCCGGTCGACCAGGCGCGACACCTGGGGCCCGAGCACCGCCGCCGAGAGCGCGAGCGTCGCGGAGAGCCAGCCCGCGAGGCTGTAGCGCCCCGTCAGCTGGGAAACCATGACGACGATGCCGACGCCCATCATGGACAGCGGCATACGGCCGAGGAGGCCTGCGGCGGAGAACGCCGCGGTGCCGGGGGCGGCGAAGATCGCGCGGTAGGGACTGGGCAAGGGGATGCTCCGTAAGGAATGTCAGTGGCCGGTACAGCTTACGGGTTAGGTAAGCCTTACTCCAATGCGGTTTCCTGCCTGTCAGTAGGGGCCTCCCCGCCGCAGGCAGGGGAAGGGTGGGAGGATCGGGACCATGGCCGAACAGCTCGATCCCGCTCCCCTCGACCCAGCTCCCTACGACGCTCTGCTGCTGCTGTCCTTCGGCGGTCCCGAGGGCCCGGACGACGTGGTTCCGTTCCTGGAGAACGTGACGCGTGGCCGCGGCATCCCCAAGGCGCGGCTCAAGGAAGTCGGTCAGCACTACTTCCTGTTCGGCGGGGTCAGCCCGATCAACGGCCAGAACCGTGAGCTGCTCGACGCGCTCCGCAAGGACTTCGCGGGCGCCGGCCTCGAGCTGCCGGTCTACTGGGGCAACCGGAACTGGGCGCCGTATCTGACCGACACGCTGCGGGAGATGGTCCTGGACGGGCGCCGGCACGTGGCGGTGCTCGCGACCAGTGCGTACGCCTCGTACTCGGGCTGCCGGCAGTACCGGGAGAATCTGGCGGACGCGCTCGCGACGCTGGAGGCGGAAGGCCTGCCGCTGCCGCGCGTCGACAAGCTGCGGCACTACTTCAACCACCCCGGGTTCATCGGCCCCATGGTGGACGGCGTGCTCGCGTCTCTGGCGGATCTGCCCGGGGAGATACGGGCCGGTGCGCACCTGGCCTTCACCACGCACTCCATCCCCGAGTCCGCCGCGGACGCCTCCGGGCCGGGGTGGGAGCACGGCGAGGGCGGGGCGTACGTGAAGCAGCACCTCGACGTGGCACGCGTGATCGCTGAGGCCGTGCGGGACGAGACGGGGATCGAGCACCCCTGGCGGCTCGTGTACCAGTCGCGCAGCGGGGCGCCGCACATTCCGTGGCTGGAGCCGGACATCTGCGACCACTTGGAGGAGCTGCACGGGGCCGGGGTACCGGCGGTCGTGATGGTGCCGATCGGGTTCGTCTCGGACCACATGGAGGTCCTGTACGACCTGGACACGGAGGCCACGGCGAAGGCCGCCGAGCTGGGGCTGCCGGTGCGGCGCTCGGCGACGGTCGGCGCGGACCCGCGGTTCGCGGCGGCGATCCGGGACCTGGTGCTGGAGCGGGCGGCGACGGTGCGCGGGGCGGTAGTGGAGCGGTGCGCGCTAGGGGCGCTCGGCCCCTCGCACGACCTGTGCCCGATCGGCTGCTGCCCGGCCCGCAGCGAGCGGCCCGCGGCCGCGGGCGCCGACAGTCCGTACGCGTAAGGAGCGCCGTGACCGACCGACTGCTGGACGAACTCCTGTCCCTGGCCCTGGAGGCCGGGCGCAGGGCCGGAGAGCTGCTGCGCGACGGGCGGCCCGAGGACCTCGCCGTGGCCGCGACCAAGTCGAGCCCCATCGACGTGGTCACCGAGATGGACATCGCGGCCGAGAAGCTGATCACCGGTTTCCTGGCCGGACACCGGCCCGACGACGGCTTCCTCGGTGAGGAGGGCGCCTCCACGGAGGGGACCAGCGGCATCCGCTGGGTCATCGATCCGCTGGACGGCACCGTCAACTACCTGTACGGACTGCCTACCTGGGCGGTGTCCATCGCGGCCGAGCGGGACGGCGAGACGGTCGTCGGTGTCGTCGAGGCGCCGATGCGGGGCGAGACGTTCCACGCCGTGCTCGGCGGCGGCGCCCGCTGCGGCGACCGCCGGCTGCGCTGCAGGCCCGCGCCCCCGCTGGACCAGGCGCTGGTCTCGACCGGCTTCAACTACGTACAGTCCGTCCGCAGCCACCAGGCCGACGTCGCCCAGCGGCTGATCCCCCGCCTCCGTGACATCCGCCGCAGCGGTTCGGCGGCCGTCGACCTGTGCGACGTCGCCGCGGGCCGTCTCGACGGTTACTACGAGCGCGGCCTCAATCCCTGGGACCTCGCGGCCGGCGACCTCATCGCCCGCGAGGCGGGCGCCCTCACCGGCTCCCGCCCGGGCGAGCCGCCGTCCGGAGATCTCACGGTCGCCGCGTCGCCCGGCGTCTTCGAACCGCTGCAGCGCATCCTCGACGACCTGGGCGCCTGGCACGACTGACGCCGTGCCGGCGGCGGCCCACTCCCCACCCCGTCCCTTCCCGAAGGGGCGGGGTGGGCATCAATATGCGGCTTCGCCGCGTGGGCCCGCCGCAGGCAGGCGCGAGGCGCCGCATGCGCGAGGGCCCGACGCCGGGACAAGCCGGCGTCGGGCCCTCGTGTAGGTGGTCAGACGCTCGCGGCGCCGACTTCCACGCCGTGCTCGGCGGCGAGGCGGTGCAGGTCGTCCAGCTCGGCCTGCTCGACATCCACCAGGAAGTCGTCGCCCGTTTCGCGAGCCCGCGTGAGGTCGGTCTCCGTGGCCCTGATGCGCTGCAGGAGTCCTGCGGTGAATGCGTCCATGGTTGCGCCCCCTCGTCGTGGGTCGGTGGCACGGGGGTGTGCCTACGGCGGGTTGATCACGCTTTCTCCCTGGGGACAGGGAGCGGGGTGTGGCAAGCCACATACATGGCGTGATCGCGGGTGTGCAGTCGTCCTCCCCAGGGTCACCCTCGGAGAAACCTCAACTCCACCGGGAATCCGTTGAATTCCCGGTGCCCCCGGGGGTGCTCCTCCGCCTTACACCCGGTTTACGCGCGTAAGGGGCAGGATGGAGGCACACATCAGTGCCAGCCATCACTACCACCTGCCCTGATTCACGGGATCGGGCAGGTCCAGAGGAAGGACCAGCCACGTGCGCGTACTCGTCGTCGAGGACGAGCAGCTGCTCGCCGATGCGGTGGCCACCGGACTGCGCCGGGAGGCCATGGCCGTCGACGTCGTGTACGACGGCGCCGCCGCCCTGGAGCGCATCGGGGTGAACGACTACGACGTGGTCGTCCTCGACCGTGACCTGCCACTCGTCCACGGCGACGACGTCTGCCGCAAGATCGTCGAGTTGGGCATGCCCACCCGCGTCCTGATGCTCACCGCGTCCGGCGACGTGAGCGACCGCGTCGAGGGCCTGGAGCTCGGTGCCGACGACTACCTGCCGAAGCCGTTCGCGTTCACCGAACTCATCGCCCGCGTGCGTGCCCTCGGGCGGCGTACGACCGTCCCGCTGCCGCCCGTCCTGGAGCGCGCCGGCATCAAGCTGGACCCGAACCGCCGCGAGATCTTCCGCGACGGCAAGGAGATCCAGCTCGCCCCGAAGGAGTTCGCCGTGCTGGAGGTGCTCATGCGCAGCGAGGGCGCGGTGGTCTCGGCCGAGCAGCTGCTCGAGAAGGCCTGGGACGAGAACACCGACCCGTTCACCAACGTCGTCCGGGTCACCGTCATGACCCTGCGCCGCAAGCTCGGCGAGCCCCCCGTGATCGTCACCGTCCCCGGCTCCGGCTACCGGATCTGACCCGTGGCCACCGTTCCCGCGCCCCCCACGGCGCCCCCGAAACCCACCTGGGACCCCAGAGAGCCCGCCGGCCCGCTGCTGCGTCCGACCATCCGGATACGGCTCACGCTGCTGTACGGCGGTATGTTCCTGATCGCGGGCATCCTGCTGCTCTCGATCATCTATCTGCTGACCGCCCAGGCACTGCACGCCGGCAACGAGATGCCGTTCAAGCTGCTGCCCGACAGCAAGGTCGAGCTGACCAGCAACGCGTGCCCGGCATTGCAGTTCGGACTGACCGCCGACCAGGTCAACGCAGCCCTCAAGATCTGCTTCGCCGAGCAGCGCCAGCAGGCCCTGGACGACCTCCTCACCCGCTCCCTCTTCGCCCTCGTCGGCCTCAGCGTCATCGCCTTCGCCTTCGGCTACGCCATGGCGGGCCGGGTCCTCTCCCCGCTCGGCAAGATCACCCGCACCGCGCGCCGTGTGGTCGGCTCCGACCTCACCCGGCGGATCGAGCTGGACGGCCCGGACGACGAGCTGAAGGAGCTCGCCGACACCTTCGACGAGATGCTGGAGCGGCTCGAGCGTGCCTTCACGGCACAGCAGCGGTTCGTCGCCAACGCCTCGCACGAGCTGCGCACGCCGCTGGCGATCAACCGCACCCTGCTGGAGGTCCACCTCTCGGATCCTTCGGCCCCGGACGAGCTGCGTCAGCTCGGCAAGACGCTGCTGGCCACCAACGAGCGCAGCGAGCAGCTCGTGGAGGGCCTACTGCTGCTCGCCCGCAGCGACAACCAGATCGTCGAGCGCAAGCCCGTCGACCTTGCCGAGGTCGCCACGCGGGCCGTCGACCAGGCCCGCAGTGAGGCCGAGGCGAAGGGCGTGGAGTTCCGCGGCCGGCGCGCACCCGTCGTCGTGCAGGGCAATGGCGTCCTGCTGGAGCGGATCGCCCTGAACCTCGTGCAGAACGCCGTGCGCTACAACGTGCCGGAGGGCGGCTGGGTGGAGGTCACCACCGAGCTCGCGCACGGCCAGGCGGTGCTGGTGGTGTCCAACACGGGCCCGGTCGTCCCGGCGTACGAGATCGACAATCTGTTCGAGCCCTTCCGGCGGCTGCGCCAGGCGCGGACCGGCAGTGACAAGGGCGTCGGTCTCGGCCTGTCGATCGCGCGCTCAGTTGCGCGCGCCCACGAGGGCCGTATCATCGCGGAGCCGCGCGAGGGCGGCGGGCTCGTGATGCGTGTGACTCTGCCGGTCTGACGTGCCGGTCCCAATGTCGCCCCCACCGCTGCCGGCCGATCGTCGGCAGGTGACGGGCGGCAAAGGCCGAAGATTTTTTCTGTTCGCTTTACGCGGAATTTTCGGGACTCGTACCCGCAAAGTCCGTGTGTGATCGATCACAAGGGCGAATTTTCGGCCATCTACTCTCCGTGATCAAGAATCTGTTGGAAAGCCGGTAAAAGTCCGGGTTTCCAGGGGTCCGGATCACGGGAAGTACACGGGGTGGCGCCCGTGAAGTGCGACATTCGGACCGTGTACGGTCCCGATCGCCATCCAACCCGATCACTCTTGAGGGGTCCGGTTGGGTGTCGATTGAGTAACAGACCTTGATGTGAGGCAAAATCTCCGCCTCGGGTCGGGCACAAGTCCGGCCTCTCACGCGTTACGTGCGCTGGAGACACCGCAGACACCCAGAGGGGGAGAGGTACATGGCAACGGATTACGACACCCCACGCAAGACCGATGACGACCTCAACGAGGACAGCATCGAAGAGCTCAAGGCTCGTCGGAACGACAAGACGACGTCGACCGTCGACGTCGACGAGTTCGAGGCCGCCGAAGGTCTGGAGCTGCCCGGAGCCGACCTCTCGAACGAGGAGCTGGCCGTCCGGGTGCTGCCCAAGCAGGCCGACGAGTTCACCTGCATGAGCTGCTTCCTCGTGCACCACCGGAGCCAGCTGGCCCGTGAGAAGAACGGCCAGCCGATCTGCCGCGACTGCGACTGAGGTCCGCCGTGGCAGGCGGGACACCGCCCGGGAAACCCGGGAAGCTGCGCCGGTGGCGGAAGGGTTCCCCGGAGCCGGAAGCGCCCCAGGGCGCTCCCGGCCCGCTGGAGGGTGCCCGGGCGCCCGAGGGATCCGGGGACGGGCACACCGGCCACCCGTCCCTTCCCGGTGACGCACGTGACGACGAGCGGGGCCTCCCGGCCTCGCTCGAGGCGGGCGCGCACGAAGGGCCGCCGGCCCGAGGCCGGCGCCGGGACGCGGTGAGGGCCGGAGTGCGCAGGAGCGGCCTGGCCGCCAAGGCCACGCTCGGCTTCGTCGCCGACCGTCTCATCGAGGTGACACCGCGCATCCCCGTGCGCGACCTCGCGACCCTGCGCGAGCAGTTCCCGGGCCTCGGCCCCGAGCAGCTCGCCGACAAGCTCATCGCGGGCGCGGCCAACGGCACGTCCGCCGTGGGCGCCGGCATCGGCGCGGCGGCCATGATGCCCGTTCCGCCCGCGCTGCCGGCCGAGCTGGCCACCGAGATCGTGGGCGTCGCCGCGATCGAGCTGAAACTCATCGCCGAGCTGTACGAGGTCTACGGGCAGCGACCGCCCGGCAATCTCAAGGAGCGCGCCACCGCGTATCTGAACTCCTGGTCGGAGGAGCGCGGCATCGACGTGACCAAGCCGATGACGATCAACGCCGCACTCGGCGGCCAGATGAAGCGCGAGCTGCGTCAGCAGATCATGAAGCGCATGGTCCGCAACCTGCCGAACCTGATGCCGTTCATGGTCGGTGCCGCCGTCGGAGCCGTGATGAACCGGCGGGACACCAGAAAGCTTGCCGAGCGCATCAGGAAGGACCTGCGGGCCCGCCAGGTCCCCTGGGACGCGCTGCCGGAGCTGCCCCGGCTGGAGAAGGGGGAGCTGCCCGAGGAGCTTCCGCCCGAGCTGCGCAGACAGCTGGAGGGCTGACCGCGCGCCCACGGCGCCCGCCGCGCGGCGTCAGACCGTCCGTACGGCGTCGAGCGCCGCCACCAGTGCCCGCGGATCCCGGGTCGAGACGTACACGTACGGTGTCGGGTCCTCAGGATCCGTGACGGTCACGCGCACCGCCGTCGGCACATAGCTGCGCAGCAGCATGTACGCGCGCGGATCCGCCTTGTGCGAGCGCCAGGCCCGTGCCTCCTCCGCGTCCAGCACCTCGGCCTCGCCGAGGGCCGACACCGGGATGCGGGCATCGCCGGCGACGAGCGAGCCGGCCACCACCCGGATCCGGGCGGAGCCGTACGAACTCACCGCGGTCGCTGCCAGCGCGCCGGCGACGATCAGTCCGCCCAGCATCGGCACCGCGCCCAGCGGAAGTAGCAGGAGACCGCCGGAGAGCGCCACCAGGGCAGTGATCACCCACCAGGAGCGGGGGGCGGTGAGACGTTCGTCGTAGCGCGGCCCGGAGGACGGGCCGGCCGGGGAGCCGGATGGCGTGGCGGAAGGCTGCATGAATCCAAGCTTGGCACGGCGCTACCTGCGGCTACCCGCGCGGGTAAGGTCTGCGCCTGTGAGTACTGCACTGACCCCTCCGGCCGACGCCGTACCGCCGGTACGGCACCCCGACGCCCCCGCCCCGGGCGAGCTCCTCGGCGCACACTACGAGTACTGCTTCGGCTGCGGCGGAGGACAGGCCCACGGGCTGCACCTGGAGGCGCGGGCCGGTGAAGGCGTGAGTCTCACCGCCGAGTTCACCGTCACCCCGGCCCACCAGGGCGCGCCGGGCCTCGCCCACGGCGGCGTACTGGCCACGGCGCTCGACGAGACGCTCGGCTCGCTGAACTGGCTGCTGCGGGTCATCGCCGTGACCGGGCGGCTGGAGACCGACTTCGTCAGGCCCGTGCCCGTGGACACGGTCCTGCACCTGGAGGCCGAGGTCACCGCCGTCAGCGGCCGCAAGATCTACTCGACGGCCACCGGCCGGATCGGCGGTCCCGAGGGACCCGTCGCCGTCCGCGCCGAAGCCCTCTTCGTCGAGGTCAAGGTCGACCACTTCATCGAGAACGGCCGCCCGGCGGAGATCCAGGCCGCCATGGCGGATCCCGACCAGGTCAGGCGCGCCCGCGCCTTCGAGGTGAACCCCTGATGCGCAACCCTGTCGACGTACTGATCCGGCGTGTGGACCCGGAGGTACCGATTCCGTCATACGGACACCCGGGCGATGCCGGTGTCGATCTGGTGACCACCGTGGCCGCCGAGCTCGCACCCGGAGAGCGCACGGTGCTGCCCACGGGAGTGTCCATCGCCCTCCCCGACGGGTATGCGGCCTTCGTGCATCCGCGCTCGGGGCTGGCGGCCCGCTGTGGTCTCGCCCTCGTGAATGCCCCAGGGACGGTGGATGCCGGGTACCGTGGGGAGATCAAGGTGATCGTGGTCAATCTGGACCCGCGCGAGAGCGTGCGGTTCGAACGGTTCGACCGGATTGCTCAACTGGTCGTCCAGCAGGTCGAGAAGGTGCGCTTCCACGAGGTGGCGGAGCTTCCCGGCTCGGCGCGGGCCGAGGGGGGCTTCGGGTCCACCGGCGGTCATGCCGCCGTGGGCGGGTCGGCCGTGGGCAGCGCACAGGGTGGGAATCGATACGCTTCGGTCGTATCCGACCGGGAAGGACAGTGACGTGTTCGGACGTCGCAAGAAGAGCGGAACCGCCGAGAAGGTGGCGGGCGAGGCCGAGCAGGTCGTCGACGAGCTCGACACGGAGGACGCGGCGGCTTCGCATGACGCGCCGCGCCGGGTGAACCTTCCGCCGGCGCCCCGGCCCGACGGTCCGTGGGACGTCTCCGAGGTCTCCAGGCCTGGCGAGGGCCGGGTGGACCTGGGCGGTCTCTTCGTGCCCGGAGTCGAGGGCATGGAGCTGCGCGTGGAGGTCGCGGGCGACGCGATCGTCGCGGCGACGGTCGTGCTGCGGGACAGCGCGGTCCAGCTGCAGGCGTTCGCCGCCCCCAAGAAGGAGGGCATCTGGGGCGAGGTCCGCGAGGAGATCGCCTCCGGCATCACCCAGCAGGGCGGCGTCATCGACGAGGTCGAGGGCCCGCTGGGCTGGGAGCTGCGCGCCCAGGTCCCGGTCCAGCTTCCGGACGGCACGGGAGGCGTGCAGCTCGTGCGCTTCGTCGGGGTCGACGGACCGCGCTGGTTCCTGCGCGGCGTGATCTCCGGGCAGGGCGCGGTGCAGCCGCAGGCGGCCGGTCTGCTGGAGCAGATCTTCCGGGACACGGTCGTCGTGCGCGGCGAAGGCCCCATGGCGCCTCGCGATCCGATCGTCCTCAAGCTGCCGAACGACGCCCAGATGGTGCCCGAGGGCGTCCAGCAGGAGGAGCAGGAGGGCTCCCGCTTCTCCGGCGGGATGGGACAGCTGCAGCGGGGCCCGGAGATCACCGAGGTGCGCTGAGGAACACGTGGCGGGCCGCACTCCGTTTCCGGGGTGCGGCCCGTCGGCGTTTCACCAGGGCATTGCCCGGATGCGTGCCGCCTGCACATACTGGCGCGACACCGATCCACGACGTGGGGGAACGTATGGCTGAGCGCTCGTCCGGACACTCGAGGCTCTCGGCGGGCGCGGCCGTGGTGGGGGAGTCGAGGAGCGGGCCGATGGTCCGTGTGGAGAACCTGCACCGCTCGTACGGCACCGGTGCCGCCGCCGTGCATGCCCTGCGGGGGGTGTCCTTCGAGATCCCGCGCGGTGAGCTCGTCGCGCTCAAGGGCCGCTCCGGGTCGGGCAAGACCACGCTGCTCAACCTGGTCGGCGGCCTGGACAGCCCGGACGGGGGCCGCATCAGCGTCGACGGCACGGAGATCTCCGCGCTCGGCGAGGACGGCCTCCTGCAGCTGCGCCGTGACCGCATCGGCTTCATCTTCCAGTCCTTCGGGCTGATCCCGATCCTCACGGCCGCCGAGAACGTCGGCGTGCCGCTTCGGCTGCGCAAGGCGGACCCGCGCGAGCGCGAGGAGCGCGTGCAGCTGCTGCTGTCCCTCGTCGGCCTGGCCGACCACGCCGCCCAGCGGCCGGG
>NZ_JBEOXF010000081.1:0-31282 GCF_040296405.1 Streptomyces sp. NPDC002133 | reverse complement strand
TGGGCAGACCAGCGGACACAACCTGCCCTCACCCGGCCACCCGACCCGAAACCGATCAAAAGACCACTCTCAAACCACCTCGGTGGATCAAGGCTTAGTGTGCCAGAAGTCATGGGAGGCCCTGGTCACGGCCTGGTTTATGGGCGCGCTGTGCAGCGCGTCCGGCGCACCAGGGCGTCATCGACGAATCGCTGCGCAAGAGCGAGTACGTCGAGGTCCCGGCGCACCTGGAGGAGGCGGTCATCTCCCACTGCGCCGCCTACGTCCGCAGCCACTTCGAGATCGCCCTGAAGCCCGTACCCACCCAGCCGTCGGTCGTCTACCGCTACGGCCCCGGCGTCGGCTTCGTCGCCCACCACGACGAGGTCACCGACATCGAACGCGAGCGGGCCCGGACCAACGGACAGCCCGTCGTCGGCGGCGACCTCACCCTCGTGCTCTGGCTCAACACACCGGACTCCTATGGCGGCGGCGAGCTCTTCTTCGAGAACCCGGCCCAGGAGATCAAGCCCCCGTGCGGCAGCCTGGTCGCCTTCCCGGCCACCCGCGACCACATCCACGGCGTACGGCCGATCACGAGGGGCGAACGGGTCACCCTCGTCGTGCGCACTGATGCCGAGCGCCTTTGAGCTGGGCCCACTTGATCTGCCGGAGAGGGCAGCCCAGCTGCCAGGATGAGCGGTATGACAACGATCCACGGTGAGGTAGCGCCCGGGTTCGAACCGGTCCGCGAGGCGTTCATAGCGAACTTCACCCAGCCCGGGGACATCGGTGCGGCCGTGTGCGTCTACTGGCACGGCCGGCCGGTGGTGGACCTGTGGGGTGGCATCGCCGATATCGAGACCGGCCGTCCGTGGACACGGGACACCCTGCAACTGGTCTACTCGACGACCAAGGGGGCCACCGCGACCGCGGCGCACATGCTGGCCGAGCGCGGCATGTTGGACCTCGACGCACCGGTGGCGAAGTACTGGCCGGAATTCGCGGCGAACGGCAAGGCAGACATCCCCGTGCGCTGGCTCCTTTCCCACCAGGCTGGCCTGGTCGCACTCGATCAACCGCTGCCGCTAACAGAGGCGTTGGCCTGGGACCCCATGATGGCTGCCCTGGCGGCCCAGCGTCCCCTGTGGACTCCGGGCACTGCCCACGGGTACCACGGCCGAACCTGGGGCTGGCTTGTCGGCGAGGTGATCCGCCGAGTCTCCGGCCGCTCGCCGGGCCGCTACTTCGCCGACGAGATCGCGGGCCCTCTCGCCTTGGACTTCTTCATCGGCCTGCCGGCGAGCGAACGCAGCCGGGTCAGCCGCATGGTGTACCGGAGGCCCGCCGTCGACCTCACGACGGTGCCCGCCGATTCGCTACCCGAGGAACTCCGCGAACAGGTCGCAGCCTGGCGTGACCCGAACTCGTTCAGCAACCGGGCGTTCGCGGTCACGGACCCTGCCGCGATCGACTTCGACTCACCGGAGGTGCAGGCCGCGGAACTCCCGTCCTCCAATGGCATCGGCACCGCACACGCACTCGCACGGATGTACGCCGCGCTGGTCGGCGAGGTCGACGGTGTACGCCTACTCGCCCCGGAGACGTTGGCGTCGGCGACCATGGAGCTGGCCAGCGGGCAAGACGCGGTGATGGTGATCCCGAGCCGATTTGGCACCGGATTCATGCTGCCCACCGGCTCCAACTCGATGACGGGTCCGAACGCCTTCGGCCACACCGGCCGCGGCGGCTCACTCGGCTTCGCCGACCCGGAGCACGGCATCGCCTTCGGGTACGTGATGAACCACATCATGAGCGGGTCCGACGATGCGCGTGCGGCTTCTCTGACCGCAGCGGTGCGGAAGTCGCTGGCGTGACGGTGTCGACATGGCGTTGGAGGGCTACCCCGCCCCAAGGCCAGGTGCTCCCCCAGCACGCCGATCACGGGTTTCGAAGGAACCCTTCCGGGTGACGCACCGACGCACTCGAACTGGGTGACGTGGCCGGCGAGCCGAGATGCTCGCACGGTCTGGCGCGCCAGTGCAAGGGAGGAGCACTTGGGTTCCGTGTGGCCTTCGGCCTGCCGACGCATCTCCCCGATCAGCCGCCCGTTGTGGGCTCGGACGGCCTCAGGGTTGGCCTTCTCTTATGCGTCGGCCAGCGCGTCCAGGCGACGTTGTCGGCAAGGTCACGGTTTGAGAGTGCGAGCGACGTGCGCGTGGGCGCGGCCCTCGAGCTCGGTCTGCAGTGCGAAGAAGACAGGGGCGGCCCGCAGGCCCGCCCAGTGCTGGGGCAGCACTTCGGTGGGAAGGCCCGGGTCCAGGTAGGGAAGCCTGCGCCAGCTGGTCAGCGCGCGGATGTAGTCGGCGAATGCCGTGGCGTCATCGGTCGGCGGCTGCTGCTGCCATCGCTCCAGAACGGGCTGCTGGGCGGCGATGAAAGTCTTGTACCTCAGGTCCAGCTCGTCCAGATCCCACCACTGTCGCACCTTCTCGGGCAGCGCTGTGAACGCCAGGTAATCGGAGCGCAGGAGGTCGGCGTACTCCGTCAGACCGAGGCGTTCCAGCATGGCCGTGGTGCTCTCGTACAGGTGGGCCGGTGCGATCCACACTCCTGGCGCGACCGCTCCGAAGCCCATGCCGGACAGACGTGAGCGGAGCTGGTGTCGCTTGCTGCGCTCCCGCTCCGGTACGGAGAAGACCGCGAGCACCCACCCGTCGGCCAGAGAGGGGCGCTCCCGCCGGAAGATCCGTTCGTCTCCTTCCTGCAGGATCTCGCGTGCTTCCTGGGAGAGTTCGTAGCCTGCGAGACCGTCCTGGCGACGCGCTTCCAGGATGCCGCGCCGCTTGAGTCGACTGATGGAGGAGCGAACGGCCTGCTCGTCGACTCCCAGGTCGCCGAGCAGGGCGATCAATGAGGCAATGGAGAGCCATCCGTCGTGCCGTCGGCCGTAGAGTCCGTACACCGTGACGATGAAGGTTCGCGGGGATACGGGCGCCAGCCCTTGGTCTGTCTGCGCAAGGGCGTCCTCGCCCGACAGGTCACTGGCCACGGATGTACTGGTCATCCGACCACCGTACCAACCGTTCAGTTCGCCGTCCTACGCAGTCGGAAGCGCTGGATCTTGCCGGTGGCCGTCTTGGGCAGCTCGGCGCAGAAGGTGAGCGCCCGCGGGTATTTGTAGGGGGCGATGGTGCTCTTCACGAACGTCTGGAGCTCGGCGGCTTTCCCGTCGCCCGCCGCGACGCCCTCCCTCAGGACGACGAAGGCGTGCGCGATGGAGCCCCGCTCGGGGTCGGGGTCACCGACGACGGCCGCCTCGGCAACGTCCGGGTGAGCGAGCAGCGCCTCTTCGACCTCCGGGGCGGCGATGTTGTAGCCGGAGGAGATGATCATGTCGTCGTTGCGCGCCTGGAACCAGTAGTACCCGTCGGCGTCTCGTGTGTAGACGTCACCGGTGATGTTCCATCCGTGCCGGACGTAGGTCAGCTGTCGTTCGTCGGACAGGTAGCGGCAGCCGGTCGGGCCCTGGACGGCGAGCCGACCGGGGGTTCCGTCGGGTACGGGTCTGCCGTCCGCGTCCAGGATGCTGGCGCGGAAGCCCGGGACCACCCGGCCGGTGGAGCCGGGACGGATGTCGTCGTCGGCCGCCGAGATGAATATGTGCAGCATCTCGGTACCGCCGATGCCGTTGATGATGCGTATCCCGGTCGCCTGCTCGAACTCCTGCCACACCGGCAGCGGAAGATGCTCTCCGGCTGACACGCACCGGCGCAGCTTCTTCAAGGAATCGGCCCGGCCTGCGTTGAGGATGGCCTTGTAGGCTGTGGGGGCGGTGAAAAGGACAGTGGCGCCGTGTTCGGCGACCGCGTCCGCGAGATCGGCGGGACCAGTCCGTTCGAGCAGCAGTGCCGAGGCGCCTGCTCTGAGGGGGAAGACGACCAGACCGCCGAAGCCGAAGGTGAAGCCGAGCGGCGGGGTGCCGGTGAACACGTCGTCCGGCGTGGGCTTGAGAGTGTGGCGGGAGAAGGTGTCGGCATTGGCCAGCACATCCCGGTGGAAGTGCATGGTGGCCTTGGGCCGTCCCGTCGTACCGGACGTGGGCCCCAGCAGGACGACATCGTCGGCGGCCGTGTCCACGGCGGTGTACTGCCCGTTCTTGCCCGACGCGCGAACGGTGAGGTCGGCCGGATCACCGTCATTGCCGTAGTACAGGACGCAAAGAGCGTCACCGGCCGCCGCGCGCATCTCGTCCGCGAATCGGTGGTCGCACACAGCGAGCGTGGGCCGGGTCAGCTCGATCAGCGGTACCAGTTCCTTGGCGCGCAGCAGCGGGACGGTGGTCACGACGACTCCGCCCGTCTTGACGACAGCGAGCCAGCAGGCGACCAGATAAGGGGTGTTCGGGCCTCGGAGCAGAACACGGTTGCCCGGTACGAGACCCAGGTCCTCGGTGAGCACCTGAGCGATCCGGTTGGTGTGACGCTGCAGATCGCCGTAGGTCCAGGTCTCGTCCGGCGTGCGCAGAGCGGGACGGTCCGCCCCGTAGCGCCGAATCGTCTCGTCGAGGAGCACTTCGGCGCAGTTGAGGCGCTCGGGATACTGCAGTTCAGCGAGATCAAAACGGAATTCCGGCCACTGCGACACGGGGGGCAGGTGGTCGCGGCAGAACGTGTCGCGGTGCGCGGACGGTGAGAGCTGCATGGCGGGGCTCCCTTCCAGGGAGTGTCCGGGGGCGCGAGGAGAAAGTGTCGGGCCGCCGCCGGGGAGGCGGGAGCCGTGGTGCACGTTCAGCGTGGTGCGGCTCAGCGGGACGGCGGCGGCGCGTCCTTGTAGGCCCCGGACAGCAGGTGGCCCGCGCCGGGGGCGATGGCCGGAAGGTCGAGAGCCCGCATCATCTGGTGGGCTGTCGCGATCGAGGCCGAGAGCACGGGCTTGCCCAGCTCCTGCTCGACGATCTCCACGGATTCGAGCGACGGCATCTGCACGCAGGCCGACAGCACGATGGCGTCGGCGTCGCTGTGGTCCAGAGTGCGGACGATGGGGATGAGGGCGCGCGGGTCGTGGGCGGCGACGTCCAGGTTGTCGGGGATCTCCAGCGCCTTGTGGTCGCCCACCTCGATACCTTCATTGCGGATGTAGTCCACGACGGTCCGGGTGAGCGGTTTCAGATAGGGCGCGACAAGGGTGATCGAGCGGGCCTTCATGGTGTGCAGTGCGCCGACCAGCGCGCCGGCGCTGGTGACGACCGGTGCGGGCGCGCCGTTGTCCTTGGTGATCGCGGTCAGTTTGTCTTCGGAGGCGCGGTGGTAGCCGTGGCCCATGCTCATAATCGCGACGAGACAGGCGTATCCCAGTACGTCGACGCGGGCGTCCGACAGCTCGGCCGCGCACCGGTCGGAGTCGGCGTCCATCGCGGCCAGTTCCTCCTTGACGACGTGCTTCATCCGCATTCGGCTGGAATGGAAGGTGAACCGCTCCGGTGCGACCGACTCACGGGCCCGGAACAGCGCCGGTATCTCGGTCTCCATCGTGACGTTGGAGCTCGGCACGATCTGTCCGATGCGGAAGGTGCGGGCTCGTTGGCTCATCGCGCGTCCACCACCGGGTTGCGCAGGGTGCCGAGGGACTCGATGGTCGCCTCGACCACGTCGCCGGGGGTGAGGAACTGCTGCGGTGTGAAGCTCGCGCCGACTCCGGCCGGTGAACCGGTGGCGATGACATCACCGGGCTCCAGCGTCACTCCCGCGCTGATGTCGGCGATGAGGTCGGGAATGCGGAACAGCATGTGCCGCGTGTTGCCCTTCTGCTTCACTTCGCCGTTGACGCGCAGGGACAGGTCGAGGTCGTGCGGATCGGCGATGTCCTCGGCGGTGCGGATCGCGGGGCCGAACGGCGCGTAGGAGTCCTGCCCCTTGGAGTAGAACCACTGTCCGGATCGTCGCTGGTCCCGGGCGCTGATGTCGTTGATGATGCTGTAGCCGAACACGTACCGAAGGGCGTCCTCGGGCCGGACCGACTTGGCTGTCTTGCCGATGACCACGGCGAGTTCGCATTCCCAGTCGAGCTGGGATGTCAGATCCGCGTTGTGCAGGATCGGCTTGCCGGGGCCGGTGACGGCGGTGGCCGGCTTGCTGAACAGCACGGGCCTTTGCGGCAGTTCCTTGTCGGTGTCGAGGGTCCGCGCGGACTCCGCGACGTGTTCCGTGTAGTTGAGGCCGACGCCGATGATCTTTCCCGGGCGCAGCGGCGTCTCCAGTGTGACCTCGGCCAGGGAGTGTTGTGCCGTCTGCGGTACGGGCAGGGTCAGCAGGCGGCCCAGGGTGGCGAGCGCATGGGGACCCGCCTTGATGAGGTCGAGCACGGACGCGGGGGCGGCGCCGAGGCCCGGGACGTCTGCGCGGGCTTCGGAGGCGAGTCCTGCCACGTCGATGACGGTGTCGCCGCTCTGTACGCCCAGTCGGCCTACGGGATCGCCGTCCAGGGTGTAGCTGACCAGCAGCATGTGTCCTCCTTCTCGTCGTGTGTGGGCAGGGGGTCAGGTCGTGGGCTGATGGCCGTCGTTGTCCGTGTACGCCTCCTCGCGCCAGAAGGCGAGGGAGCGCATCACGGGAAAGTCGTTGAAGGAGAAGAGGACCGCATCCTCACTCCCGCTGGCGTTGGCGTGCTCGTGCCAGGCCCAGGAGGGGACGCAGAAGATGTCGCCCTCCTTCCAGTCGAAGCGCTGTCCGGCGATGACCGAATGGCCCATGCCCTTGGCGACGTTGTAGACCACCGAGCCGGTGTGGCGGTGTGCTTGCGTGGCCTCGCCGGGACGCAGCATTTGCAGGTGTGCGCCGAGCGTGGGCATCACCGGTCCACCGGTGAGGGGATTGCTGTACTCGAGGATGACGCCGTCGTACGGGGAGCCGTCGGTGGCCTTGGCCGCGTTGAGCAGCGCCGAATATGCCTGCTCCCAGGGGTAGGCGAGGAGCGGCGAGTACGGCTTGGTCCAGCCGTCCGCGAAGCCGTAGGGGCGCAGTTCGCCGGCGCCGTAGGTGAGCAGCGAGGAGTTGACGACCCGCCCGCGCTCCTGATGGAGGTCCGGGTGCACCTCGTAGAAGCCGGCGTCGTGTGCGTTGACCAGGGGGATGTCCAGGCCGTCCTGCCAGATGACGGGGGCGTCGTCGGATTCGTTGCCGTGCTCGTGCCACGTCCAGTTGGGCGTGATGGCGAAGTCGCGCGGGCCGACCTTGAGCTTCTGTCCGTCGACGACGGTCCAGGCTCCCCGGCCCTCGACGACGAAGCGGAGTGCGGCTGCCTGGTGGCGATGTGCGGTCATGGACTCGCCGGGCCCCATGACCTGGAGTCCGGTGTAGAGCATGCCGACGGCCGCGGAGATGTCCTTGCGGCCCGGGTTGACCAGCATGACGACACGGCGGCCCGCATCGTCGGCCCTGACCAGGTCAAGGGATTCGAGCACCAGAGGGCGCAGGTCCGCGTACGACCAGTGCGTGGGAACCGACTTCGGCTGCGGGTACCACGGCTCGATCTCGTTCGCGACCGTCCACAGCGCTCCGGCCTCGTAGTCGGCGAGCCGGTGGTAGTACGCCTTCAGCTCTGGTGTCTCGCCCACTCGTGCACGGCCCAGGATGTCGTCGCTGTACGTCATGGTCACCGGCCTCCTTGCGATATTCCGCATTCTTGACGTCCGTCATAATCACGATATACGTTCGCTGGTGTCAAGAGGCTGGAGGAAGAGATGAACGAACTGGATCCCGAGCTGCCCGCCACGCAGTCAGGGCCCTTCCCGCTTACGGAAGTCCTCGTCACCCACCGCGTTGAATGGCACGACACCGACGCCTCAGGCCATCAGCACCATTCCGCCGTCTTGCGCTGGGTCGAGGCGGCAGAAGCCGAACTGCTGCGGGGCCGCGGTCTGGACTGGCTCTTCGGCCGCACTCCCCGGGTGCGCCACGAGGTCAACTACCGCGCGCGGCTCTGGTTCGGCGAGACGGTGACCACCCGGCTGCGCGTCGTCACGTTGGGCCGCACATCGCTGACGTACACCTTCGAAGTCCGTGGCCGCGAAGGCGTGGCCGCCGAGGGAAACCTCGTCGTCGCCCACGCCGAACCGGACGCGCCCTCGGCCACCCCATGGCCCGAGCAGGTGCGAAAGGCACTGGGCGAACACCTCACCACCACAGCCGAGAGGACGAAGTGATGCGCATCGCCATCATCGGCGGGGGACCGGCCGGCCTCTACTTCGCCGCACTGGCCAAACAGCTCGACCCGTCCCGGGAGATCACCGTCTGGGAACGCAACGCCCCCGACGACACCTTCGGCTTCGGCGTCGTCTTCTCCGACGAGACCCTGGACGGCATCGCGAGAGCCGATCCCACCATCTTCGCCGCCGTGGAAGCCGAGTTCGCCCGCTGGAGCGACATCGACATCCACTACCGCGGCCGGGTCCAGACGTCCGGCGGGCACGGATTCGCCGCCATCTCCCGCAAGCGGCTGCTGCAGATCCTGCAGCAGCAGTGCTCTGACCTCGGCATCGACGTGCGCTATCGCACCCAGGCCCCGCCCGCCGACGAGCTGTCGGCCCAGTACGACCTGGTGATCGCCGCCGACGGCGTCAACTCCGCGACCCGCGCCAAGTTCGCCGATGTCTTCCAGCCCTCACTGGACGTGCGGTCCTGCCGGTACATGTGGCTGGCGACCGACCGGGCGCTGGAGGCCTTCACCTTCATCGTGGCGGAAACGCCGCACGGTCCGCTGCAGGTCCACGCCTACCCCTTCAGCTCCGACCGCTCCACCTTCATCGTCGAGGTCGGCGAGGAAACGTGGCGGGCGGCCGGATTCGACATCCTCGCCGCCCACGACTTCGGCCCGGGCGAGAGCGACCACGCCAGTGTGGCCCGGTGTGCGGAACTGCTGGCGGACCACCTCGGCGGGCAGCGGTTGCTCACCAACAACTCCAAGTGGGTGCAGTTCACCACGGTACGCAACCGCACCTGGCGGCACGGCAACATCGTGCTGCTCGGCGACGCCGCGCACACCGCTCACTTCTCCATCGGCTCCGGCACCAAGCTCGCCATGGAGGACGCGCTCGCCCTGGTCACCGCACTGGAGGAGGACGGCGACGATCTGCACGGCATGCTCGAGGCCTACGAGCGGGACCGCAGGCCCGTCGTCGAGTCCACCCAGCGCGCAGCGCAGGCAAGCCTCGAATGGTTCGAGGCGATCCGGCATTCGGTCGGCCAGGAGCCAGAGCAATTCGCCTTCAATCTGCTCACCCGCAGCCGCCGCGTCACGCATGACAATCTGCGCTCCCGTGATGCCGATTACGCGGCTCGGCTGGAGCGCTCGTTCGGCGGCCGGGACACCACGCCTCCCCTGCTACAGCCTTTCCGGCTGGGCCGCCTCGAACTGCGCAATCGCGTGGTGGCCGCACCCGTCGCCTCCTACGCGGCGGACGCCGACGGCACGGTCGGCGACACCGAACTGGTCCACCTGGGCAGTGCGGCCTTCGGCGGCGCCGGCCTGGTCCTCACGGGAATGACGGCGGTCAGTCCGCGCGGGCGGGTGACGCCGCGCTGCCCGGGCCTGTGGGACGACGCGCACACCTCGGCCTGGCGCCGGATCACCGATCTGGTGCACACCCACAGCGGTGCGGCGATCGGAGTCCAGCTCAGCCACAGCGGCCGCAAGGGCTCCACCGAGGTGCCGGACCGCGGACCGCTGGGCAGGGCGCTGACCGACGGCGCATGGCGCACCGAAGGTCCCTCCGACGACGCATGGGCCGATCACCCCGCCCCTCACGTCATGTCCGAAGCGGACCTCGAGCGTGTCGCCGAGGAGTTCGCGGCCGCGGCCGTCCGCGCGGATGCCGCCGGCTTCGACGTCCTGGAGATCCAGGCGGGGCACGGCTTCCTGCTCTCGTCGTTCCTGTCCCCGCTGACGAACCACCGCGACGACCGCCACGGAGGCGACCTCGCCGGCAGGCTGGCGTTCCCGCTGCACGTCGTGGACCGCGTACGGGCGAGCTGGCCGCACCACAAGCCCTTGATCGTGCGGATCTCCGCCGTCGACTGGGCCGAGGGCGGGACTGCCATGGAGGACGCCGTCACGATCGCGGCCGAACTGCACGCCCACGGCACGGACGCGATCGACGTCTCCAGCGGCGAAGTCGTCCCGTGGGAGCGTCCCGCGTACGGCCGCACCTACCAGACGCCGTTCGCAGCGCGTATCCGTGCCGCGACCGGTGTGCCGACCATCGCCGTCGGCGGCTACTCCTCGTACGACGACGTCAACACCACCCTCCTGGCGGGCCGCGCGGACCTGGTCGCGCTCGGACGTGCCCAACTGCACGACCCCGCCTGGACGCTGCACGCGGCCGCGGCCGCACAGTACACCGGCCCCGCCGCGCGCTGGCCGCGCCACCTGCGGCCCGGCAGCACTCCCCCGCCCATGGCCGGCCGGCAGCGTCCCCTCCTCACCCTCCGTCCCGAGCCGATACCCGACATCCACCAGCGCTGGCGCCCCGCCGCTTCGGAGAGGACCCGATCATCATGAGCATGCAGCGCGTTCTGGAGGATCTGACGCCGTTCACCGCCGCCGCGGTCCAGGCGGCGCCCGTATACCTCGACACCTCCGCCACGGTGGACAAGGCCGTGGCGCTGATCCACGAGGCGGCCGGCAAGGGTGCCCGGCTGATCGCCTTCCCCGAGGTGTTCGTCCCCGGCTATCCCTACTGGAACTGGACGCTCAACCCCGTACAGGGCTCACCCTGGTACGAGCAGTTGTACCGGTCGGCGATCGACGTCCCGGGCCCCCACGTCGACACGCTCCGGGCCGCCGCGGCAGCCACGCAAACCACCGTCGTCATCGGCGTGAACGAACGCGGCGCGCACAGTCTGGGCGTCCTGTACAACACCGTGCTCACCATCGGTCCGGACGGCTCACTCCTCGGGGTGCACCGCAAGCTGGTACCCACCTGGGCGGAGAAGCTCACCTGGACGGGCGGGGACGGCAGTTCCGTGCGGGTGCACCAGACGCCTGTCGGTCCCCTCGGGGTCCTGGCCTGCGGGGAGAACACCAACACCCTCGCTCGTTTCGCTCTGCTGGCGCAGGGAGAGCTCGTCCATGTCGCGAACTACATCTCGCTGCCGGTCGCGCCGGCGGACTACGACATGTCGCAGGCCATCGCCATTCGCACTGCGGCGCACAGCTTCGAGGGGAAAATCTTCTCGATCGTATCCTGTTCGACGATCACGGACGAGATGATCGAGGTGGCCGCGGGCGACAGCGCCGAGATCGCGAAGATGATGCGCCGGCCGCGCAGCGCCCTCTCCGGCATCTTCGGTCCGGACGGGCAGCCGGTGACGGAGCCTCTCGTCGATGAGGAGGGCATCGTCTACGGGCAGGTCGATCTCGCCAAGTGCATCCAGCCCAAGCAGATGCACGACATCATCGGCCACTACAACCGCTTCGACGTCTTCCGCCTGCACCACAACACGACGCCGCTGCGGCCGCTGACCCAGGAACCGTACCCGGTTGCGGAATCGGCCGCGCCCTTCGGCCTGGAGACCGGCGGCGATCCGCGGGTTCCGCAGGAGCCGGAGTCCCGCTGAAGGCAGGTGGGCCGGGCGCGCGGTCAGCGGCCGCAGCGCGACCGTCCCCCGTTCGCGGTCCTGGTGCTTGTTTCCGCCCCGAGCCGGACGGGGACAGGCACCAGTCCCACGCGGCGACGGCCGCTTCATGTGTGGGCCGCGCCACTACTCTGCCGGCGCCTGAGCACAGTCACGGTCCGCAGACACGTCCCGCGGTCCGACGCGGCACGGACCGCGGACCCGGTCAAGGCCTGGCTCCGCGTCAAGGACACCGGTCGTGGCCGTACTTCGAGGCCGACGAGCCGAAAGTGGTCAGGTCCGCAGAGGACTCTCAAGGGCAACAGGACCAGCCGCACACGGTGAGTCTTCCCGGAGGAGTTCGAGAAGCTGTGGGCGGAGGTGAGACAGGGCCGGCGCGATGCGCGGTGATCCGGCGGGCCGGGACCCGGAGAAGACCGCGAACAACAGGTCGGGGGTCGCCGGGCGTGGCGCGGCTTCGGTGCCCGCAAGCCGCCGGGACGCGACCGGTGCCGGCGGCGACGCCCGTCGAAAGCGGAAGCCGATATCGATATCGACGGGGATCCCGGACACGGTCCCGACGTGACGGCCTCGGCGTCGATATCGCCCGGTACGCAGCCCGGGGCTCGTTCGATGTGCACCGCCGGCGGCAGCCGAGTGCGGCCATCAGGCCGAGACGTCGCGGCGGACGTCCGGCATGAGGGCCGCCGGGCTCAAAGGTCCAGTGCCAGACGTTCCGACCGGGAGCGTCCCACGCAGATCAGCATGGTTCCCTCCTCATCGTGCTCCTCGGGCGACATCAAGCTCCCGCGGTGCTCGGGCTTCCCTGCCAGCACCCTGGTCTCGCAGGTGCCGCAGTAGCCCTCCTGGCAGGAGAAGTCGATGTCGTCGCGCACCGTGCGGACGACCTCCAGGATGCTCTGCCCGGCACCGACCTGGACCGTCACGCCGGATGCGCGCATCTCGACCTCGAACCCCGCATCGGCCGCCCCGGCGCGGAGGGTCGTCTGCGGCTCTTCGGTAGCCGTGAACCGCTCGATGTGCAGGCGGTCCGACAGCCCTTCAGCGGTGCACGCCTCGGTCACCGCGTCCAGCAGCCCGGTGGGGCCGCAGCAAAAGACATGGGCTCCGTCCTCCACGGTGGCCACCAGGCCGGCGACGTCGATCAGCCCTTCCTGGTCCTGAGGGACCAGGTGGACCCGACCGGGGCCGTGGGTGGCGAGTTCACCGGCGAAGGCCATCGCACTGCGGCCGCGCCCGCCGTACACGAGGCGCCACTGCGCTCCCCTGCGTTCCACCTCGTCGATCATCGCTTTGATCGGTGTGATGCCTATGCCACCCGCGACGAAGACGAAAGACGTCGCCGGCACGAGCGGGAAGTGGTTACGCGGCGCAAGCACGGACAGTTCGACCCCGGCCCGCAGTGCGCGATGGACCTCGAGCGAGCCTCCGCGTCCCTGGTGCTCGCACTGCACGCAGACGGTGTACGCCCGAGTGTCCCGGGGGTCGCCGCACAGGGAGTACTGCCGCGTCAGGCCTGAGGGGAGCTGCAGGTCAAGATGTGCACCAGCCTCCCAGTCCGGGAGCTTGCCGCCGTCCATCGGCTCCAGGCGCAGGAGGACGACATCGTCCGCGGCCTCTCGCCGATCGGCGACGCGGACTGGGATCCGTCGCGTATCTGTCCCGTCGGTCATTGGTCAACTCCTCGATGAGTGCGGGCCTGATCCCGGGAGAGACGTCTCTCCATGGCGAGCAGGCCCTCTGTCTGCCGCTGCCTACGGGCTGCGGTCCCCCGTGGCATTGCGCGCAGGGAGCCACGGCATCCGCGGCGTCGCTCGGATCGGTGCGCGGACGCGTGAGAGCGCAACGGCGGTGAGAGTGGTGAGGTTCGGATCATCGAGCCGGGTGGGGGTGAACTCCGGCCGGCGCTCCGGGAAGTCGTCTCGGCGAGAGGTGCCGACGTCCCGCGGAGCGTGAGCCGTGCATCCGCCGACACTGCGGCGAACTGGTCCCGCCCGACCCGATGAGCCAAGTATGCGGCCTTCATGGCGACAGTCAAGAACACGCTACATCCAGCCCGGAGCCGCCCCGGCTTCCGCTCCCACTGCAATCCGGCGACAACCCCCGCCGGCCGGGCGGGCGCCGCACGGAGGAAACAAGTTTGTTCCACGCCAACCATATAGAGGTATTGCGACGACCGTCACAACTGCGTAATGTTCTATCTGTCGGGACGGTCATGCCGCATCGTGGAATAGAGGTTGAGGTCTTGTCAGGAGTTCAATCGGTCGCCAGAGCCATGGCCGTGCTGGAGAAGCTGTCGCTGTCCGGCACGGCAGGCGTCAACGAGCTCGCGCGCGAGCTCGAGCTGGCGCCTTCGACGGTGCAGCGGCTGCTGGGCGCCCTGTCCGAGGCCGGGGTCGTCGAACAGGATCCGGCCGACCGCTCCTACCGGGTGGGACTGCGGCTCTTCCAGTGGGGCCAGACCCCGTTGCGCCGACTGCGGCTGCGGGAACTCGCCAAGCCTCACATGCAGGAGCTCGCCGTCGAAGTAGGGGAAACCATCGCGCTCGGTGTCCTCGACGGCGCGCATGTGATGCACGTGGAATGGATTCCGGCCCGCCACCTGGTGCAGCCGCGCATCGGAATCGGCGACCGAACTCCGGCGCTCTCCTCCTCGATGGGCCAGTGCCTGATCGCCTGGCTGCCGCGGCAGCAGCGCATCGACATCGCCATGGAGTCGGCGGCGGCCGCCGGTTCGCCCGGCGATCCCGCAGTCATCGAGGAGGTGCTCGCCACCGTCCGGGCGCAGGGGTTCGCGATCGTCGCCGATCCCCAGGCCAATGTCCGCACCATCGCCGTTCCGGTGCGGGCCGGCATCGAACAGGCCGTCGGCGCGCTGGGCATCGGCGGGCCCTCTACCCGGTTCCCGGCCGACCGCGCAACGTCCATCGCTCCCCGCCTGATCGAAGTGGGCGCGGCCATCAGCAACTACTACGGCACGCTGCTCGCCACCCCGCACGACCGGGAGTGGAGCCTTGATGGGAGAGGTTCATGACAGTACAGGCACCCTCGGAAGCTAACGAACCCGACGAGCAGGAACTCTTGCGATTCCGCACGTCCTTGCGCCATTTCCCCAGCGGTGTCGCCGTGGTGACGGTCGCCGACGGTGACGGCGTCTACGGCATGACGGCGAGCTCTTTCACCTCGGTGTCGCTCAAGCCCCAGCTCTGCTCGGTCAGCGTCAACAAGCCCGGCAGGATGCACCGGCTGCTCGCGCAGTCGGACGGGACATTCGGCATCAGCGTCCTCAGCGCGGACCAGGGTCCGATCGCGGACTTCTACGCCAGACGGCCGTGGAGTCCCGCGAAGCTCGACGTACCCATGACCCGCCGGCTGGGCTGCCCGGTGATCCAGGGCGCCCTCGTGTGGATGGTCTGCGCCAAGTGGGCCGAGTACGAGGGCGGGGACCACACCATCTTTGTCGGCCACGTACGGGACCACGGTGCCGCCGCCATCGACAGCGCCGCGCCCCTCGTCTGCCACAACTCGACCTATCACCAGCTCGGTGCGCCGATCGGTGCGGCCGACGTGCCCCGGCCCGAAAGGACGAAGCGATGAGCCACATACTCCAACCCGATGACATCGTCTGGAACAAGCTCGACAACCCCCGTGTCCCCGGCGTCGGCTTCGCGTTCAGCGAGAGCGTGATCGACAAGGACTACACAGGCCTCTACAGCGCACAGTTGGGCCTCATCGGCCCGGGCGGCAGCTCCAAGCCGCACCGGGACCCCTACAACCACGCGTTCTACTTCATCCGCGGCACCGGCACCGTACAGGTCGCCGACGAGACCGCAGACCTGGTGCCCGGGACGATCGTGAAGGTGCCCACGGGCAAGGTCCACAGCTTCGTGAACACCGGCGAGGACGACCTCGTCTTCCTGGTCATCTACGACCCGCCGTACGTGGCCGGCAGCAGATTCGAGAGGTAGGAGGGCCATCGTGTTCACTGGACGCAGCACACCCGTCGAACGCAACCGCCACGTCGGCCCGATCGCCTTTGCACTGCTGGTGACGACGGCGGTCGCGACGGTATCCGCCTGCGGGACGGCGGACTCCGCCCCCGAGTCAGGCTCCCGGCCCACTGTGAAACTGGCCCTGAACCCGGCCCAGCTCCAGTACCTGCCGATCATGCTCGCCATCGACCGGGGCTACTTCCGCGACGCCGGCGTGAACGTCGAACTCACGACGTACCAGGGGTCCGCGAACAACCAGATCCCCCTACTGGCCCGCGGCGACATCGACCTGAGCCCGGCCGTCTCCGGCCCCTCGCTCTTCAACCAGTACGAGCAGGGCTTCAGGATCAAACTGCTCGCGAACCTGACCGCACCGCGGAAGGGCTACCGTGACGGCTCCGTGCTGGTGGTCCGCAAGGACCGTTGGGACACAGGCGAGATACGGAGCCCGAAGGACCTGGAGGGCCGCAGGGTGGACGGTTCCGCAGAGGGCAATCCCGCCGACTTCCTGATGCGGCAGACCCTGCTGAGCGCCGGCGTCGAGCCGGCGGACGTAAAACTGGAGCACCGGGCGCGGACCCCCGTCGACTCCGTGGAGTTCCTGCGCAACCGCACGGTCGAGGCGACGGTGATCAGCGAGCCGGCCGCCACCCTGGCCGAGGTCGAGGGCCTCGGCGTCCGGTGGCTCGGATACAACTCCGTCGTCCCCTGGTACCAGGAGACGTTCCTCGCAGCGTCCGAGAAGTTCGCCGCCGAACGCCCGGACGACGCCCGCAAGGTGCTTGGGGCGTACCTGCGCGCGGTCAAGGACGTGAACGCTTCGCACGGCTCATGGACGCCGGAGCTCCTGGCGCTCGCGGCGAAGTGGACCAAGCAGAAGCAAGAAACCCTCAACGCAGTAGGAGGGCTGATGTACTACACCCCCGACGGAGCCGTCGACGAGAAGGGCCTGGCCAAGGTCCAGGACTTCTGGTCCGGAGAGAAGCTCGTCCCCCGCGAGATACCGGTCGGCGAACTCGTCGACACCAGAGCCCTCAGTACGGCAACGGGCGGCTCACAGTGACGGCCCGTCAACAGCTGCCGGACGCCGCTCCCGAGACCATGACCACGACGGACGGCATCGAGATCGCCGACGTCCGCAAATCGTTCGACTACGGACGTGACGAGGTGACCGCCCTCGACAGCCTCAACCTGACCGTGCCGGCTGGTGAGTTCCTGTGCATCGTCGGCCCCAGCGGCTGCGGGAAGACCACCCTGCTCCGCATCCTCGCCGGCCTCGAGCAGCCGACCACTGGACAGGTGCGCTGGACGCTGGACGCCGGCCGCAGCCCGCTGCGTTCCATGGTGTTCCAGAACCAGGGCGTGTTCCCGTGGATGACCGTACTCGAGAACGTGGCGTACGGACTCACCGTACGGCGCGTGAAGAAGGCGGTACGGCTGGACACAGCACGGCGATTCGTGGCGGCGCTCGGCCTGTCCCGGTTCGAGTCGGCCTACCCCGCACAACTGTCCGGTGGCATGCAGCAACGCGTCAACATCGCCAGGGCGTTCGCCAACGATCCGGCAGTGCTCCTGATGGACGAACCGTTCGCCAACCTCGACGAGCAGACGAAGCTCATCCTCCAGGACGACCTGTTGCGCATCTGGGACGGCACACGCAAAACGGTCGTGTTCATCACCCACTCGCTCGACGAGGCGATCACCCTCGGTGACCGTGTCGTCGTGCTCTCGCGGCGCCCCGGGCGCATCAAGTCCGTCGTGGACATCACTCTGCCGCGTCCCCGCAACGCCATCGATCTGCGCAACGACCACCGCTTCGTGGAACTGCGCCAGACGATCTGGGACTCGCTGCGCGAAGAGGTCGTCTCGCTGCGCGGCGGAGCCGGTCAGGAGGCCTCATGACCACCCTGGCCCCCAAGCCCGCCGAAGCCTCTGGCACTGCGGCACGCGCCGGCCGGACGCCGAGCCGTCCCTCGCGCACAGGCCGCCTTCTGTGGGCGGCGGTCAGCCCATTGGTGCTGCTGCTCCTGTGGGAGGCATCGGCCCGGCTCGGCCTCATCGACGCACGCGTGCTCCCGCCACCCACCGCGGTCGGCACCCGCATGATCGAACTCTTCCTCCACGAAGGACTGCTGTCGCATCTGGAGGCGACTGTCCTGCGGTTCCTCGCCGGCCTGACCATCGGCGTCACGGCAGGAATCCTCGTCGGTCTCACCACGGGCCTGTTCACCACGGCCCACCGGATCCTCAACCCGGTGATCGCCCTGCTCTACCCACTGCCCAGGATCGCCATGTTCCCGCTCATCCTCATCCTGGTCGGTCTCAACGAACGAGCCAATGTCCTCGAGATCACCCTGGCTCCCTTCTTTGCCATGGCGATCAGCACCATGGGCGCAGTGCGATCGATCGACCCGATCCACCGCGACGTCGCCGCCAGTTTCAACACGGGCACACTCGACCTCTACCGGCGGATCACCCTGCCCGCCGTCCTTCCCGCGATCTTCGGTGCGCTCAGGGTCTCAGTGGGACTCGCCCTCACGTCGACCACGGCCGTGGAGTTCCTCGCCGCGAACAAGGGGCTCGGCTACCTCATCTGGCACGCCTGGCAGATCCTCTCGCTCCAGGACTGCCTGGCCGTCATGGCCGTCGCCGGCTTCCTCGGCGCGCTGGCTTACGGAGGCGTCGGCATGCTGCAAGGTTTCGCCGTTCCCTGGCAGCGTCGCCAGGCCTGAGCAGCCCCCAGCGTCCGACCGGCCACCCGGCCGGGTCACCGCTGCCTCCCCTCGACCGGCTCGCGGCTGCCCGGCGACGCCGCATGCCGCACATCGGCCTCCGGTCCGGCGGTTGCGGTGACTCCGCGTCACCCCTGATCCCCGCCCGTGCAGTTTCCCCGCACACCGACAAGCGCGCTGGACCGTCCGGGCCGGCCGCGATTTCCGAAGGGAAGTTACATGGTCTATGACGACATCGTGATCGGGGCCGGCTCGGCGGGCGCCGTGCTGGCCGCACGCCTCTCGGAGGACCCCGACCGCCAGGTCCTGCTGATCGAGGCCGGGCCGGACTATCCAACGGCGCGGCAGACCCCCGCCGGCGTCCTCGCGACCCGGCGGGTGCCCTTCGACCACGACTGGGGCTACACGGCCGAAGTCGTGCCCGGCCGACGCGCACCGTATCCGCGGGGCCGGCTGACCGGAGGGTCGTCGGCGGTGAACGCCGCACTCGCGCTGCGTGGTCTTCCCGAGGACTACGACGAGTGGGCTGTCAAAGGCAACGACGAGTGGGGCTGGGACGCGCTCCTGCCCGTCTTCCGGCAGATCGAGGACGACCCGTGCGGCGATCCCGCGTTCCACGGCACCGGCGGTCCCACACCGATCCACCGCACTCCCGAGGACCGCCTCGCCCCCGTACACGCCGCATTCCTGCGCGCCTGCCTGAGGCTGGGACACCCCTTCACGGCGGACCACAACGCTCCCGACTCCACCGGCGCGGGGCCGGGCCCGGCCAATGAGCGCGACGGGATGCGCATGTCCACATCGCTCGCCTATCTGAACGGGGCCCGCTCCCGGCCCAACCTCACCATCAAGACCGGCTGCATCACCGACCGCGTCGTGCTGAACGGCACCCGCGCAACCGGGGTCGAGTTCGACTGCGACAGCTTCCGCGAGCAGGCGGCGGGCCGCCGGATAACCCTTGCCGCGGGTGCGGCGGCATCCCCGGCCATCCTGCTGCGCTCCGGCATCGGCCCGGCCGGGGAACTGTCCGCACTCGGCATCGATGTGGCGGCGGACCTGCCCGGGGTGGGGGCCAATCTGCTCGACCACGCGCAGCTCGCAGTCAACCTGACGGCCACGGACGGACCCGCACACGCGGCGGCACCGTACTGGGAGACGGTGCTGCAGTGGACCGCCCCCGGATCCGCGGATCGCAACGACATGCAGACCCTGCTGATCCACCAGGTCGCGCAGCCCGCCCTCCGCCTGGCCACCAGCCTGATGCGGCCGCGCTCCTGCGGGGTACTGCGGCTGGCCGGCCGCTCCCCGCACACCGCGCCCGACATCCGGCTGAACCTCGCCTCCGACCCCGAGGACATCCGCAGACTCACCGAGGGACTGCGGCACCTGTGCGCCCTCGCCGCCTCCCCCGAACTGGCTGCCCACCACGACGGTCGCGCGACCTTCGACGACGGCCGGGTGCTGCCCGTGGCGGACCTGAACGCGCGGTTCGCGGACGCCGACAGCGCGGCAGAACAGGTCCTGCGCACGGTCTCGCACTACGTCCACCTGGCGGGCAGCGCGCGCATGGGACCGGACAGCGACCCGGAGGCGGTCGTGGACCAGCGGTGCCGAGTGCGCGGCATCGAAGGGCTGCGTGTGGCCGATGCTTCCGTCATGCCGGACATCCCCCGTGCCAACACCCACCTCACCTGCGTCGTCATCGGCGAGCGCGTAGCGGCGTGGCTCAGATCGGAACAGTGAACGTCCCGCACACGGCCCCCCGCACCACCACCGGCACGACCCGATCCCCGACCCCCTGCACTGCCAACTCACCGCAGCAAGGAATGGAATCGATGACTGAGCGCAGCCTCACGCCGTTGGAAATCGACACCGACCGCGCAACCATGTACGTGGACGGAGCCTGGCGGCCGAGCCACAGCCGGGACCGAATCCACGAAGTCAACCCGGCGACCGAGGGGGTCATCGGATCCACCCCTGACGGAGACTTCGAGGACGTCGACTCCGCGGTACGGGCGGCGCGGGCCTCACTACCGGACTGGGCCGCGCTCACCCCGGTCCAGCGGGCCTCGTTCCTGGTGGCGATGGCCGACCGCCTCGACCAGCGGGCCGACCAGGCCGCCCGACTCGTCACCACCGAGAACGGCGTGGTGCTCACCACCAGCGCCGAGCTGGTCGCGGCCGCGTCCGGAATCCTGCGGTACTACGCCTCGCTGGCCGAGACCTTCCCGCTCGAGGAGGCCCGCGGCACCACACTCGTACGACGGGAGCCGATCGGCGTGGCCGGCCTGATCCTGCCGTGGAACGGTCCACTGAACCTGGCTTACATGAAGATCGCCCCCGCGCTGCTCGCCGGTTGCACGGCCGTGCTCAAGCCGGCACCGGAGACCTCACTCAGCACGGCATTCATCGCCGATGCGGCTGAAGCCGCCGCACTGCCCGCCGGGGTCGTCAACATCGTCACCGGCGGGCGCGAGACCGGTGCCGCCCTGGTCGCCCACGAAGGCGTCAACAAGGTCGCCTTCACCGGGTCGACGGTGGCGGGCCGGGCGATCGCCGCCCAGTGCGGCCAGGCCATGAAGCCGGGGACCTTCGAGCTCGGCGGCAAGTCGGCGTCCGTCGTCCTCGACGACGCCGACCTGGACGTCTTCCTCGCCCAGGTCGTCGACGTCAGCCTCGCCGGATCGGGCCAGAGCTGCAAGCTCAGCACCAGGATCCTGGTGGCCCGCGACCGCTACGACGACGTGTGCGATGGCCTGCGCGACACCCTTGCCCCGCTTGCGACCGGCGACCCGTTCGATCCCACCACCACGTTCGGGCCGCTGGCGATCGAGCGCCAACGCGATCGTGTCGAGGGATACATCCGATCCGGCCTCGACGAGGGCGCGAAGCTGCTCATGGGCGGCGGCCGCCCGGCCCACCTGCCCAAGGGCTACTACGTCGAGCCCACGGTCTTCGTAGGCGTCGAGAACGGGATGCGGATCGCCCAGGAGGAGATCTTCGGCCCCGTGCTCGCCGTGATTCCCTTCGACAGCGACGACGAAGCGGTGGCTCTGGCCAACGACTCCGCCTACGGACTCGGTGGCGCGGTCTACACTGCCGACGCCGAACGCGGCACCGCTACCGCCCGCCGCATCCAGACCGGCACGATCGGCGTCAACGGCTACCAGATCGACCCGCTCGCACCGTTCGGCGGCTACAAGCAGAGCGGTCTCGGCCGGGAACTCGGCCCCGAGGGCCTGACCGCCTACCTGCAATCCAAGTCCATCTACAACGCAGCATCCTGATCGACCCCACAGGCCCTGGTGTGCGGGTCCAGGGCGGGCGTCGCCTTGGACCCGAACACCAGGGCAGACGCCGGCCCGCGGAGACCCGCTCTCCCCGGCGTCCGGCTCGCCATCGGCGACCGGCTTACGTCTCGGCCTCCGGTGCCTGCAAGTCGTACCACTCGCCCAGTTCCCCGCGCCGCGGGTTAACGACCGGCGCATCGACGAGACAACAGGCGAGCGCAACCGGTTCTCCTCGAAGATCCTGCCGCCGTGGTGCCGCAAGTCGCCGAAGGTCTCCGAGGTGCTGCCGCTGCGCTACCTGCACGGACTGTCGTCCGGGGACTTCGTGCCCGCGCTGGAGCAGTTCCTGGGCAGCTCGGCCGGGCTGTCGCCAGCCACCGTGACGAGGCTGACCAAGCAGTGGCAGGACGACCACGCCGCCTTCCAGGGCCGCGACCTGTCGCAGACCGACTACGTGTATGTGCGGGCCGACGGGGTGCACCCCAAGATCCGCCTGGGCCAGGCCCGCTCCTGTGTCCTGGTGCTGATGGGGCGTGCGCACCGACGGCTCCAAGGAGCTGATCGCGCCGGCGGAGGGACTGCGGGAGTCGACCGAGTCATGGGCAGACCTGCTGCGCGACTGCCTTCGGCGCGGCATGCGCGATCCGGCGCTGGTGGTCGGGGACGGCGCGATGGGCCTGTGGACGGCGCGCTGGCTCGTCGACGAGTCAATGTTCTGTGGGCCCTGATGCGAGATGGCCGGTGCTATTCAGCTGCTCCACCGCTCGCGGTTGCCGCTTGACATCTGCATGGGGAATCTCCCCACCTTTCGCGTGATCTTCCCCGGCGTGTCGAACTGGTGTCGGTGTGTCATGGAGGGCCTGCGCGCGCAAGTTTGGCCTGATCGGGGGGCGGCAGGTCACGCGGGAGGAAGACGTGGATGCACACGCACTGCGTCGTCAGGGATGGATGATCTCAGCGATCGCCCGGCATCTGGGCCGGGACCGCAAGAGGATCCGGGACGCCAGCCTCCATCAGCTCGACGCTGGTGCCTGGCGCTCACGTGTCGTACTGACCGTCCCAGGGAGCGGAAAACCCGAGGCCGTCGGGGTAGAGCTCGGCCCAGTCATCTTGTCCTTCGCCCTCTTCGTGGCGTTCGGTGATCAAGCCGAAGATCACGCCGTCAACGGTCAGCTGGAAGGGACGGATCGCAATGTCCCCGTACTTGAGCTGGGGAAGACCGTCGAGCAGCTCTGCCAGCCGCTTCTCCCCTCGGGCCAGAACGGAGTCGTTGCCGTGTGGACGCCGTTGTTGCTCGGCCCATGTTCCGGCGCACCAGATGTCTGAGTGGATGTGCTGCCCCTCAGAGTCGAACTGGTGGAGCACCGCATAGAGGCGCTTACTCTCCTCCCACCCTTCGCCGAGGCTGAACCCTTGCGGGAACGCGTAGGTGACCGAAGCGAGGAACTGGCCTTCTGCATACCGCCCGATTGTCGCGGTGCGATAGTCGGGCTCATGGGCGATCGGAACAATCTCGGGGACTGCCATGGCGAAACCATAGATGGAGCCCCTGACAACTCGGAGAGCTGGCACTGCCCCATGTCCGCTGAGACGGACAGAACCTCATGGGCCAGCGGTTTCCGGCCGCCCGCCCCTCGCGCACGCTCTTCGTTCCCCACCCACCCCCACACACTTTAAGAGACAACCAAGTGCAGGGAGGAGCACACGTGGCGATTTTCAAGAATCGCCATCACCGCCGCCGCTTCCCTCTCTTGGGCCCCCGGCCCCTGCCGTGCGACCCCCGCTGCACGCGGCCGACACGCGCCCTCGGCCTGCCCAGCGCCTTCCCGGCGACGGTACCCAGTTCCGCGATGGCCTCCCGGTCCGGGTGGCCTGAGGCCAGAGCAGCCGCGAGAGCCTCTTCGGCCTGTGGGCCCTGGTCGCGCAGCATCTCGATCACGCCGTCGGGACCGGCCGCTTCCAGGAGTTGCAGCAGGCTCTCGGCGACCATGAGGAGAGTCTCGGCCTCGGTCAGGTCCTCGGGATCGAGGATGTCGCGGCGTACGAGGACGCTCAGTGCGGTGGGCGCCAGCGCCGGGTCCGTGCGCAGGCTTCGCAGGAGGGTCTCGCCGTCGTCGAGTGCTTCGACGAGGACGTCCAGCATGGCTTCGGCGCGAGTGCGGAACGGCATGGCCCGTATCGCATCGGTGAGGCTGTCCACGGCAGTGTGCGAATCACGCGATGCGAGCGGATCACGCGCTGCGTGCGCTTCGCCGGCTGCCTGTGGATCGCTGTGGGCCGCGATCCAGACAGCGAGCTCCGCGCGGGCGGAGTCCGGGTCGTAGTGCTCTGCGAGGACACCGAGGAGACCGGCCGCGGGAGCCTGTGCGAGTTCGCCGACCAGCGGGGCGTCCCGGCCTTCGGCCAGCAGCCGCCGGCGTACGGATTCCGTTCCGAGCGCGGTGAGGCGGATCAGCTCGACCGGACCTGCGGTCAGTTCGGCCTTCAGCTCCCGGGCCCGCTCGGCAGCTTCTTCGTCCGCGTCGGCGGCGCCGAGGAGCTGGGCGAGCTCTGGTGGCATCCCGGCGGGCGGCTCGGAGCTCCCCTCGTCCAGAGGCAAGTCGAGGAAGACGGGGTCGGCCATGCCCTGGTCGCGTGCGATGGCGCCCAGGTCCTCCAGGGCCGCCAGCACCGTCCGCAGATCGCGATCGGCGTCTTCGAGCCACAGTGAGTGGCCGCCGAAGCCGCCCAGCTGGAACCCGTCTCGGTAAGCGAGGTGGACGGAGTCCCGCAGCCGGGGCCAGGGCATGGGGTACGGCAGGCTGTAGAGGGTGGCCAGGACATCGGGCAGAACGTCGTCGTAGGCGTCGAAGAGCATGGACTCCACGTGCCAGCCGCTGCGCGGGCCGATCAGCGGCCCGCGCAGCTCGAAGAACGCTTCGAAAGCGCGCCGCCACAGTGAGAGGGGATCCCGCAGCAGAGGCTCGGCCTTGGCCACGGCGTACAGCCGCCCCTTGGCGACCCGTACCAGCCTGGCCGCCTTCGCCCACTCCAGAACGAGGCCGAGGCGGGGCAGGTCCGCGGACGACCGGACCCCGGCCGTGGCATCGCCGGTGCCCAGCTGCTCGACGAGCTCGCGGGCATCGGCCAGGCGCAGTCTGCCGGTACCGGTGAGCGCCCGGCCGTCCCGCCCCGCCCACTCGGTCAGGCCGCGCAGCCACCCCAGCGCGGGCGACCGCTCGGCCTGCTCGCGCAGCACATCGTCGCCGGGCAGGGTGACGGGCAGCTGCGGCTCGGCCCTGTGCGCGGCTCCGGGGCCGCGCGTCATGTGCCGCTGGACAATGGTGTCCAGGACGTTGCGGTCGTAGGGCACCTCGCCACGCTGCGCCCGCTCCACGAAGTCGTGCATCGCCTGCTCGTCGTGAACGTCGACGCCCTGCTCGGCGGCGGTCGTGACCCAGAACTTCGCGATGCCCCAGCGACTGCGGTCGGCCATCGCGCCCGCATAGCGGGGCGCTGCGGCGTCGATGGCCGACAGGCCCTCGGCCAGAGAGGCACCCCGAGGATCCACGAGGTGGGTCGCGTTCAGGTAGCGCAGCAGGGCGTGCAGCGTGCCCGGTGCATCGGCGAGTTCGTCACCGGGCAGTAGCGTCATCGTCCGCGGCAGCCACTCCAGCAGGAACTCTTCGACATGCCGCGGGTCCCACAGCCCCAGTCTGCCGTCGGGTGTGCCGCGGTGGCGGTAGTCGAGCGCGGCTTCCACGACGAACGGATCTACGTCGAGGCCCTCCTCTCGCGCCCACCTTTGGAACCGGTCGACGAGCAGACTGCACGCTGCCTCGAACTCGTCCTCAGCCTCGGGGTCCTCGGGCTCGAAGAACATCCGCATCAGAAACTGGCCTTGCCTTCCGCCGTACGCTGTCCGTGCCCTCACACTATCGACCGAGCGCGTCGGTGACGTCGCGGTTCGCGCTCGATCGACGAAAGGGGCCTGCTGCCTCGCGAGCGACCGGACCGCCTGGAGCGCGCGTACGGCCGGCGCGGGTACGGCCGGCGCGGCCACGATCGCAGGTGAGGTCCCCACATCGGGCAGTCGATGCGCTCGCTCGCCGACTCACCCGACCCCTGCGCGTCACATCACGACCGGGCGACCGTTGCCTGATGGGGCAACTAGCGGCCCTTCCGTACGAGGTCGGTGATGCGCTCGCCCTCGCTGATCGTGAGCGGACCGGTCTCCTCCGTGGGGTCGCCGACCCCCAGCGCGGCCGCCAGCGTACGGCCGTGCAGGTCGAGGGCGGCCTCAGTCAGGGTGGTGAGATCGGCCACGGCGGCGCGGGCGCGGGCCCACCCGGTCAGGCCGATGCCCGCGGCGACCAGCACGGCAGGCCACCACACCACGGTGAGCACGAGGTAGGGCGCGGCCCAGGTCCCGGTGGCGACCGCGGCGGCGAACGCCGAGTGCGAGGCGGTGAGTTCGGTGCGTGCGGCGTCGGGGAGGACCAGCCAGAGCCGGGACCAGCCGTAGGTCAGGTCGAGTCCGTAGCGGTGGTACGCGATCGACTCCACGGCGTGGATCCGGTCGCCCATCCAGGTCGGCCTGCCCGGTTCGGCCATGGCCAGCCGGGTGAGGCGGTGGGCCACGGTGTCGATCTCGTCCTGCTGCTCGCGGGTGCGTGTGCCCGGGCTCGCGCGTTCGAGCGCCTGGCGTTCCTCGACGATCCGGTGCCACTGCGCACGCCGACGCGCCGTCCGCGACGCCGCGACCGGGCCGAGAGGGCGGGGCCACTGCCCCAGCCAGACTCGCCGGGTGCCGCCGGCCAGCGCCTGCACGACGAAGCCCGCACCGGCGGCGGCCGCCAGTACGGCTACGACGAGTAGTGCCTGTGCCCCTGCCGGCAGGTCCGCGACCGTGGTGGCGGCGTTCTCGGCCCGCTGGGTCAGCAGCGCGACGTTCCACGCGTCGGCATGGCCCAGGCTGATGGACAGCCACACCGCGCAGAGGAAGAACGCACCGGGCAGCACGAGCAGACTGATCCACCGGTCGGCCAGCGTCTTGGCCAACTGCTGGAAGAACCCGCCCATCCGCGCTACCCCCGCTCCATGAGCCGGCCCATGACGGCGCAGCGCGGGATCGCGCCCGCCGGGGGCGGTACCGCCGTTCGGTCGCAGGCGCCGTCCGGACAGCGGAAGGCCTCCTGCCGGGCGGTGCCCGGCCCGGCTCCTGGCAGCCCCGTCGCGAGCGTCCGCAGGGTGGTCTCGCGATCGGTGTTCAGCAACTGGCCCAGCAGGGTGAGCACCGGGCGCCGGGCCCGCGCCTCGGCCACGATCCGTTCCAGCAGTTCCTGACGTTCCGTGGAGTGGAGCCCGGTCTCGCCGATCAGTGCGTCGAACTCCTGGCACAGCGTGGCCAGGGCCGATCGTTCGGCGTCCACCAGAGCTCCCCCTTCCGTCAGTTGGCCGATAGTCTCACGGTCGATGTCCTCCGACCACCGGCCCGATCCGGAGCTCCTGAACCAGCAGGCGGTAGACCTGCTGAACCGAGCTACCCAGTCCGGTGACGCGGCCCTGCTGGGCACCTGCGTCTCGTTGTTCCAGGGCATCGTCGCCATGACACCGCACCGCCATCCGCACCGCGCCACCCGCCTGTACAACCTCGCCGAATCCCACCGGGCGCGGTACGCGCTGACGGGACAAGGGGACGACGCCGACCGGGCGATCGGCATCGGGCAGCAGGCCGTGGCCGCCCTCCACGACGGCGACCCGAACACGGCGCTGATCCTGTCCAACCTCAGCGCCACCCACCTCCTGCGGTTCCAGCGGGTCGGGCACCCGAGCGACCTGGACGGGGTCATCCAGTTCGGGGAACGGGCCGTTGTCGCGACCGGCGCCGCCCCGAACATCGCGGTGTACCTGTCCAATCTCGCCGCGGGCTACCTGCTGCGGTTCGAGTGGACCGGGCACATCGCGGATCTGGACCGCGCCATCGACACAGGCGAGCGCGCGATGGCCGCCACCCCCGCGCACTCCCCTCACCGGCCGACAACCCTGACCAACCTGGGCGCCGCCTACTGGGCACGGTTCGGACGGGCGGGCCATCCGGCGGACCTCGACCGCGCCATCGGCATCGGGGAACAGGCCGCCGCCGGCACCGGCCACCCGTACCGAGTGACCGTCCTGTCCAACCTCGCCGTCGCCTACCACGACCGCTTCGAGCGGACCGGGAGCCTGGCCGACCTGGACCGGGCCATCGACCACCACGAACACGCGGTGGCCGCCGCCCCGGACAACTCTCCCGACGGTGCGACCTACCTGTCCAACCTCGGCATGGCGTACCAGGCGCGGTTCGACCGGCTGGCGGACATGGCCGACCTGGACCGGGCCATCGACCACCTCGGTCGTGCGATCGCCGCGACGCCCCACGGTCACCGCCAGTTCGCGACGTTCCGGTCCAACCTCGGCATCGCGTACCGGGCGCGGTTCGATCGGCTGGGGGACGTGGCCGATCTGGACCGGGCCGTCACGCATCACGAACAGGCCGTGGCCGCCACGCCCGCCGACCACCCGGATCTCGCCCACCGCCTGTCCAACCTCGGCACCGCGTACGACGCGCGGTTCGACCGGAACGGGAACCCCGTCGACATGCACCGGGCCGTCGAGAGCCTCGAACGCGCGGTCGCCGCCATACCCGCCGATCACCCCGTCCGGGCGACCGTCCTGTCCAACCTCGCGGCGGCCCTGCGGGGGCGGTTCGAGCGGCTCGGGGACGTGGCCGATCTGGACCGGGCCGTCACGCATCACGAACAGGCCGTGGCCGCCGTGCCCCCCGACCACCCGAGCCGGGCAATACACCTGTCCAACCTCAGCTTCGCCCACTGGTCCCGGTTCACCCGCGCCGGGGAGGTGTCCGACCTGGACGCGGCCATCGACGCCGGGAGACGCGCGGTGGCCGCCACGCCGGACGATCACCCGGACCGTGCGATGCGCCTGAACAATCTCGGCAACGCCCTCCAGCAACGGTTCGGGCACAGCGGCAGCCTTCACGACCAAAACCGGGCCGTCGCGCACCACGAACAGGCCGTGATTGCCACGCCCAACGACCACCCGAACCGGGCCAGGTGGCTGTCCAACCTCGGGGCCGCCTACGCGGCGCGTTCCCGGCGGAGCGGCGGGCCCGACTTCGACCACGCCGTCGACCTCGCGCTCCTGGCGCTCGCGGCCACCCCCGCGGACCATCCCGACCGGGTGCTGCGCCTGTTCAACCTCGGACGGGCCCATCAGGCACGGCACGAGCACTCGGGCGATCCGGCCGACCTGGACCGCGCTGTCGACCTGGCGCGGGAGGCGGCGGCCGCCATCCCCGCCGACCATCCGGACCGCGCACAGTATCTGTCCAACCTCGGCAACAGCTACCGGCTGCGGTTCCGGCGGACCGGCGCCGCGTCCGACCTCGACCGCGCCGTCGACGCCGCAGAACGGGCGGTCGCGGCCACCCCCGACGACCATCCCCGCCGGGCCACACGCATCTACCTCCTCGCGATCTGTTACACGAGGCGGTGGGACACCGACGGCGCCCTCGACCGGTCGCGGATCTCCCGGCTCGCGGAGCATGCGCTCGCGGCCACGACGTCGCCCCCGTTCGACCGGCTCCGCGCCTGCTGGGCGACCGGTCGGCTCGCCTACGTACTGGACGAACTGCACACCGCCCGGCTGCTGTTCGACACGGCCGTGGAGTTGCTGCCGTTGGTCGCGGCGCGGGAGACCTCGTCGGCGGACCACGAACACCGCCTCGGCGCGAACCGCGGACTGGTCGGCGAGACGATCGCCGTGCACTGCGCCCTCGACGATCCCGGCGGCGCGGTCCAGGCCGGTGAGCTGGGCCGGGCGGTCCTGCTGGCGTCCCGGCTGGCCCTGCGGACACCCCTCGCCGACCTCGAAGCCGAGCACCCCGCACTGGCCCACCGTCTGAGCCGCGTCCGCGACGCCCTCAACGCGCCGGATCCCCCGGCCATGGCGTCGCCCGGCGGCCCCGACCTCGACCACGTCGACCGGCGTAAACGGCTGTGGGCCGAGCACGACGCCGTACTGGGGGAGATCCGCCGGCTGCCGGGCCTGGACCGGTTCCAGCTCCCGCCGACGTGGACCGAGCTGCGGCCGACCGCCACCGGCGGGGCGGTCGTGCTGCTCAACGCCGGCCTGCAGCGGTGCGACGGCATCGTCGTCACCGCCGACACGTCCCCGCTGCTGGTGCCACTGCCCGAACTGCGACTGGCCGACGTCGAGGCGTGGGCCGCCGAGCTGACGGAGGCGACGCACGACGCCGGCTCGTTCACCGGCGAGCTGCGCCGGCAACGGGTGCTGACGGAGCTGCTCGGCCGGCTGTGGGACACGGCGGTCGAGCCGGTCCTCGACGCCGTCGACTCCCGGCTCCGCCCGGACGACGGAGCACTGCCCCGCGTGTGGTGGATGCCGACCGGGCTGCTCGGACTGCTGCCGCTGCACGCGGCTGGGCACCCCGGTCAGACCGGGGCGCTCGACCGGGTGATCTCGTCGCACACGCCCACCCTGCGCGCCCTCGCCCGGGCACGCGGACGCCCGGCCGCGACGGCCCTGCGCCGGCTCACCGTCTCCCTCGACCGGACCCCGGGTCTGCCGGACCTGCCGGCCACCGCCGCCGAGGCCGCGAGCCTGCACGCCGCCCATCCCGACATGCCCCTGCTCACCAACGAACAGGCCACCGCGGCCCGCGTGACCGGCGCGCTCCCCGAGGCGAGCTGGGCACACTTCGCCTGCCACGCCGGCACCAACCCCAAAACGCCGTCCGAGGGCGGGCTGCACCTCCACGACGGTGTGCTGCCCATCGCGGAGATCGGCCGCCGCAACCTCCACGAGGCCGAACTGGCATACCTGTCCGCGTGCTCCACCGGACATGTCGGCTGGCGGCACGCAGACGAGTCCATCCACCTCGCCTCCGCATTCCAACTGGCCGGGTTCCGGCACGTCGTCGCGAGTCTCTGGCCGCTGGACGACCGCGTCGCGGCCGACGCGGCTGACCACTTCTACCGGCTGATGCCGGACACGCCGTCCGCCGATGACGCGGCGGTCGTGCTCCACCGCGTCATCCAGCATCTGCGCGCCGAGCACACCGGCCGACCACACCTGTGGGCGTCACTGATCCACAGTGGGCCATAGGCCGAACCGGACCCGAACTCACTGGCGGCTACGAGGTGTCCACCACGGGTGCCGATGAACACCGGACCGTGCGGCGCTCGTCGAAGCCGTCGCTCGCCTGGAAGCGCACCGATTCCGCCGGTTCGGCCACCCCGTCAGCGACCGTGGGTACCGTCAGCTCGGTGCTCAGCTGCCCGGGCGGGACGACGGCCGCCAGAAAGAGGCACTCGATCTCGGACAGCGGGCGCTGCGGGTCGGGCTTCTCACCGGAGTTCTCCCCCCAACCACTGCGGGTCGACGTCCTTGGTGGACAGTTCCGGAGCCGTCGGTGACCGGACAGCACGTCGAACAGGGACGGCAGGTACGCGTCGGTGGCTCGGAGAGGTGGGCCAACCACCAGCTCGAAGCCGAGTAAGAGTGCCCGGCAGTAGGCGTTACTTCAGGCGTTTGGTGGTGGGGCGACCGTCCCATCGGTAGAGCGAGGTGGCGCGGCGGATGAGCATACGGAG
>NZ_JBEOXF010000080.1:0-32749 GCF_040296405.1 Streptomyces sp. NPDC002133 | reverse complement strand
ACGCCGTCGAAGAGGCGCTCAAGCGAATGGCCGGAAAGAAGGACGTACGGCTGGTGTCCTTCAGGCAGTTCTGCGACTGGCTCGACGTCCAGGACGCGAAGATCCTCGCGAAGCTCCGTACCCTCGAGGTCGGACAGTCCCCAGCGGGGGGCTGGAACACCTTCCTCCGTGAGACCACCGCTGAGTACTCCAGCCGCAGATCGTGATCATGTACGTGGTGTCCGTCGTCGGCAGCGTGCCTGCGTGGCGGATGTCCCCGTCTCATCGACCTGATGGTCTCCAGCACGGCAGGGGAGGGGAACTTGCAGGCCGCCGAGGTGAAGGATGGTCGGTACTTCGCCTTCGATACCACGCCGCATGCAGCGAGGCGGTGGAAGGCCGTGGCCAGTTCGGGCGATCGCAGCCGCGCACTGACAGCGGGCGGTTTCGTCTCAGCTTCACGGCCCTGCCACCCACGCGTACGCCCGTCGCGCCGCGGGGGCGCAAACACCTCTCGCGATAGGACAACCAACGCCGCGCCGTCTCTGCCCGCGCGGCTCCGCGCCCACCCCACCCAGCTCCTCTGCCGACCATTTCGCTCATCGCGATCGGCGAAACGATCGGGGGCTTTTTCTACGGTGCCGGCGTCAGTGTTCAGGAGCCCTGGTCGCCCTCGGCATGCTCCTCTGGCGTCAACAGCAGCCGCTCACACCCCCGGCATCTGCCGGTCGCGCCCGGGTGCATAACGCCCCAGGCGCCCTCGTGGCTCCGCCCACGCGCTCGGCCCTGTGGGAACGCGCCCCTGTTTCGCTCCGGGCACTCTCTCGGCCGCCACCTCCGCGTGCCGGCCATGGTCCGGCTGGCGAGGATCCAAGGGCTCACTTAGCGTACTGATGAGCCAGCAGCACGGGAGGCAAAATGGAGGATCTCCAGTACAAGATGATCATGGCCTTGGCCGCGGCGGACCTCGGGGAGCCTCTCTGCGAGCAAGTGGCGGGGATCTGCGCCGAGATTGCCGACCAGCACTGCACTCAGCTCCATGTCGGCTCCTCCGTCGACGACGTTCCTGAGATTCCCGTTCCCATCCTTTCGAGGGCCAAGCTGTGACCACTCACATTCCTGCTGACGGGGGCCGGCGTTGACTTCAGTCATGCAGCCGACCGTCGATGTGCGACGCGGCCGGGATCGTTTCAAAACAAACCTGTCCTGGCTCGATTCCAAACATTCCTTCTCATTTTCCCATCACGTCGACCCGCAAAATACCCATCACGGTCTTCTGCTTGTCAGCAACGACGACATCGTCACAGCAGGGACCGGTTTCGAGACTCATCCCCATCAGGACATGGAAATCGTCACATGGGTGCTGCAGGGGTCTTTGGTACACCAGGACTCCACCGGGCATTCTGGATTGATCTACCCTGGTCTGGCTCAGAGGATGAGTGCGGGAACGGGAATTCTGCACTCGGAGAAGAACGACTCGTGGCGCCTGGAGGGCGGGAGCACCCATGCCGACCCGGTACATTTCGTGCAGATGTGGGTCGTACCGGACGAGGCCGGGATCCCCCCGGGATACGAGCAGCTGGAGATCGACGACGAGCTCCTGCGCAGTGGCCTGACCACAGTCGCCTCCGGCATGGACAAGCACTCCGACACCACCGCCATCCGCATCCGGAACAAGTACGCCGCACTGCATGCGGCCCGGCTCTCGGCGGGCGCCTCGGTCGTACTGCCCGAGGCTCCCTTCCTCCATCTGTACGTGCCAAGAGGCAAAGTCGTCCTGGAGGGCACAGGAGAGCTCCAGGAGGGGGACGCAGTGCGCTTCACTGCGACCGGCGGCCAGCGCATCACGGCCGAACAGCCTTCAGGCGCGGAGATCCTCGTATGGGAGATGCACGCCACCGTCCGGGGCTGGTAGTGGTGCACAGGCCACTCAGCAGGTGACCAGAGGGCAGCGGTACTGCGCAGCGGCAGCAACGGCCACGGGTCGGAGCCCGCCCGCGCACGCGTCGCGGGCGATATCCCAGCCCGTCAGGCCAGTTCCGCTGGAGGCGGACCGCAGGAAGGTCAGGACGGTCGCGCGTGCCGGACCGGACGCGGGAGCGTCGTAGGCAGGATCGCCAGGTGGCAGCGCCATCGGCCAGGCGGTCACGCCCCGGCAGGTGAGGTGGAACCAGACGGCCTTGGCGACCTTCCTGCCGACGGCGGTACAGAGACCGGGAGGTGTGCCGGCGATCATCCTCGTGGCCACCTCCCTCTGCTCACCGCCGATCGAAGCGCACCGACGGTAATTCCCTACCGTGGTGGCCGGTAAGGGCGCAGACTCGTCTCATGGCTGACATGGAGTCGTTCCGGGAGGCGGTCACCGCGTGGGCGGCCGGTGGTCCCGGCGACCCCGCGCGCCGGCTGGCCGCGCGACTGACCGTCCGGGCGGCCGTCCTACTCGAAGGGCAGAGCGACGTCGCAGCGGTCAACGCGCTGGCCGCGAGTCGCGGCCGGAACCTGGAGGCCGAAGGAGTCTGCGTTCTGTCGATGGGCGGTGCGATGAGCGTCGGGCGCTTCGCCCGCCTCCTCGGACCACCCGGCCTGGGCCTCCGCCTCACGGGACTGTGCGACGAGGCGGAGCGTGGCTACTACGCCCGCGGCTTGGAGCGGGCCAGTGCAGCACAGCATGGGTTCTTCGTCTGCGCGGCGGATCTGGAGGACGAGCTCATCCGCGCGCTGGGCGTGACACGGGTGGAGGAGCTCGTCCGGGCGGAGGGCGACCTGCGCGCCCTGCAGACCTTCCTGCGCCAGCCCGCACAGCGGGGCCGCACCTCACAGCAGCAGTTGCGGCGCTTCCTCGGCACGAAGAAGGGGCGCAAGATCCGCTACGGCCGCGTCCTCGTCGAGGCCCTCGACCCCGGCCGCATACCCGCCCCACTCGACGGCCTGCTCACCAGCCTCTGACCGCTGGGCGACATCCAACTCGGCAGACGAACTCGGGCGAGCGCGGGGATCATCTACCGCACGCGTAGCAGCCGGGAGACGTGTCGGGCTTGGATGCCGTCTCATTTGGGCGTGAGATCGACAGCCTGCGGTTGTGGGGATGGTGGAGCGCTTGGTGCCGGAGCCACCTCGGGTTGCGCACGGCAGCAACTTCCGTCCGCGTCGTTCGGCCCGTCCGGAGCCACTGCACACCGGCACTTCACCGAGAATGAGGCTGTTATGGCCGGGGCAGTGGTGTGGAGCGCGCGATGCGGAATCCCACGTCGTCGATCCGGAAGGTCGGGTGGCTGCGCCGCCGCACCGACGCCCGGCAGCTCCAGTGCTCGTCGGCCCATCCACCACCACGGAGCACCCGGTAGGTGCCATACACCTCGGCGTCGTAGACGTCCCAGCACCAGTCCCACACATTGCCCAGCATGTCGTACAGACCCCATGCGTTGGGCTGCTTGCCGCCAACAGCATGGATCCGCCCATCAGAGTTGCCTTGGTACCAGGCGACCTCGTCGAGCTGGCCGTACCGCGCGCCAGTGGTCCCCGCACGACAGGCGTGCTCCCATTCGGCCTCGGTCGGCAGCCGGTACCCGTCTGCGGAGGCGTCCCATTCGGCCGTCTCGTCGTCGACGCACAGGTCATACGCGGGCGTCAGCCCCTCGCGCCGGGACAAGGCGTTACAGAACTGGACCGCGTCCCACCACGAAACACCCTCGACCGGCAGCCGCTCGCCTTGGGTGCTACTCGGCCGTCGGCCTGTGATTAGTGCGTACCGAGACTGAGTCACCGGGAACGCCGACATCCGAAACGGCGCGACCTCGACCGGCCAATTGCTCTGCGTCCGCCGGTCCGACAGCGTCACCCGTCCCGACGGGACGGCAACCATCTCGTTTCCTGTCTCCGCGTCCACAATGGGCCCACCCTACCGGCGTCTTCCCACCGCTCTACCGATCTCTCTGAGGGATCTGAGGAGGCAGCGGAGCCGTTGTCGGACCAGTGCCCAGTACCTCCGTCCGCTCAGCGGTGGGGCCAGATCAACTTCGTACACCGTGGAGCCACTTCTCGCCCGTGCGGTGGAGCCCAAAGAAGCGCTCACAAACAACCATCGACATCGATGCACGCGTACATCGTCGTCGCGTTGCTGACCGGTGCCCGTACCGAGGAACTGCGAGCCCTCACCTGAGACCACGTGTTCCTCAAGGGCCAGCCGGACGCCGACCCGACGCAGCCTCCGCACATGGCGGTGTGGCGCTCGGTCCGGCGCGGGGGAGATACGAAAGCGCGGAAGTCCCGGCGAACGCTCGCTCTGCCAGCGCGTTGCGCCGAGGTCCTCCGGCAGCAATTCGAAGACCAGGGCTGGGAACGGCTCGCTGCTGGCGACAGCTGGGAGGAACACGGGCTCGTCTTCTCCTCGGCCGTGGGCAAGCCGCTCGACGCGACGAACGTCCGGCGTGCCTTCCGCCAGGCCCTCAAGGATGCCGACGGGATCAGCGCTGACGGTTGGATGCCCCGGGAGCTCCGGCACAGCTTCGTGTCCCTGCTCTCCGACCGCGGCGTTCCCCCGGGAGGGCAGCTGATCTGCTGGGAGCGTTGGTTGCGTGGATGGCCGACACGTACCAGGTGATCCGGCGCGAGCAGAGGATCAGCGCGTACGCCCAGGATGCGGAGATCACCGCCACATCGTCTGCACGCCGTCATGGAGAACACCCGGCGCGAAGCTGTCAGCCACATGGACCGGCTGCTCAGGAGGGCGGCCCGGCCGGGAGTGACCAGCGGCGTTGGTGGCCCCAGTCGTGATTGACTGGGGGTCTCTTCGCTGGTGGGCGCGGACGGCTTCGAACTGCCGACATCTGCTTTGCAGGCGCGGTAGGGGCACCTGAGCCGTTTCCCCAGCTCATCCTGCCCGGACGCTGTGACGGGGCTGCGTCCGATGTGGGCTCCGTGGTCGTCCTCGATGACGGTGGCTGACCGCTCGATCTGGCACGGATCTGGTACGCGGGTTCAGAGCTCGATGCGCTCTTCAATGGCGTCGGTTGGCTCTCCGTATCTCAGCACGACGTGCGCCGGCCGAAACGGGAGCGCACGCAGACCAGGCTCCATGACCCGGTACAGGGCGTCCGCATCGGGGCCGTAGGCGAAGAGCACAACCTCACCCCCACCGAACTCGTTGCCGTCGACCTCACCGACACCGGCGGCCTCGACCGCGGCTCCCATGGACCGTTCGGCTTCGAAGACCAGGGACCATTGGTCAGGTTCACCAAGGTCGTCGCCACCGAGTTGGAAGCGAGCGATCACGGCGTGCTCCAGGGGTGGCTCCGGCGAGTGGAAGAGTCTGTCCTGCATGACAGCACCATCCCATCAGGCTCTGACACTCCCCAGTACTGGGGCTCACCTATAGGGCACCACCAGCCCTCGCTACCAGGGACAGTCGCGGGTCCTGCTCATGCTCTGGGGAGTGCGCGGGCCGCGCCCCTGCGTCCAGCCCCTCCGTCCGCCACAGAGATCCGGGCCGCGGGCCGTCGTCCCACCACGACGGCGGCGGGACGTGGACCCGCTGTGTGCGCTGGATCCACACGTCGACCAGCGCACCGTCCTGGACGATCCACAGCCCGAAGCAATCGTCGTCTTCATCGTGGAGCATGACCTGGACGCACTCCGGCCGGTTCCACGGCAGCGCCTTCAGATCTGCGATGACCCCGCGGTGCTGGCCCATCCGGTAGCACTCGAGGTCGGTCGGCACCGTGCCGCAATTCGCGAACGGCGAGCGCCGCTGCGTCCGCCTCAAGGGCTGGACCCTCGACTGCTGGGTCGCGGTCCCCGGGGACCCGCCGACGGCCGTCCCGGACGAAACCCGCCACGTCGGCCCGGCCAACTCCTCGAGTCTGCACGCCGGTTGCTCCTCCGTCCCGATCTCTTGACGGCGTCCTGTCAACGTCCGGACAATCGCACCCACTCACGCCCAACTGGAGGACCGTTGACTCACGGCCCATCTCGCCGCGCCGCGCTGCTGGCGGCAGCCGGCGGTGCGCTCGCGCTGCCCGTCATATGTTCCGGACCCGTGCGTGCCGCCACCCCCCTCCCGCCGGGAAGCCGCGAGCTCCCCATCGTCACGCATCCCCGCCATCCCGGCGCCGTCTATGGCCTCGACACAGCGCGCAACGGCCACGTCGAGCCGTTGAACGCCACCGTCGGCTGTGCCCTGGGCCGAGGAGGGCGGAGCTGATGGCCACGTTCGTCACCCGCTCCCAGTGGGGCGCCAGGGCACCCAAGAGCGTCAGCAGCAACATCACCCCGGCTCAGGGCGGCGTGGTCGTCCATCATGTCGACGCCGTGAAGGTGGCCAAGGCCAACCACGCCGACTGCGCAGGCCAGGTGCGGGGCATCCAGAACTTCCACATGGACTCCAACGGCTGGTCGGACATCGCCTACAGCCACCTCGCCTGCGTCCACGGCTACCTCTTCCAGGGCCGCGGCGAGAACGTCCGTACCGCCGCCCAGGGCACCACGCAGGGCAACGACGACTGGTACGCGGTCTGTGCGCTGACCGGCGGCACCAGCGGCAACTACGACACCATCACCGCCGCACTGATCGACGCCGTCCGCTTCGGGATCAACCGCCTGCGGATGTCGGGCGGCGCCGCGCAGGCCATCACCGGCCACCGCGACCACCACGCGACCGACTGCCCGGGAAATCTGTACTCCCGGGTGCTCAGCGGCGAGGTCAACCCCGGTGGCGGGCCCTTGCCCCACCCCGGGGTCAGTTTCCGCCAGCCGCCGACCTTCGTGCACGCCAGCGTGGCGACCTGGCAGTACCGGATGAACAGCGCGCACGGCTACTCGCTCACCGTGGACGGCCAGTACGGACCGGGCTCCGACTCCGCCTGCCGCAGCTTCCAGTCGAGCAAGGGCCTGAGCGTGGACGGCATCGTCGGGCCGGCCACCTGGGGCGCCACGTTCGCCTAGGACCAGCTGGGGCCCGCCGCCTTCCCGCGACGCACGCCCGTAACCGACGAACTTCACAGGGGACACATCACATGCGATTGCCTCGCGTACTCATCACCCTGGCGGCGGTCCTCGGCCTGCTCTTCGGCGCGGGCACCACGCTGCCCGCCCACGCCGACGACGGCCCGGCGGCGCCGGCCCAGTGGCGCAGCTACTGGGTGGACGCCTTCAACCCGGGCATCTACACACCCGCGCAGGTCACGACTCTGGTCAAGGACGCGTTGGACATCAACGCCAACACTCTGATCGTCCAGACCGCCCGGCGTTACGACTGCTTCTGCAACAACGCCCTGTACCCGCGCACCGACGCCGCGATCGCTCCGGCGCCCTACGATCCGCTGGAGGAGATAGTCCGGCAGGGGCACGCGGCCGGACTGCAGGTGCACGCCTGGGTCAACGTCAACACCATGTGGAACAGCACTACCCCGCCCCGCTCCCCGGACCATGTCTTCAACCAGCACGGCCCGGGCGTCACCGGCGCCGACCGCTGGCTCAACAAGAAGGCCAACGGCCAGGAACTGGTGGGCGCCAACGCCTATGTCGACCCCGGCCATCCGGCGGCCGTCGACTACATCGTCCGCGGCATCCAGAGCATCGTCCGCAACTACGACGTGGACGGCATCAACCTCGACTACGTCCGCTACCCGGACGGCAGCTCCACCACCACCCACAGCGACTGGGGCTACAACGACGTGTCCGTCGCCCGCTTCCAGCAGGCGACAGGCCGTACCGACATACCCCTCCCGTCCGACGCCGCCTGGGGTGACTGGCGACGCAGTCAGGTCACCAATCTGGTGCGCAAGATCTATCTCGGTATCTGGGAAGTCGACCCGCAGGCCCGCCTGTCGATGGACGCCATCACCTACGGGCACGGGCCGCAGGCGGTCGGCGGCTGGCAGGCCACCCGTACCTACGCCGAGGTCCTGCAGGACTGGGCGGGGTGGCTGGACGAAGGGATCATGGACACCGCGGTGACCATGAACTACAAGCGCAACTGGAATCCGGACCAGGCGCTGATGTTCTCCGAGTGGTCCGAGTTCCTGGCCGACCACCAAGGCGAGCGGCAGGCGGTCAACGGACCGGCGCTGTACCTCAACGGCGTCGCGGACTCGCTCAGCCAGGTCAGGGAGGCGCTGCGACCCAGCGCGGCAGGCAATACCGCGGCCGGCTGGAGCGGCTACGCGTACGCCAGTCCCAGCATGGATGTGGCGGCCAACGGCCTGGCGGTCGAGCGGGCCAAGCTGGTGCAGGCGCTGACGCAGGGCGAGGACGCGCCGTTCAAGGACGAGGCGGCGGTGCCCGGCATGCCGTGGAAGGCGGCGCCCCAGGACGGGCATGTGGCGGGCAGGCTGGCGCTCCGCGGCGGCGGAGCGCTGGACCAGGTGCCGGTGACGCTCCACCCGCTCACCACCGGCGGGAAGGAGACCAGCCGGCTCAGCGACGGCTCGGGCTGGTTCGGCTTCGCCCATGTGGAACCGGGCGTATATCTGCTCACCCTGGACCTGCCGGAGGGGGTGATCGGCTCTCCGGCGACCGTGGTGAGGGTGACGAAGGGCCATATCGCGAAAGCGGCGTTCCCACTGTTCCTGGAATTGCCGTAACGAAGGGCCGTAACCCTCAGGGAAGCAGCCGGCCGGTCGGCTTCACGCGTTCGACCGGCCGGCACGGAGCGAGCCGTCCGTCCCTTCTCATCGGGCGGGTTCTTGCGGCCGTAATGCTGGACGCCGTCGATTTCGACGATGATGCGGGAGCGGTCCGGGGCCAGGGGAGGAGGCCGTGTGTCCGGGACCGAGGCCGCCGTTCGGATCACGGAAGGCGGCCCTTCCGGTGAATGCCGGACGCCCCGCGAGCGAGGTAGCTGTCGCAGGGGTATGGCGTCTCAGCCATGCAGGAACCCGGAACCCGCGAGGAGATTGGCCATGTACGCAGCAGTCCGACGGTACGAAGGGGTGACCGATTCGGCCGAGGCGGCACGCATCGTGAAAGAGGGGTTCGTGCCGCTCATGCGCCAGGTCCCCGGCTTGGTGGCCTACTACTGGATCGATGCCGGGAACGGAACGATGGTCTCGACCAGCGTCTTCCAGGACCAGGCCGGTGCTGAGGAATCGATCTCAAGGGCGTCGGACTTCGTGCGGGACAACCTCGCGTCACTGCTCCCCAACCCTCCCCAGGTCATGGCCGGGGAGGTCGTGGCTTCCGCATAGCGGCGCAAGCGGGCATGTGAGGTGGCGTTTGAACCGCCACTGACCACGTGCCATATCTGTGTCACCGTCAGGTCTCTATTCCATCGGAATTCTCTCTGGGGGACGACTCCTTCAGCAAGGTGGGGAATCGAACCTTCAACCGCTCTGACCTCAACTGGATCTGCGCTGTTGACCTGATCCCCGGACGGCCACACTGGTGCTCCGCTGCCGGCCGTCGTCGTCCCCCACCCGAAGCGGTTACGGCCTCGACGGCATCGTGCCTCGCGAACCCATGTCGAGGTGCTGTTCGTTTCCGTGTACGAAGCCGCCGCCGAGCACGTGTCGACGAAGCCGAACCTCTCTTCGACCTCGATGGCCGATTCCGCCGCTGCGGCGGTCAGAGGCGACCGCACCCACTCCTGGGACGCCGTGACGTGCAGAGACTCATCGGTCCGAACGCTGATGACCGTGGCGGCCTGCGCGAGCCCGAGCGGCTTCGTCACCAGACTCTCAGGCCGGATGACGGGCTACCGACGAAATCCGTCTACCTGCCGTTCTGTAGCTCCCGGTTCGTGCGGGTCCCGTGATGAGCGTGTCGGGCTCCCACGAGGGATGGGGCCGACGACGGTGGGACTCGGCCGGGGTGGCGGCTTTCCGCAATAATCAACCTCACGACGCGCCCGCCCTTGCCGTCCCCTACGACCACTGGAACGACCGGAGGCCTACCGTTGCCCTCGATACATGACTTCGAGACCTGGGAGCCCGTGCTGCGACTCCTGCGGGCCGGTAACGCGGAGAGCCTTGCCGCACGGGGCGGTTATGTGGCGGGACGGATCGGCCACGGCGGGTGGAGTCTGCCCATGCAGCGGCGGCTCCCGCCGCCTGGACGAGCTCTCCAGGTCGAGGACATGCAGGACGAGTTCGCCGTGGTGCAGCGGGTGCTTGGCGTACTCGCGGACGCCGGCGCTCACGCCATCTCCTTCACGGCGGAGATCTCGCCGACCGGCAGGACCGTGCTCCACCTGCTCAGCCCCAGCCCTGCAGTGGAGCCCGGTATCGGCAATCCGCACCCGGGTTCGCTCGTCCTGGTCGAGGACTCCGTCCCCGAGCCGTGGCGCCGCCTGCCTGACCCGGTGCCTGGGGCGGCGCCGGCCCCGTCGATGGATCTGGCGTTGCTGGAGCGGACGCTGCGCGAGCGGATCCCCGATGCGGTCGGCGCCACCGAGGAGGAGATCGCCGCCGCGGAAGCGCGCCTCGGCGTCCCGTTGCCCGACGAGCTCAAGGTGCTCTACCGGGTGACGCGAGCGCGGTGGGAGGATCAGCGCGACGACCACGAGACAGCGGAGCGCGTGTTCCAGATGATCGGCGAGCTCTTCCCTCTGGACGAGTTGTACATCGCCGACGCCCCGTCCCGTCCGTGTCCGTGGCGGTTCGCGGCGATGGAGGCGGTCGTCACCCCGCCCGACGCCGCGGTGCAGGGTCTGGTCGGCTCACCTGGCTGGATTGCCTTCAGTGACAACGGCGGTGGCGACCGGATCGCGGTCGACCTGACACCGGGCCCGCGCGGACACACAGGGCAGATCATCATGCTCAGCCATGAGGAGAACACCGGCGCCTCACTGATTGCCGACTCTCTCACCGACCTGGTGATGAACGGGCGCAGTCAAGGGCGCGGCGGCCGTCACCGGGACGAGCCGCCGGTCGTGGCCAGGGTCAACATCCGAAGCCTGACAAGTGTTCAGGCCGCCGCCCACGCCGGGCTGGAGGTGCTGAGCATCGGTGTGTGGGAGGGCGAGCCGTTGAGCCTCGCCTCCGTCACTGGGCTTCCCCGTCTGCGGACCCTCACTGCCTACCCCGGTACGCTCGCCGACCCCCTGGAGATCGCCAAGCTGACCGGACTGGAGTTCCTGGAGCTCGGGCCGGAGGAGTGGCGTGTCCTCCTCGATGCCGGAGCCGTCCCGCGCAGCCTGTCGGCCGCCGCCATCGAGGTGCACGGCAATCGGCACCCGCTCCCGATCGTGGCCCTCGCCAACGAAATCCTCGCCCTCTGGGACCGACCCCTGATCACCCAGATCATCCTCGAAGGCCACCTCGGCCCTGCGGCGTAGACGGCGGTGGTGCCCGAGGAAGACGACCAACGGCGCTTTCGTCACTCCAGGAGCCGCATTTCGCCAGTTCCCCATGACCGGCGAGGAGCGCTCGGAACGGCGAGGGCCGAGGAGATCGTTCGGACCGAGGGCGACCTCCGCACCCGGCAGACCTTCGTGCACCAGCCGGCACACCGCGGTCGCCCTCGGCAGCAGCAGTTGCGGCGCTTACTCGGCACGAAGAAGGACCGCAAGATCCGCCACGGCCGCCTCCTCGTCGACGCTCGACCCCGAACAGGTAGTGGCCCTCTCGACGGCCTCCTCCCGAGCTTGTGACTTGGTGGACGTGGGGGGCTGTTGTGACGGCAGTGGTCGAGCGCTGGCCGTAAATGAGTTGACCGGGTGGCGCCGTCTGGGCAGGCTCCAGCCACGACCTGGATGAAAGCTCTCTTGCTGGTGGACTGCGGGACCGGATCGGCGGGTGGGCAGCGAGTCAGCGGATCGGACACCGAGGGATGACTTCTCAACTCCACGCACTCTGCTTCGATGCGAACGACCCGCTCGGTCTCGCGCGCTTCTGGGCCGGCGTCCTGGGCTGGGAGATGACCGACGACCCCTACGACGGCATCGTGCTCCTGCCCAGCGACGACACCGGGTTCCGGATCCGATTTCTTTCGACCCAGGAGGAGAAGTCAGGCCAGAACCAGATTCACTTCGATCTGACGAGCACGTCTCTTGATGACCAGCAGCAGGTTGTGGCGAGGTCGCTCGGACTCGGCGCCCGGCACATCGACATCGGTCAACGCCCGGAGGACGAGCATGTGGTGCTCGCCGACCCCGAAGGCAATGAGTTCTGCGTCATCGAGCCGGGCAACAACTTTCTCGCCGACTGCGGATTCATCGGAGCGCTTGCGTGCGATGGCTCACAGGACGTCGGATACTTCTGGAGCCAGGCGCTGGGCTGGCCGTTGGTCTGGGACCAGGACCAGGAGACCGCGATCCGCTCGCCGCGCGGCGGTCCGAAGTTCACCTGGGGCGGTCCGCCGCTGATGCCGAAGACCGGGAAGAACCGGCTGCATTTCGACCTCGCTCCACCTGTCCACGGTGATCAGCAAGCGGAGGTCGACCGTCTCGTTTCCCTCGGGGCGACTCGAATCGACATCGGCCAGGGCGAGGTCAGCTGGGTGGTGATGGCCGATCCCGATGGCCACGAGTTCTGCGTGCTGCCCTCCCGATGAATGAGCGTTCCGTCTGGGTGGCAGTGTTTGGTTCGAGGTTCAGGTGTCGCGCCGGTTCGGGGCGGATTCTGGGGTGATGCGTCGACTCGGCCGCGAAGCCGGCGGCCGGCACCACGATTGGGCCTGAGACGTGCGGCTCCGTGGCTCGACGTACCCCCACTGATCCCGACACGCAGGTGCGAGTACGCCGGCGGCCGGGGGCAGATGACCGCCTGGTCCGGTCGGTCCCGCGCACTCTGTCAGGGATCGCCGTCCGGTGGATTGCGGAAGTCGGGGACGGTAGCGGCTCAGAGGTTCAGGCGGGTGTCCGTCCCCCCGAACCGGGAGGCCCGTTCGGCCCGCCGCCTCGAAGCCGATGTCCCCGGCGCCGTAGGTACGGCGGTGGCACTGCGGGCACCGTCAGATGTCCTCCCCCTCGACGGTCTGCCCTACGGGTGTTGGCCGCGTCTGAGCAGCAGGGCGGCCCCTACTCGCCTCCGGGAGTGTGACGCGCGTCCCGGGTGGCCTCAGGTGCTGATCACGGTCGATACACGGTTCCGGGCACCGGCTTGGCCGGGTGGAGGAGTTCGGGGACCGTGACGAAGGTGTAGCCGCGATTCTTCAGCTCGGCGATGATGCCGGGCACGGCGGGCACGGTGCCGTCGTAGATGTCGTGCAGCAGGATGATTCCGTCCCGGCCGGCCTGGTCGAGGGTGCGCTTCTCGATCAGGGCGGAGTCGGTGGTCGCGTAGTCCTTCGCGGTCGTGCTCCACAGCACCTGGGAGAGGCCGAGCTCCTTGCTGACGGCGGTGACGTCTTCGTCGGTGCGGCCCTGCGGCGGGCGCATCAGGGTGGGCTTCTCGCCGGTGATCTCGGCTATTGCGTCCTGTGTGCGGGCCAGTTCGTCGTGTATCGCTTCCTTGTCGAGTGTGTCGAGACGTTGGTGGGTCCAGGTGTGGTTCGCCACCTCGTGGCCCTCGGCGGCGAGACGGCGGACGGTCTCCGGGTGCTTGAGTACGTGGTCCTTGCCCAGCAGGAAGAAGGTGGCGTGGACCTTCTCCTTCTTGAGGATGTCGAGGAGCTCGGGGGTGTCCTTCCCGGGGCCGGCGTCGAAGGTCAGGGCGATGCACTTGGTCTTCTCGCAGTCGACGGGCACCTCGGTGCCACCCGCGTTGCGTCCGGCGGAGCCGGGCTTCCCCTCCCCTCCGGTGAAGGCTGCGGCGCCCTTCGGGGCGTCAGCGCGGGCCTCGGAGGGCGAGGTGGTATCGACCGAGCAGCCCGTGAGGGCGAGGGCGGCGAGCGAAATTACGGCGAGTGTGGAGGCAATCCTGGGCAGTGTCCGGCCCGTCCCCTTGGGTATGGCGGTCGTGGTGCCGGGTGCTGCGGGCATGACGGTGTTTCCCCTTCGTGGCGGCTTGGTGCCAGTGGTGCGGGCGCGCAACGGGACCTGGGCCATCGCGGTTTTGCCGCTTCGACCAGGTCTTTCCGGCAGGGCAGCAGGGCCGCAGCAGACGTAGCCGTTTAGTATTGAACAATACCGTATCGACTGATTCGATAGCTGTGATGGGTCCTCCTGACCGCCGATGTTCCGCACAGAGCCTCCGCCTTGCGTCCGACCGGCCGCTCCGGGGCACCTCGTCTCTTGCTCTCGGCTTGCTGCTCGGCCAGGCGCACTGGCGCGCGGCCGCGGTGATGACGGAGCCGCTTCGGCCGCTAGGCATCGAGTTGCGGCATCCTGCCGTGCCGATCGTGATGGTCGACTGCGGGGCCCACGGTGCAGGGGGCGACAGGGCGAAGGAGTTCCTGGCAGACCGGTTGTCGGTCTGGCAGGCGGTTTCGGGGCTCCTCTCGTGAAACCCATCTGGCCTGCTGTTGCTACTCCCTGCGTCCCGGGGACCCCCGGATCGCAACGGCCCCGGGCCGGGGGTGATCAGGCGGGGTTTCTACGGATCCACCACACGGACAGGGCGATGAGCGCGGCGCCGAGCGCCAGGGACAGGCCGGTCGTCGCCCACTGCAGTGGCCAGAGGTCCGAGACGGGGTGGTACTCGGCCCAGCGTCCGGTGATGCCGTGGGAGGAGAGGCACTGGCGGAAGTCGGTCTGGGCGTAGCACTCTGTGAGGTCGGACACGCGCCGGCCGTCCGTGGACAGCGGGCCGTCCGCCAGCAGCCATGCGGTGCCGGGGGCCGGGGGTTCGGAGGTGTGCTGGGCATACACCGTGTGGATCGGCCGGAGATGCGGACGGACCCATTCGAGCAGTGTGAACAGCCCCGCACCGGTGACGAGGGTGGCGCCCATGGCCAGGACGGTGCGGCGCAGGATGAGCCCCAGGGTCGTACCCAGGAGGTAGAGCAGGACGCTGAGGCCGACGACGACCGGCCCCACCGCGTAGAACGGGTACCACATGTGCCAGAACTCGAAGCCCGCGGTCTTGACGACCGGGTGCCACCACCAGGTCGTGGCGGCGGCGATCACGCCGCTGATGATCACGGTCATGGCGAGCGGCACGCCGAGTTTCGCCACGAACCAGCGCATGCGGGTCACGGACTGGGTGGCCACCGTGCGGTAGGTCCCGGACTCCAGTTCCTGTGCGAATTGCGGGCCGCCGAGGAACAGGCCGAACAGGAACGGGAGGAGCAGCATGGCCTGGAGTGGACGCCGCATCGGGGACTGGTACTGCTGCTCGAAGCGGAGGAGGTCGGTCAGGCACGGCGTGGAGTTCTCGTGGCCGTGGCAGGCGTCGAGATGCTGTGTGGTGACGGCCGCTGCGATGTGCTGGTGCTGCACGATGGCGTAGACGGCGATGGCTGCCGCGGCCGCCAGTCCGATCCAGAAGGCGGTGCGGTTCTGCCGCCAGATCAGCCAGATCAGTCCGCGCAGCCGAGGTCCGCGGCGGACGCCGGCGCGGGCCTGGGAGGTTCCGGTGCTCATGCCGCAACCCCGCTGACGCCGGTGACTTGCGCGCTCCGAGTGAGCAGCGGGGTCGCGTCGGGCGATCTGAGATATCCGAGAACGAGTTCTTCGAGGGTGGGGGCGCGGTGGCCCGCGTCGGACGGCAGCGCGTGGCGGGTGCGGACCAGCGAGGTGAGGTGTCCGTCGCCCGTGGAGGTCGCGATGACGTCGTACCCCTCCAGGTTCGTCTGATGGTGCGCGCGGTCCGTCGCCTGCGCGGTGAGCTGCCGGTGTTGGGCCAGGAGGAGGTCTACCTCACCGGCCAGACGGATGGTGCCGTTGTTGACGAGTACGAGGTAGTCGCAGGCGCCTTCCAGCTCGGAGACCAGGTGCGAGGACATCACGACGGTCGAGCCGTGCCGACGGGCTTCGGCCTGGAGGGTGTCGGTCATCTGGTGGCGCACCAAGGGGTCCAGGTCGGCCATCGGCTCGTCCAGGAGCATCAGCCGGGGGCGCTTGCCCAGGGCGAGGGCGAAGGCGACGCGGGTGGACTGTCCGCCGGAGAGGGTGCCGATCCGGGCGTTCATGGGGACGTTGCCGGCCTCGATGATGGACTCGGCGGTCTCCTGGTGCCAGGTGGGGTTCAGCTCCAGTCCCATCCGGAGGATCTCGTGGACGCGGAAACGGGGGTAGAGGGCCTTCTGCTGGCTGAGGAACGCGGTGCTCTGGCGGGCCCGGGCGCTGCCGGGACGATGTCCGGACAACCTGATCGTGCCGGTGGTCGGCTCGATCAGGTCGGCGGCCAGGGACAGCAGGGTCGTCTTGCCGGCGCCGTTGGGGCCGACGAGTGCGCAGATGCGGCCGGCAGGCAGCCGGAAGGAGCTGTCGCGCAGCGCCCACCCACGACGGTAGCGCCTTCCCAACCCGATGGTCTCGATCGCGGGGACGTTGGGGACCTGGTGGTCCATGACGGAATCGGTCATGACGTACTGGCCTGTGTGGTCTTCCTGTGTGTGGTCGGCATGACGGGCCGCCGCCCCAAGGAGCGTGGCGCGGCTCTGTGGTCCAGGTGGCGGTTCACCGCTCCTTCGGGTCCGGGCGACCTGCCGTGCCGTGCCTGCGGCGCCAGAAGAGGGACAGTGCCGCGACTCCGGCGGCGAACAGCACCAGATGGGGGAGGCCGGGGATGGGCAGGGCGGCGCCCCAGAGCGTCAGGTGGGCCTGGAATCGCTCGGCCAGCGGCACACCGCCCAGCAGGAGGAGCGCCGCGCCGAGCAGGCCGACGGCGAGCCGAGCGGGCCGCTGGGGCAGCGGGACGGTGTCCTTGCGCGGGGATCGGTTCATGGCCCTGACGCTACGGCCGAGCCGGGGGAGTGGGCTTCGGTAGAAAGTCGGTGATCCGTGGGTGACGAAAGTCGCGTCCGAACAGGCCCCATACCTTCGTATAGAAGTCGCGCGCCGTGGCCGATGTGGTTGGCCCCCCTCAGCAGGGGCGACGTATGTTGCGTAACCGTGAGCAAGAAGAACACGGGCGATGGCCGGCGCGACGTACTACGCGACCTGGCGGTCGTGGCGGCGGCCGCGGCCCTGACGGCCACCACCGTTGCCGCGAGTCACAGGAACCTGTGGTTCTACCCCCAGATTTTCACCGACGCGGGTGTCTTGCACAGGCTGTCCGACGGGACGAACACCCTGCTCGTACCGCTGGCGGGCTGCCTGCTGTTGTGGTGGCGGCGCACCCGGCCCGTGGCCGTCTCGCTGGCCCTGGTGGCGATGTGCACCGTCGCGCCCGTCATCCCCGCCACGGCCATCGGCCTGTTCACCACGGCGGCACAATGCCGGGTCGGCACCACCCGTCGGGTGGCGGCGGTCGCGCTGATCCCTGTCCTGTACTTCCTGGCGACGCACTGGTGGTCCTTCGAGTCAGCGCAGTCGGCCCAGGTGACCTCGGCCGTGACCGGGGCCCTTCTCGTGGTGGGCGCTGTCGGCTGGGGCCTTTTCGTACGTTCGCTCCACGAGCGTGCCGAGCGAGCCGTGCGCGAATCCGCACTGCGTGCCGAGCAGGCACGCCAACGAGAGCGTGAGGCGATCGCCCGGGAGATGCACGACGTACTCGCCCACCGCCTGTCACTGCTGAGTGTCCACGCCAACGCCCTCGAGTTCCATCCCCACGCACCGGCCGAGCAGGTCCGGGAGGCCGCCACCGTGATCCGCGACAGTGCGCGCCAGGCATTGGAGGACCTGCAGCATGTCCTCGGCGTCCTGCGCACCCCCCTCGACCCGGGCGCCGAGGTGAGAACCGAACCACCCCAGCCCACACTCCGGGACCTGAAGCATCTGGTCGAGGAGAACCGCGGGGCGGGTATGCGCATCGAGGTGGACCTGGATCTCACCGAGGCGGACTCGCTGAGCGAATTCACCAGCCGCACCGTCTACCGGATCGCGCAGGAAGCACTGACCAACGCCCGCAAACACGCCCCGGGCGAGCCCGTACGCCTCACCCTGGCCGGAACGTCGCGCGACGGCCTCACCCTGGAGGTCACCAACCCCCTCCCCGCCACCCCGTCCCCCGTTGCCGCTCACGGGGCGGGGCAGGGACTCATCGGCATGTCCGAACGCACCGCTCTGGCCGGCGGCACGATCACTCACGGCCCCACGGCCGACCGCTACCGGGTCACGGCCCGGCTGCCGTGGGCAACGTGATCGCCGCTACCGTGGTCGGCATGATCCGCGTACTGCTGGCCGACGACGATCCCCTGGTCCGCGTCGGGCTTCGCATGATGCTGGGGGGCGTCGACGACATCACGGTGGTCGGTGAGGCATCCGACGGCAGCGAGTTGCCCGCCCTCGTCGATCTCCACACCCCGGATCTGATCCTGATGGACATCCGCATGCCGACGATGGACGGCATCGAGGCAACCCGCATTCTGCGCGCCCGCACGGACCCTCCCGAGATCATCATGCTCACCACGTTCACCACCGACGGATACGTGCTGCGTGCCCTGCAGGCCGGAGCCAGCGGTTTCCTCCTGAAACACACCCTGCCCGAGGACATCGTGACCGCGGTGCGAAGAGCCGCAGCCGGGGAACCGGTGCTCTCCCCGGACGTCCTCCGCCAGCTCATCGACACCGTTGCCGCGGTGCCCACCGGCGGCACAGCAGCACAGCACACCCCTGCCGCCCCGCAGGCGCCGGCTCCGGGCGGGCAGGATGCGCAAGGTGCGCAAGCGCTGATCGGCCGGCTCGGCGTCCGCGAACGCGAAGTGGCCTTCGCCATCGCCGAAGGGAAGACCAACGCTCAGATCGCCGCCGACCTCTACATGAGCATCCCCACCGTCAAGGCCCATGTGTCCCACGTCCTGACCAAGCTCGAACTGAGCAACCGCGTCCAGATCGCCCTGCTGGTCTACCGGACCGGCCTGGTCTGACCACAGCACCACAGCGTCCCCGGCCCGCTTCCGGGCGGGCGGGCCGAGGGTCAGCCCGAGGTGCGGGCCGAGGCTCCGGGGCGGGTGTAGGCCTGCTGGGGGGTGAGCGCGCTGTGCCCGCCGGTGCAGACGGCTACGGTCCGGACGGGTTCGCCGCAGTCGCGGTGGCGGACCTCCAGAGGCGGGCCGTCGGGGTCCGCGGTGTAGCGGTCGCCCCACTGCTTGAGGGCGATCATCGCGGGCCACAGGTCCCAGCCCTTGGGCGTGAGCCGGTACTCGTTGCGGGTGCGGCTGCCGGGCTCGCGGTAGGGGACGGTGTCCAGAATCCCGGCGGCGACGAGTTTGCGCAGCCGGTCTGCCAGCACGGCCTCGGACAGTCCCATGTGGCGGCGGAAGTCGTCGAAGCGGCGCACGCCGTTCATGGCGTCACGTAGCACCAGCAGCGACCACTTCTCGCCGACGAGGTCGAGGGTGCGCTGCACCGTGCAGTTCTCGGTGCTGGTCTCCAGCCAGGACATGCGGTCATCATAAGCTGGCTTCGGCATTGACAGCCAGATGTGTGGATGGCTAGCTTCGAATGTGGAAGTCAGTGAGTCCGGGAGGAACGTCCAATGACGAGGTCACGCACGTTCGAGTGGGGGGACCCGAAAGTTTCCGCGGCCGCGGTCGGTCGGGCGAGCGGTCTGGAGTTCCTCCGGGACGTGCTGGCCGGGCGCCTTCCCGCGCCGCCCATCGCGGCGACCCTCGGATTCACCCTGGAGGAGGTGGAGGCGGGCCGCGCGGTCTTCGCGATGGAACCGGGGGAGGAGCACTACAACCCCATCGGCAGCGTTCACGGCGGCGTCTACGCCACCCTTCTCGACTCAGCCGCCGGCTGCGCCGTGCAGTCCGTCCTCCCGGCCGGCATGGGTTACACCTCACTCGACCTGAACCTGAAATTCCTGCGTCCCATCACCATCGACACCGGCAAGGTCCGCGCCGTTGGCACCGTCCTCAACCAGGGCCGCCGCACCGCCCTCGCCCAGGCCGAGCTGTTCGACTCCCAGGACCGCCTGCTCGCCCACGCCACGAGCAGCTGCATGCTCTTCCCCGTCCCCGCCCAATAGGGTCCGCTGTGAATGTGGATCTTCTTCGTCGATGATCACGTTCTGTGGGACGTGGGGATCTGGCGAATGGCCCAGTGGGCCCGGCTTGAGCGGCTGCTGCCGGAGTGCATCGAGCCGGGCCGTCCGCACGTGTCGACGCGGCGGCAGCTGATGGACGGCATACGGCGGCGAACCCGGACCGGTGCTCCCTGGCGGGACGTACCCGAGAGGTACGGGGCCGTGGGCGGGTCTATGACCTGATCCGGCGCCGGCAGCGGGACGGGACCTAAGGCCGTCTCGTTGGGAACACCGGGCGGACCAGAGGAAGACGACCGCGACGTGCGGTCCGGCCAGCTGGACGGTCGCGGTCTTCTCGCAGCGCATGGCGATGCCGCGCGACCGCCTCAAGCGGTTGATACACCGCTCGACGGTGTTGTGCTGTTCGTAGGTCTCGCGGTCGCAGACGGGTGGCCTGCCACCATGGCTGCCTCGTTGGGACGAGTCGGCGCCTGGCCGGCCGGCGTCTTGGGGGTGCCCGTCAGCCGCAGCACAGTCCCGCGGCCGGTCGACCGGCAGTTGCAGCGAGTCGCGGCCGAGGGGCCCACAGGAGCTCTACTTCAAGGATCGGGGGCCGCCGGGCCCACGGCCTTCTGGTGGAGTACGCCGACCCGGAGGACATCGAGTTCGGCCTGTGGTTGCTCGGCGCAGCGGCAAGGGTGTGTGTCGGAGCGCCTCAGTTGGCCAGTTGAGATGCGACCGGCAACCGGATTTTTTGTCTGCCGGCCGCGCGGGCGTTACGGAGCCGCGCGAAGGACCACGGCGGCGCCGTGGCCCGCCCGGCCGACCCCTCGGAGGTCATCAACCTCGGCATGGGGGCGGACATCCTGGCCCACGCCCGCCGTCTGCTCCCCGAGCTGTCCACCAGTGAACTGCGCTATCTGGCCGCGCGGTTGGCCGATGCGCCGGACGCCGGATTCCCCGTGGTGGAAAGCCGCGGCCAACGGCTGCGCTGACGAAGATCGGGACGATGGGTCAGCCTCCGGCGCGGCGGGCGCCTCTCCACATCTGAAGACGGGACCGCCCTGGAGGGGACCGGTTCCTTGTGACCGGCATTACCTAAAGCTACTATGCATCACAGTCCTAGGTATGGGACTCAGGGAGGTCTCGTGAAGGTCACCAAGGATCTCGTGGCCGCCTCGGCTACACCGATGGTGCTGGGCATCCTGGCCGAGGGGGAAAGCTACGGCTACGCCATCCTCAAACGGATCAACGAGCTGTCCGGCGGAGAGCTGGACTGGACCGAGGGACTGCTCTACCCGTTGCTGCACCGGCTCGAGCGCCTCGGACATGTGGAGTCGAGCTGGCAGTCCGTCACCGGGGAGCGGCGGCGCAAGTACTACCGCATCACCGACAGCGGCCTCGCTGAGCTTGCCGAGCAGCGCCGCCAGTGGGACACGGTCGTGGACGCGCTCAAGAAGGTCTGGCTCGGCCCCGGCGATCTGAAGACATTGACAGCGTTGAGAGCGATCCCGCTGGAGGGCCGGACATGACAGCACCAGACGGTCAGGACGAACTGGAGGCCCAGTTCGCGCAGTGGCGTCACTACGTGCAGCACCGCCCAGAGCTGGCGCAGGCCGACGCCGAAGAGCTCGAAGACCATCTCCGGGGTTCCGTCGATGAGCTCATCGGCGTCGGCCTGCGCGCCGACGAGGCGTTCCTCGTCGCGGTCAAACGTATGGGCGGCCTGGACGACTTGTCCCGCGAGTTCGCCCGGGAGCATTCGGAGCGGCTGTGGAAGCAACTGGTACTCACCAGCGAGATCGACAGCCCGGCGGCGGACACCCGGTCGCGGCGTGACCTGCTCGCGGTGGTCATCTGTGCTGCGGGCGCGGCAGCGTCCATCAAGGTTCCGGCACTGTTCGGAATGAACATCGAAGAGGATGCCCCGTTCTATGCGCGCAACCTCAGCCTGTTCGCACTGCCCTGGCTGGCGGCCTTCCTGGCCTGGCGCCGACAGGCCGGACCGGCACTGATCGGGATCATGCTGGCGTTGTTCGCGCTCGGCGCCGTGGCGGCCAATGTCTATTCGCTCGCGGACGACTCCCAGTCGGCGGTCCTGACCGGCATCCATCTCCCCATCGCCCTGTGGTTCGTGGTCGGCCTGGCCTATGTGGCCGACAAAGTACGCTCCTCACGCCGACGAATGGACTTCATCCGCTTCACCGGCGAGTGGTTCGTCTACCTCGCTCTCATCTCCTCCGGTGGCGGCGTGCTGATCTCGTTCGTCTTCGGGACCTTCGAGGCCATCGGGATCGTCCCGGAGGACTTCATCCTGCAGTGGCTGCTTCCGTGCGGCGGCGTGGCCGCGGTCGTGGTGGCCGGGTGGCTCGTCGAGGCCAAGCAGAATGTGGTCGAGAACATCGCCCCCGTACTCGCGCGACTGTTCACCCCGCTGTTCACCGCGGTGCTGCTGGCCTTCCTGATCGCACTCGGCTGGACCAGCGCCGGCATCGACGTGGAGCGGGAAGCGCTGATCCTGTTCGACCTCCTGCTGGTCGTGGTGCTGGGGTTGCTGCTCTACTCGATCTCGGCCCGCGATCCGCTGGCCCCGCCCGGCCTGTTCGACAAGCTTCAGCTCGCCCTCGTCGTCAGCGCGCTCATCGTCGACGCCATGGTGCTGCTGGAGATCACCGGGCGTATCTCCGAGTACGGCACCACACCCAACAAGGCGGCGGCGCTCGGAGAGAACGTCATCCTGCTGGTCAATCTCGCCTGGTCGGCATGGCTGGTGCTGGGCTTCGTCCGCCGGCGCACACCGTTCTCGGCGCTCGAGCGCTGGCAGACCGGCTATCTCCCGGTATACGCCGCGTGGGCCTGGATCGTGGCCCTGGTGTTTCCCCCTTTGTTCAGCTACCTCTGACCGATCAGGTCGACGACGAACGAGTCCAATGCCTGCGGCCCGGCGGGTCGGTGCCGCCAGCCGCCGCGCCGGCACGGCCTGCGCCGTATGGGGCTCGGACCAGGGCATGTTCAAGGTAGCGGGATGGGCACACTGCACACAGGGCAACCTCGGTCAGTCGCAGACCGAGGCGGCCTTGTACTCGGACCACTGCGAACAGGCCGGCGCACGCCGCCCATCCGGGTGCCGTCGCACGACGGCAGCTTCGTGGCCCACCGCGGCACCTGGACGGGCCGCAGTGGTGCGCGTCACGGAGTGGCCGGGCGGGTTCGGCGGCAGGCCGTCCATGGCGTGCTCGACGTGCCTGGAGGAGGGCCTGTGGCTTGCCGCGGGCGGGCAGCGGTGGTGGCCGTGCTCGTGTGGGCGTCGTCGGCAGTGCGGGGACGACGGCGGCTGCGCGTCGCGGAAGTTGAGCCGGAACCCCCAGAACCGACGGCACACCCCGGCGGGTGGCCATCAAACAGCACGGGCAAGTGCTCCACCTTTCAGCCCCGCGCTTCGGTGAGTGGACCTGGCCTTACCCGGCTGCGCGATGCCGTAAGCGTCCACGGTTCGTCACAAGGCACTCGCCGTCGACAGACTGCCGAACATGCTGGATATTCTCCCGGTATGAAGATCATGGTGGGGGGCCTCGCGGCCGGGTTGGGATTCGGGGCGGCCACCTCGCTCGTCAACGCGCTTTCGTCGCCGTACGGCGACCTCGGAATGCCGCTCACGGGCACCGTCTGGGCCAAGGGCGCCAAGGTGCTCAGCCTGCTGATGGACGCCGGCTGGGCATGGGCCGCGCTGGCGGTGGTGATGGGCTGGCTGGCCGGGACACGTGCCCGAGGCGCGTTGGTCGGGGCCCTGGCGCTGGTCGCGGCCACGGTGGCGTACTACGTGACGGACGCCTTCGTCTGGGGGGCGGGCACGGATATGGTCGCGTGGCTGGTGGTGGGGCTGCCGTTCGGGTTGGTCCTGGGTGCGGTCGGTGCAGCCATCAGGCGGCCGGGGCTGATCGGCCTGCTCGCCGCGTTGACAGTGCCGGTGGGGGCTGCCGTGCAGATGGCCGTGCTACCGCCTCGCCCGCATCTCACCTTGACCCCGGCAATCATTCTTGCCGAGGGCATCGTCTGGACGGCCTCCGTGCTCGGTGCGGGCTGGGCCGTCCACCGCTTCCGGGCCGCGAGGCGTTCAGCCGTGGCCGAATAGCGAGGCGATCAGGGATACCCCGTGCTCGCCATGGGCGAGCAGACCGCCGCACCTCTCAGGGTCTCGGCTCACTGCAATCCGGATCCCTCCACGGAGCCGGTGAAGGGTCTGGCCGCCCGCCGGCTTACCACGACAGCGAATGGGGAGCCCTTGTCGCAGGCGCGGGGTCTCCCGTTGTGCACCGGCCGGTCGTTCCGTCTCAGCGCTGGTGCATGTCGCGGAACTTGACGTCCTTGCCAGCGTAGGTCGTCTGGGCCGCCATCCGGCCGCAGTTCGAACCCGCGTTGAAGGTCTGCCAGTTGCCGATGACCCTGCCCCACTCGACGCAGACACCCGGCGCGTACTTGTACACAGGCCCCGCGTACGACCGGTACTCACCCTCGTCGACCGCCGCCTCGGACTCCGGGCGGCCGACGACGTTGAGGTAAGCGACCATGTACGTGGGGCTGCCGACGGTGTTGCGCTTCGTCACGACCCAGTTCTTGCCCGTCATGGAGTTGTAACAGGATCACGACGCTCTGCCCACCGAGCGGGAGATCCTTCAACCTGCGCTGATAGCAGTCGTGCACCCGGTCCGAGAATCGACGGCAGTCCGGACATGCCACCTCGGCCGCCCGCCCTCTCGCCACCACATCGACGGTGCCGAAGACAACGGACACCCCCTCGACGTCCACGTCGTCTGTCCCGGCGAACACGAGGGAATCCCAAAACGATGCGTCGACCTTCATAACAGCACGGTCACCGATCACAGCCAAGAGCGGCGTGGAACAGCCAAAGACCTGATGGAGCGTCACATTTACTCTGCGTGGTGCCGGGGCGTGCGGTCTCATGCGCGTGCGCCCTCGCCTGCCACCTGCTTTCATGTCGCTCAAGCTGCATGCCCCCTGAGCCGCTGTCCAACTGATTCGCCCGGTGGTCTGCTCGGTCTCCCGGTCGGCGCGTCCTTGTCTCAGCGAACCTGCCTCATTCGGAAAGTCACTGGCTTCCCGTTCCCTCTTGTGGTGAGACTTCCGACGTGACGCTTCACGAGGATGAGATTCCAGTCGACGAGACGCTAGTCCGGTCACTGCTGAAGGCACAGCGCCCAGAGTGGGCTGACGTGCCGTTGTCGCCCGCAGGCGCGGGCACGGACAACACCATGTACCGGCTGGGCGATGACCTGCTCGTGCGACTTCCACGAACCGCCGACAAGGGACAGTCCGTGCGAAAGGAGCAGGAATGGCTTCCTCGCCTGGCGCCCTTGCTTACATCTCCGATTCCCGAGCCCGTCCACGCCGGGACGCCCACCAACGTCTTCCCTCTAGTCTGGTCGGTCTACCGCTGGATTGACGGTGACGAGGCCGGCCCTGCCACCGTCCAGGACTGGGCCGCCTTCGGAGCCGACTTGGCGGCGGTCGTGCGGGAACTCCACGGCATTGACCTCATGGGAGCGACTCGCGCAGATGGCCTCAGCTGGTATCGCGGAGGCAGCTTGGCGCCATGCGACCAGTGGATCGCCAGGTGTCTCAACGATTGCCGAACCACTGTGGGTTCTGAGCTCGACGTTGACTCTCTAGAGCAGTTGTGGCGAGCCGCGCTCGCACTGCCCGAGCCCTCCGGACCCCACGTATGGCTCCACGGCGACCTCAAGCCGACGAACCTCTTGGTCCGCGAAGGCAAGCTCCACGCAGTCATCGACTTCGGAGGACTCTCGGTCGGCTTTCCTGACGCCGAGCACTCCACACTCTGGGACCTGCCGCCACAAGCACGACAGGCCTACTGGGACACCTTGAACCTCGACGATCTGACCTGGGCCCGCGCCCGCGCCTGGGCAATCGCGGTGGGCGTCAGCGGCATCTCCTATTACTGGCACACCTTCCCCGCGTTCGTTGCCGAGTGCCGAGCACGACTTCGGGCAATCCTCATTGACGCCGCTGCGCGGTGAGTGGCCTCCCCGGTCCGAGAGGAACGGTCATACGGCGCAGGACCAGTGAAGGGCGACGGGATGCCGCGCGAAATGGAGCACTACCACCGACATGCCCTGAGCCTGACTCATCTCAGCGAACCTGCATTGCCCTGGTCACAGCGTCATCAACAGCTCACTTCCGATGAGACGGGACAGCGAGCCCGAACTCTCGCAATCGAACACCGAGGTGACGCTCCGCGACCGCTCCCCAAGACCTGCGCCAGAACCCAAAAGTCACTGACATCGATCTTGCCTGCCTCGAACCGACTCCCCGAGTCACCCCGAAACGATCCCCCGTGGAAGTGACACAGCCACCGGCGGCTGGGGCTGCTCGTTGTCCCGGGCGGTACACCCACCGACCTCTGGCACGGGGTCGGCGCACCACGCCGGTGAGCCTGGCGAGCCGATTCGGCGAGCCTGGTCGGACGGGGTGATCGGGCCGTCCGGCGCGTGACGCAAAATGGGAGTCGGCGCGGGGAGCGGGTGTCCAGCGCCGTGCATCTGTGCAGCTCAGGCTGGTCCGTCGGTGTTGTCGCGGTCCGTTACTGGTAAGGAACTCCCTGTGAACAAAGTTCGTACTCTGATCGTCGGGGCCGGAATCTCCGGTCTGGCGCTGGCCAAAGCTCTGGCGGACCGTGGATTCCCGGTGGACGTCGTCGAGCGCCGCGCCGACGACGGACAGGCTCCCGGCGCCGGTCTCTACCTCCCGGCGAACGCCGTCCGTGCACTCCAGGGCATCGGCGTGGGGGACGAATTGGCCAAGCGTGCGGAGCCCGTGACGCGGCAGCGGCTCCAGGACCACCGCGGTCGCCCGCTCACCGAGTTCGGAGTGGGCCATATCTGGGGTGAGGTCGGCCCCTGCCTGGCCGTCACCCGGGGCGATCTGCACGAGGTGCTGCGTACGGCCGTAGCCGGCACCGTCGTCCGTTACGACACTGAGGTGAGGTCGGTGACCGACGACGGGACTGTGACCTTCGGGGACGGCACCACCGGCGCGTACGACCTGGTGGTGGGTGCGGACGGCATCAACTCGGCTGTGCGGCGCTCCCTCTTCGGCGGCCCGGAGCCGCGCTTCCTGGGCCAGCTGTGCTGGCGGTTCATCGCCGACGACACCGCGATACCGGGCATCACCGACTGGACCGCGCGGCTGGGTGCCAGGGGCCGGACGTTCCTGACCGTGCAGCTCGGTGCCGGCCGCGTCTATTGCTATGCCGACATCAACAGTCCCGTCCCCGCCACCCCGGCCGGCGACTGGCGCACGCTCTTCGCCGACTTCGGCGGTCCGGTCCCGCAATTGCTGGAGCAGGGCGCGGACGCGCACTTCGCCGCGCTGCACGAGAGCGAGAACACGGTCTGGACGCGTGCGCGCGCCGTCCTGGTCGGCGATGCCGCCCACGCCTTCTCCCCGAGCATGGCCCAGGGCGGCGCGATGGCTCTCGAAGATGCCCTGGTACTCGCTGACACGCTTGGAACCGAGCCCGATGTCACCGACGCCCTCGCCGCCTTCCAGGCCCGGCGCGCCGGGCGGGTCGCCTGGGTGGTGGCGCAGAACCACCGCCGGGACAAGGCCCGCAACCTGCCCACGCCGCTGCGCAACCTCACTCTCCGCCGGGCCGGCGAGCGTCTTTTCAAGGCCAACCACGCCCCCTTGCACGCCCTGCCGTAGCGGCCTGGCGCATTCACCTGAATTCTCCTTCGTCGGGCGCTCCGCGGGGGCGACGACCGCCGGCTTGACGTCGAAACCGAGGTGGCCGTCACCGTGAGGTGGAAGCCGACATCGCAGGACGTCGGGGTGGAGCCGGTCCGGTGGCCGGCGCCACTCGAAGGCGGTGCACAGCTCGCTGTCCTCGAACCACTGGAAGAGGTGGCGGGCATGCCGCCGTTGGACGAGTGCACATCCGCGCGCGTACCGGCCGAGAGGGTTTCGAGGAACTCCGGAGTCGTGCCCACGCTGCCGAGGGACTCCAAGGCGAGAGTCCCGTTGCCGCGGCGGCCGAGCCCCGCACGTGGCCGACCGCCTACTGCGGCTGTGTCGCGATCTGGATCAGGTTGCCGCAGGTGTCGTCGAAGACGGCGGTGGTGACGGCGCCCATCTCCAGGGGCTCCTGGGTGAAGCGGACGCCGAGGCCGCGCAGGCGGTCGTACTCCGCCTTCACGTCGTCGACGGCGAACTGGGCGAGCGGGATGCCGTCCTTGACGAGTGAGTCGCGGTAGGTCGTGACGGCCGGGTGGCCGGCGGGCTCCAGGAGGAGTTCGGTGCCGCCGGGTTCGTCGGGCGAGACGACGGTCAGCCACCGGTCCTTCTCGCCCACCGGGACGTCGTGCTTCTTCACGAAGCCGAGGATCTCGGTGTAGAACTGCAGGGCCTTGGCCTGGTCGTCGACGAAGACGCTGGTCAGATGGATCTTCATGGGGTGCTCTCCTCCGGTCCGGATGTGCCGGGCGCGAGCCATCGCTCGGCGATCTGCCGCAGCGGGGCTGTGTTCAGGTCGTGGAACTTGTAGCGGCCCTCCCGCCTGGTCTCGACGAGCCCGGCGGCCTCCAGCACGGCGAGGTGCTGGGAGACCGCCTGGCGCGAGATGCCGAGCTGATGCTTCATGCTCAGTCGCGAGCAGATCTCGAACAGTGTCTGTCCGGACTTCTCCGCGAGCTCGTCGAGGATGGTGCGGCGGGTGGGGTCGGCCAAGGCTTTGAAAAGGTCGTCGGCCACGACCACAGGATAGGCAAATGCTCACTTGCCTATCAAGTCGAGGTGCGCCGCGTTCCGAGTCGGCCCGCCGTCGGCGGGCGCAGGCCCAGCGGGCAGCGAGGTCGCGGTAGGTGGAGGGCGACTGCGGGGCGCCAGCGGCGAGCTGGAAGGGGATGAGCTGCTGGTCGAGGGCGTCGGTCGGTCGTTTTGCGCCGAACGGCATCGGGACCCTTCCCGGCGCCCTGCGGGTGGAGCTCGGCTCAGTCCCACCGAGAGGTCACCCGAGTGACTCTCCTCAAGAATCCTCGACCTACGGACCGACCGTCTCGGCGCTTGGGCACATGTCTGCACCGCGGCGAGCGGCCAGGTCGCTTCGATCGACTCGGGCAGGCCCGGTCTGTTCTCCAGCCGTGTGCGACGTGAGGCCCCTCACGGCCGGCTCGTATCGGGTGCCGCGTTCTGAGGGAGTAGCGGCACGAGCGTGAGCGCGAACCGTCCTACTTGTCGTGCTGTCGGCGCACCATCTCGGTGATCCAGATGGGCGCGAACGGAGACGTGCAGCCCGGGGAAGTGGGGTAGTCCTTGAGCACCTCCAGGCGCTCACCGATGTCGATGGCACGAGTGCGGTACTCGGCGTGCTCGATCCCGATCTGAGCCAGGCAGTGGTTCATCGCCCACTGCAGACGATCCGGGGCGTCCTTCATCTCCTTCTCGATGACGTCGAGCAGCACTGCGAGGTCGAGGCCTTCGGGCTTCTTCGCCACACGTTCGGTGGTCAGCGCCCAGCCGGCGCTCGCGACCACTGGATCCGGATCGGCGGACCAGGCAAGGCGCAGCTCTTCGGAGTGCGGGTTCTTCTTCACCACGTAGTTCACGAGCCAGTCGTGCACCTTGGGTGTGCGCGCCTCGCGCAACATGACGTCCAACTCGTCACCCTCGAACGCTTTCGGGCGGCAGATCAGGATCGCCAGCAGTCTCGCCGCGGTGTCACCCGTCTCCCATAGCCGGCACGCGAGTTCCTGCTGCGTCTTCAGCCGCTTCGCGAGCGCGCGCAACTTGCTGAGGTTCACACCGTGATCGTCACCGTGTCTCTCGTTCACCTCGCGTGCCTTCGGGTCCTCGAGCTCGGCCAGCTCGGCCATCACCTCGGCCACCATCGCCTCGGCCACCTCGGCCTCCTGTCCATCACGTGCGAGATTCAGCGTCTCTGATGAGCTTAGCGATCCCATGCAAGAACTGATGTCCGGTGTGGGCTGCGGGCAGAGCCGGTGAGGGGCAACGCCGCGTCGGAGCCGGTGACGAAAGGGCAAGGCGATCACGATGACAGGCAGCCTCACCCGCGCGGACTGGGTGAAGCACACGTACCCGGGCCACGGCAGTCAGTACGTCAAGCTCCAGTTCGCAAGGCAGGCAGTACGGCCTACAGCACCGTCAAGACGGTGAAGGTGAGCACCACCGGTGCCCTCAAGACCACCGTTATGGCGTCCGTGGACGGCACCTGGCGTTGGGGATTCGGCGGCACGTCCACCACCGGCACGGCCTTGTCCGGCGGCGACTAGATCGACGTGTGCTGACCAGTGCCTGTGCCGGCGGCCCCGCCCGGGCCGCCGGCACAGGCACTGGTCAGCGGAGGGCCCGGCGGCCGGCACGGCCGACTCCCCTCCCGGCCGTGTTCGTTCGTGCCCACGGACATCCATCCACCACTATGGAAGGAAACATCCGATTTGCCTGGAGGTCTTGCATGCACCGTGACGGTTTTCCTGCCCCGGATTCCGGGCTCCTCCTCACTCACTTTCTGACGGTGGCCGACGTAGCCCGATCTCGTGCCTTCTACACCGACATTCTCGGCGGTGAGGTGGTGCTCGAGGAGAACCCCTGCACCATCAAACTCGCCAACGGATGGATCATCATGAACCCGGGCGGCGGCCCCACCCCGGACAAGCCAGACGTCACCCTGCGCCCGCCCACCGACCCGAGCACGGTCAGCAGCTTCCTCAACCTCCGCGTCGCCGACATCGAGGCATGTCACCGAGAGTGGAGTGCGAAGGGCGCCGAATTCCTCACGCCACCCATCGATCGCAAGGCCGAGCTGCGGTGCTACCTGCGCGACCCGGACGGCTATCTCATCGAAGTCGGGCAGGCCACCGGCATGCTGCACGGCGTCTACGCCGACCAGTCCGCCGGTAGGAACTAGATCCTTGGCCGGGTAATCGACCTGCTCGTCGGCCAGCAGACTGTGTCCAAGACATGATCTTGGAGGTCGTCGTCGGACGTCGACCGGTGTTCGTCCGGCGGGTCACGATGGACGAGGGCCGGAAGCTGCAGCGGCGCAGCCGGACCGCGAAGGACCCGGTCCGGCTGCGCCGGGCGATCGTGGTGCTGATGTCCACCCAGGGCCAGACGGTCAAGGACATCACCTCACTGAGACAGGCGGTGAGGACTTCGTCCGCGAGGTCATCCACGCTCTCAATGAGCGGGGGGTTCGACGGCCTGGACCCAAGTGGAGCGGGGGACGCCCCAAGACGATCAATGACGAGGTGCGCGAGCACATCTGCCTGATCGCCCGGACGTCCCCCGCCGACTGGAAGATCACCGCGTTCTCCACCTGGAGCCTGAGCAAGCTCGCCGAGCACCTGATCCAGCAGAAGGTGACCCCGGCCATCGGCCGGGAGACCCTGCGCCGGATCATGCGCGCCGGCAAGACCTCCTGGAAGACCACCACGACGTGGAAGGCGTCCACCGAACCGGAATTCATCGCCAAGATGCACCGCGTCCTGGCGCTGTACGACACCCGCCGACGGACAGGCGGGTGATATGCGTCGACGAGTTCGGGCCACTGAACCTGATGCCGCGCAAGGACAAGGCATGGGGGCCGGTGAGGCATCCGCGCAGGCTCCGGGCCACTTACAACCGCCATAACGGTGTGAGGCATATGCTCGCCCCCTCGATCTGACCACCGGCGAGGTGTACTACCGCATCCGCCCGCGCGAGCGCTGGCGCGAGTTCCTCCACCTCCTCAAGGCCCTGCGCGCCCGCTGGCCCGGGGAGAAGCGCGCTTCTGAGCCGACCGGCGCACCGGCGGCGGTCATCGGCAACTCAACGACGCGTAGGAGGCACTTGACCGGTGGGATCAGCGCGCCCGCGGCTGCTCGTGCTCGTAGCGGGCCTCCTCCAGCACGTCCCGCCAGGAGTCGACGCCGGGGCGGCGGCGTAGCAGCGCTCTGCGCTCGCGTTCCGTCATGCCGCCCCACACGCCGAACTCGATCCGGTTGTCGAGGGCTTCGGCCAGACACTCGATGCGTACCGGGCACCCTGCGCAGAGCGCCTTGGCGCGCTTCTGCTCCGAGGCCTCGGCGAACAGCTCTTCCGTGTCGGTCGTCCGGCAGGCAGCGCCCGAGTGCCAGTGGGCGTTTCGGCTGGTCATGTCTTCCCCTCTTCCTTCGATGCCCGCAACGCCCCGGTGCCGCTGTCGGTTCCCGGCCTGCCGGGAAGTCGCGCCGGTGGCGCCCCGGGGCTCATCCGGGCTGCGAGGTTGTAGGTGGGTGTGGGGCAGGCGGCGTGAGGTGTTGGAGGAAGGCGCTTGCAGCAGGCGGAGGCGGGTATGTCGCAGGTGCGGGCGTGACGGGGTGGGAGTGCCCTTCGATCACCGTGATCAGCACGGGTCACGGCATGGGCGGCGGCAGCCCGGCCCGTCGTGGTCATCGTTCACTCGGCGATTCAGCGCGTGAGTTCACGCCGTAAGCAGCCTCCCCACCCCGTGAAGCGCTGTAGGACCTCGCAGGGGCACGCGGCCTACCGGCGCGGGCTGCCGCGCGCCGCAGGGGTGCTGGCGGGACCTTGCGGGCGGCCGTGCCGCGGGCCTACGGATGCCAGGTCTGGATCGACGATCCCGCCAAGCAAATCCCACCCGAACCACGAAGCTCATAGCGACGCAGACATGTCATTCGATCTGGGCGAGGTGTCGAGCAACGACGCGTCAAGAGCGTGCTCTCCCACTTTCGCGTCGAGTTCTACGGCTGCTCTACTCCCCGGCGTCGCGAACAGGTTCAGCGGTGGGGGGGAGGAGGTCTCGCGCAACCGCACACCGGACGCGGTGACGAGACACTCAGAAAGGA
>NZ_JBEOXF010000079.1:0-33660 GCF_040296405.1 Streptomyces sp. NPDC002133 | reverse complement strand
AGCGCGACGACGCTGCCCATCGGCTTCGGCGGTGAGATGCCCCGGATCAGAGAGCACACGCTCCAGCAAGGCGACCGGGTGCTGTGCTACACCGATGGCATCATCGAGGAACACGTCGGCGACGGGGAGCAGTTCGGCGAGGAACGCCTCATCCGCTGCGTGAACCGTCTGGGGGAGGAGCCGTCGCAGGGGCTGCGGGCGGATCTGCGCCGGCTCTCTCACACGCTGAAGAGGGAACGGAGCGGGCGCACCAGCGACGACGCCACCCTTTTCATGAGTGGCGCGGAGGCGCCGCCGACCACGTCGCGGTCCTTGACTGAGCGCCCGCGTGTCGGGCCCGATCACGTTGTCGGCGACAAGGGCTACAGCTCGAAGGCAATCTGCACCTGGCTGCGGTGTCGGAACTTCCCCCCACCCTCCCGGAACGAACCGGCCAGACCGCCAACCGGGCCCATCGCACGGCAGCCAGGGTGGCCGCCCGCCCCCTCCACGCCACGTGACGAAGAGGCTTTCCACGCTCGGTAAAGCAGCGCCAGCGCGACGCGGTTGGGCACCCGAAGCCGGCCTGGGTGCTGGTATCTGCGCTTGGGTGCGGCGGAAGTAGTGGGCTGTGCGCTCCCACGGGCCCTCGGGGACAAGATCATCGGACATGAGCCAGACCCGGCGGCCCGGTAAGGGCCAGTGGGATGCGGGGTTGGTGGCGGTGTTCGTTGTGTTGCGGTTCGTGATGTGCTCCAGCAGCAGGGCGGCGACCGGTGCAGAACCGGCGAGGCTGGATCCCCGAGCCGTAGTAGCACCGTGTCGCCGTCGCGGGCGGCGAGGATGCTGGGCGTGACGCGCTCGATGACATCGCGCACGTATCCCGTGGTGGTGCCGGCGCCGTCGGTCAGGGCGGCACGGGTGGCCCCGCGACCGCGCCGCACGTGTCGTGGCCCAGCACCACGACCAGCGGGCAGCGAGCACGCTCACGCCGTACTCGATGCTGCTCAGCACCTTCGGCCCCGCCACGTGGCCTGCGGTGCGGACCACGAACAGGTGGTGCGAATGGCCGGAAGCACAAAAAGTGCTGCGGCGATCCCGCGCGGAACTGACCGAACGCCCAGGGCCCGGCAGGGCCCGAACTCCACGCACCAGACGGTCTCCTGCCGGACAGTCAGTCAGACAGTCAGCCACCCCAGAGCCTCTCTTACCGGCGGGCGTTCAACGAGCTTGCCGCCACCCGCCGCGGCCGCTCGTTGGCCGAGAAGCTCAGCGAAGTGGGCGGCGCTGTAGGGGTGGTCGCGCAGGACAGAGGCGACGACAGAGCCCGCTCCGCGTGTCCGGCCCCGGTCCTTGGTTTCCGCTCTGCCCCAGCGGCCTGTGGCGCCGTGCTCTGGAGGGCGCGTGACAGTTGCCCCGCGGCCTGCCGGGGGAACCGAAGCGGCCAAAGGGATCGTCAAGTATTTTGCGCGCATGGCCAAGCCGTCGGTGGTGTTCTCACCGGTATCGAACCCGACTGCTCGGCCGCACCATCATGCCCTGCGGCTCTGCTGCTTCGTCCGGTCTGCCGTATGAAGCAGCAGGGCCGCTCATCGCCAACGCCCAGGAGACACGGACATGGGAAGACGTAAGATCGCCGCTGCCGCACGGAGAACGGGGAAGGCTCTGGCTCTGGCTGCCGCCGTCGTCGGGTTGTCGGCTCTGGCTGCCGGGCCCGCCCACGCGGGTGTCATACCCCGCGTCTACCAGGGGGACGACTACGCGGAGGTGTCTCACGTCTACTACGAAGGCGTTTTCCTCGGGGAAGTGGCCTTCGCGTGCGACCGCGAAGCGGACGGCCACGGCGTCTACGCCAAAGTCTGGCTGGTCGGCGGGTACGTGGAGATCAGCGACGGCAACGGATCCGCGAACGGGTGCGGTTCACGCGCCTACGACAGGAACGAGGTCGAAGCCATCGAGGTCTGCGAGCGCGTGACCGGCCCCGACTGGTGCTCCGGCCGGAAGTACGCGTAAGACCGCGGAACCCCTGCGCGGCCGGGCCTGAGCGGTCCGCCGACTGCGTCCCGTGGTGAGTCGCTGCAGGCCGGCGCTGCGGACCGCGGGGGCGAGCGGGTACGCGGAGCCGCCACGTCCCAGTGACGGCTCCCCGTACCCGCTCCGAGCCCCTGCCGCGGTTGACGTGGCCGGGGCCCGGGGTGCTCAGGTGGCCTGAGCGTGGGCGGGGGCGGCCTTCGGCCGGCTGCTGGGCCGGTGGCCGTTGCCGGGAGGCGGGGGCGGCGATACGGGCGCGGAGCCGGGCTGTCCGGGGTCGCCGGAGCGCTTGAGCTCGCCGATGAACAACCTTGCCCCCGTCCGTGTAGATGACTCGAACCCGGTCTGTTCCGGATGACCGGCCGGGGTGCGGAACGGCAGGGTCCAGGACGGGTGGAGGGGCGGGGAGCTCCATGGTCATCGCGTACTTGGGCCGGTGCATCGCGGCGCTCTTCGACGGGGACTGGACCGAGGAGGACGCCGTACCCGCCTTCGCATGACCCGCAGGCGTCTGGTGCAGCGGTTGCGAGGCCTCAAGGCGGCAGCGGCCCTGGGTCATTCCCGGGGGAAGACGAGGGTGAGCTCGTCGCCCGGCTCGGCCCGGCGTACGGCGGCGAGGTCGCTGAGTTGCAGGCCGAACAGCGACCAGCCGGCCCACACCAGCCGGACCCGGTCTCCGTGTCCCCGTCGACGCCGACAGCCCCATCGACGGAGCCCGGCACCACTTCGCCGGGGACCACCCGGTTCCTCCGTAGGCGGGTTCCGCGGCGATGCGGAGCAGCCGACCGGTCGAACCGTCACCATCGTTTACGGTCCGCCGGACCGCACGTTAACTTTGCGCACCCTCGCGTCAGGCATGCATTGCTGCCCCGCCGCACACCGCGCGGCAGGGGGCAAGCGGCCAGGACACGCCGCAGCGTCGCCGAGTTCGGCTACAGGTCCGGGGCGAGCGGCCCTGCGTCCTTTCTATACCTCCGGCGGGTCGAGTAGCGCCGCTGGCTGGAGGAACTCGCTGGCGGTCGACGAGAGCCGTATCCATCGGTGTCCCGAGGTGGGGGTGATTCCGACAGACAGCAGGCGCAGTCGTGTGACGCGTTGCTGGATGACGTTGGGCAGCTCTGGCAGTGCGGCGAACAGCTCCACGTCCTGCTGCTTTTGCAGGGCGGCTGCTGCGGCTACTGCTGTGACCGGGAAGGTTCGCCGGGTTGAGGTTCCTGCCGGCGCCAGACCATTCGCCTCTCGCAGGGAGCGTGATCGCGTAAGTTGTGGCCGCTCGAAGATGCGCGCGAAGGAGTGGCAGTGGGCGGGAATCCTCAGGTAGCGGCGCTCGCGCAGGTTGTGCCAGCGACGCACGGCGTGGATGAGCGGATCGACTGGAGTGCTGTCGAGGAGATCTGGGGGACCCAGTTTCCGGCCGACTATGTCGCCTTCATGGAGATGTACGGGGCAGGGCAGCTCAGTACGGAAGTCGGAATCCTGCTGCCGGTTCCGCGGCCCGATGTCTACAGGGACTGGGACGGCCTGGAGGGCGAAACGGCGAACGCCCGCGGTACATGGGAGATGCTCGGTGGTAGAGCGGCCCTGGACGTGGATCCCGAATCCATCCTGGCCTGGGGCTTCACCAGCGGCGCAGACATTTACTGCTGGCTGACTACGGGTGATGATCCTGACCGATGGCCCGTGCTCGTGTGCGGGCGGCACACGGACCCTCCGTTCCAAGTCCACCCTTTCGGGATGGCGGAGTTCCTGCGCAGACTGCTCACCGATAACGAATTCCAGAAGGAAACGATCAGTGTCGTCCTTCCGGAAGAGCACTCTTTTGTCAACTGGCGTGAGAGGAAGCGGCGTTGGCAGGCAGGCCTGGACCCTTCGACGGGGAAGCCCTGGAAGTAGCCGCGGAAGCCCTGATGGCCTGGCCGCCCGCAGTCAGTGCTGTGACCGGGTTGGTTCACCCGGGTTGTCATGCCGCGTCGGGGATGGGGCGTCCGCCCCAGCGGATGCCCTTCTCGCTGCGGATGCGTGCGCGTTCCTTGCGTTGAGCGGCGAGGACGTCGGGATGGCGGGCGTTGGCATTGCGCCAGCGTAGGTAGCGGTGCAGTTCACAGGTCTGGACGGCGTGGTTCGGATGGTTCGAGTTCGCCAGCGTGAACTGTCGCAGTGGCCCGAAGTGAGCCTCGATCGGGTTCGCCCAGGACGCGTTGGTCGGGGTGAAGCACAGCTCGACCCGGTTCCTCCTTGCCCAGGCGCGGATCTTGGCTCCCTTGTGTGCGGAGAGGTTGTCCATGATCACGTAGATGGGGGCGCCGTCCGGACGCGCGCCGCGGATCGACTTGAGCGCGGCCAGGGACTGGGCGGCGCCCTTGTGGAGCCGGTTGACGCCCCACAAGATGTCGTCGCCGACCGAGTAGCAGCCGTGGAAGTAGGTCACTCCGTGGGTGCGGTGGTAGGTCGCCGGCACCCTGTCGGGCCTGCCTTGCTCGGCCCAGCACGAGCCGCCGGTGGGGCGGATCCCGAGCGGCCCGAACTCGTCGAACGCGAAGACCCGATCGGGGAAGTGCTGAAGGACGTGATCGATCCGGTCCAGCTTGGCGTCGCGCTGGGGGTCGGTGGACTCCTTCCACGTGTTGGTGCGCTGGAAGGTGATACCGCGTCGGGCGAGCAGGCAACGCAGGGCCTCGCGGCCGATGCGGATCACCCGGCCGTGGACCTTCCACAGATAGGCGGCGAGTTTGCGGATGGACCAGCGGGTGAAGGGCTGGCCGAGCCTAGCCGGGCGGGTGATGGCCGTCGCCACGAAGAAGTCTTCGTCGTCAGAGCTGAGTTGGCGGGGACGGCCTCCCGCCCACTGAGGGTCCAAAGCGGCCAGGCCGATCTCGTTGAACCGGTGGATCACGTCGCGGACGGTATCCTCATCGGCCTGGACCAGCTGGGCGATCACCGGCACCCGGTTCCCACCGGCCGAAGCCAACAGCATCATCGCGCGCCGGTAGCGGACCGTGTTGGTGCTGCCCCGGCGCACGATCTGCTGCAGCCGCTGGCCTTCCTGATCGGTCAGCCTGCGCACTCGGACGGGCTCAGCCACCGCGCCTCCACCACTCGAATCGGATGTCCCTCACATCCAACCGGCTCAGTAGCCCCGGCCGCGAGCAGCAACCCGGTGAACCTTCCCGGCCAGAGCACTACCTACCAGGCTTTCGGTGTGTTGGCGTCCGACTTACCGGCTGTGGCCAGCAGAGCAATGAGTACGACGTCCTCAACCTGGGCGAGAAAGGTGGGACGAACCACTTGCCACGTGCGGAGACGCTGCTCGAGACGTCCGGTGAAGCTTCGGTCGGACAGACGCGTATGCATCACCTTGCTGGCGGCGTCTTCCCCTGCGGTCATCGGATCGAATGTCGTCCGCGGCCTCATTCCTGGCTGGTGCGGGCAGGACACCAGGATGGCACCGGGCCCGGGACGTGAAAGCGCCAGCGTTCCGGCTGGCGGAAACGCTGGCGCGTGGCGAGCAGGATCAGGCGCTGGCGTGCACTGCGGGCGCCATGCCGTGCCCGTCGACCGTCCAAGCGGCGTTCTCCCAGACCGGCTCGATGCCTTCGGCAATCCGGTGGATGACAGCGGTGAGGTCCTGGCCGTCGACGTCGGCCGCACCCGATCATGGATGCCTTACGATCCACCCTTATGGGAATTTCAGGTCGATTTAAGGTGCAATGGATCAAATTTTGGCGACGGGATCCTGTGCTCTTGTCTCCGCTTGTGTTGACCGCTGTGATTGGTCTCCTGGCGGTCCTCACGCCGCGAGACGTTCCTTTCACTCGGTTGTTGCCGGCAGCGCCTGCGCTTGCCGCTTCGGTCTGGTCAGTGGGGGCAACTCTCCTCTTGGGGATGGTCTGTCTTCTTGCGGTCATCGGCTTTGCCGTGGCTTTCTCGGACAGCTCCTCTTTGTACACTGCCGGCGCGATCGGCGCCGTCACTCTCGCAGCCGCTTACGCCAGTCACCTGCGCCTGCAACGCGAGCACACCCTCGCCCAGGTCCGCGCGGTTGCCGACGCCACGCAGGAAGTCCTCCTCAGGCCGGTGCCTCACCGCGTCAGAAACCTGGAGATTGCCACTTTCTACCTCGCCGCGGCACCACAGGCCCGCGTCGGCGGAGACTTCTACGCCGTGGCAGACACCACCCACGGCCTGCGCCTGATCCTCGGCGACGTCCGCGGGAAAGGTCTGCGTGCGGTCGGTGTCTCGGCCGCCATCCTCGGCTCCTTCTACGAAGCCGCCTACGAAGCTCCCGGACTGGCGCAGCTCGCGCACCGCCTGGACACCACCATGACCCGCTACAGCGCCGCTGTCCCCACCGAAGATGGTTCCGAGCGCTTCGCCACGGCCGTCATCGCCGAAATCCCCCCAACCGGCAGCCACGCCTTCATCCTCAGCTGCGGGCACCCCCCGCCCCTCCTCCTGCATGACGGCAAAACCCGCACCATCGAACCTTCCGCCCCGTCACCACCGGTCAATCTCGCCGCGCTCATCGGCTCCGACTACCACGTCGACCAGGTCCCCTTCGGACGCGGCGACCTGCTTCTGCTCTACACCGACGGCGTCACCGAAACCCGCAACGCGCACGGCATCTTCTTCCCTCTCACCACCTGGACCCGGCAGACAGCCACCAACTCACCGCACAGACTTCTCAGGCTTCTCCACCGAGCCCTCCTCCATTACAGCAACGGCGAACTCAACGACGACATCGCCTGCGTCGCCATCCGCAACACCCCAAGCCGGACCGCACCTTGAGAAAGCAGAGATGTACCGCCGCGGCACGGGACTCTTATGCGCGGCTATCCGGCACCCGGCAGAGCGGGGCATCAGCGGTCCTACCCGTAGCTGTCGGAGCTGTTCCGGGCGATCTGACCAGCCGCGCCTTCATGCAAGCCAACCTGACGACCACTGCTATTGACTGTGTCCGTCGCGGCCCGCACCCTGGCGGGCCGCCATCCGCACGCCCGCATCGACCGCGCGGTGCGCGATCGCAGGCATTACGACCGACGCGCTGTGCCCTGGGCGGCCCCGGTGGGACACTGCGGCGGAGTCGGGATTTGTTTGTGCGGGGATGTCACCGCCTACGACCCGCACATCCCCACCGTGCTCGTCGCCCCGACGTGAAGGAGGACCGCGCCGGCGTGGTGCGCCCCTTCTCCGCCGCCGAGCGGGCCCAGCCCCAGACCATCGCACTGGACGACGTGGAGGAGCTGCGGACCATCCACCGCCGGGAACGCGACGACGTCACCGCCCTGCACACCAACCATTGCCGCCACGCCATCAAGACGGCGTTCACCGCCGGGGGAGACTGGGGCGTGCCCGGCCCCGTTGCGTGTACCGGTTGTGGATGCAGACCAGCGAAGGCCACACCTACCGGTTCCTCGTCCGTGCTCCCTCCCAGCCCGAGGCATACGCCCTGGCCCGCGCTTAATGGCAGGGCACCCCGAGCCCCGACGGATGGAGCGGCGGCCACCTGGACGACTGCGACCGCATCGACTTCCTCACCTGCGAGGGCGCCCGCGACATGCCGGTGTGGCCCTACTCCCCGATCAGCGACCCCGTGGCCCCTCCGCTCAGAGAGCGTACGGGGCGTCGTCGCCGTCGGCGTGGGTGCCTTCGGCGAGGCGCTGGGCGAGGTCGTCGAGCCACTCCTGGGCCCATGCGCGCAGGGCGGTGATCTGTTCGGTGGTGAGGCCGTAGGTGGTGAACTCCGTGTCGCTGACCCATTCCAGGGTTTCGAGGCGGTCGCGGAGTTCGGTGAGGTCGAATTCGTCGGGGTGGCGGGCGCCGAGGTTTTCCAGGTCGGCGGCGGTGTAGAGGTCGCGGGCGGCGTGGACGTCGATGAAGTCGCGGGGCAGTCCCCGGTCGGCGAGCGCGCGGACCTTGGTACCGATCAGGTCCTCCAGCGCGAGTACAGGGCCGACGTCGAGGACGACGGGTGGCCGCCAGGGGGCTTCCTTGAGTACGTCGACTTCGCAGGCGTGGCCGCTGGTGGGGTCGGCGGCCAGGAAGCGGGCTTTGAGCGGGTGGATGTCGATGACGGTGATGTCCCAGCCGCGGGCGGTTAGCCCGCCGGTGAGCGTGGTGATGATTTATTGTATTGGGGCTGGGTGGACGGTGGCGAAGTCCAGGTCCTGGCTGGGACGGTGTACCAGCCCGTGCGCCTGCACGGCGTAGCCGCCCGTCAGCGCCAGCCCGTATCCGCTCCCCAGCTCCAGGGCATCGGTGAGCAGCCGCCGGTGGTGCGCGGGGACGTCGTCCAGACTCACGCTGCTGCAGTCGCCGATGCCGCCGTGGCCGTCATGCGCAGCTGGGGGAAGGCGTTCTCCCAGGCGGTGCGGACGCCGCGGCCGATCATGCGGCGCAGCCGGGGCCAGTGCACGCGGAGCAGGTCGGCGTTCAGGAATGTCGTGTAGTCGTCGTGGAAGCCGCTGGTCAGGACGGTTCGGTAGAGGCCGAGGAGAAGTTTCTCGTCCGCGAGATCGTAGGCGCGCAGCCCGGACCAGGCCACGTGCAGCGGCAGCTCAACGACGCCTTCGCACGGGCCGCGCAGCTCCTCTAGCCGCTGCGGCAGCTGCCGTGCCTCGGGTGCCCAACGCTGCCGGTGCGTGGCCCCGGCAGCCGGCTCCCGCCCCGGCTCCGGGTCCTGCGGGCCGGGCCGCTGGGGCTCGTCGTGCGTCGTCATGGCGGCCAGCGTACGCGGCGCGGGGTCCGAGCGGTGGCCGGTTGTGCCCTCTGCACGGCATCCGTAGCTGCCGACCACGCCGTGTGACGCTCCGGCGCGGACGGTGAGCCGCGCGGTGCGCGCGATCGCCGGGCGGTCTGGGCCCGGCTGTGCCCCCAGGGCGGCGGCCAGGGCTGATGGCGGGGCGCACGCCCGCGACATAAGTTGATGCATCCACCGCCTGGTGTGGTGATCTCACCGACCGGGGCGGGGTGGGCGGCCTGTCACGCGGCGTTCACCGCTGCGGGAGCCGGCTGCGCGGGGCGACGCCCATGCCCTGCTTGCGGGCCCAGGCCCGATACGTACAGGAACGGGCGGGAGTGGACTTGCACTTCTCTCTGCCGCGTCCGAACTACTCGAAATCGGCGCAGAGTTTCGTGTACGGCGCCGTGCGGCATGTATTCGTACCGCAATGGCATGCAACGACGCTTGAGGGCTGGAGCGGGGGAGTGAACGCGGCGCTGGGGTCAAGGGGACGCAGGTTCAAATCCTGTCGTTCGACTCCGCTTCTTCGCAGGTCGGAGGCCGTTCTCTCATGATTGGGAGGGCGGCCCTTGGTGCATCCGGGGGCGCGGTGGTCGCTGTGTCGCACGTGACGCGGTCTTCGTACGCGACGGGCGTTTCATCACCTCGGCCGGTATCACCACCGGCATTGACCTGGCGCTGTCACGGGTCGAAGCCGGCTTCGGCGCGGACATCGCGCGCGCCGCGGCGAAGCACCTTTTCGTGTTCATGGCCCGCCCGGGCGGGCCGAGTGTGCGGGGGAAATTCGGTTTCTGGCGCCCGGCGTGCTCGCTAGGGTGCCGCAAATGGACGGAGTACCGACTCTGCGTTTCTGGCGTGGCTACCTCGGCGCCGTACGTGCGGGTACGAAAACGACGACGGTGCGATTCCGCGATCCGGTGGAGGCGGGGCCCGTCAGCCTGGTGTTCGACGATGAGGTGATCCTGCCGGGAACGGTCACGCAGGTGGTGGCCACGCGGGTGGCCGACCTGACCGTCGAAGAGGCTCTCCTCGACGGATTCCCCGATCTCGCAACGCTCCACGCCCGGCTCCAGTGGCACTATCCCGAGATCACTCAGGCCGACGAGGTCTGCGTCGTCCACTTCCGGGTGACCGGCCGCGCCACGACGACCGAAGGTCCGCAATGAACAAGCAAAACTGGCGCCTGGAGGTGCAGGCGGAATTCGCTGCGGGCGTCGTCGGTCACACCGGAGCCCGGGGCGCTGACTGGCTTGCGGCGCTCCCGGATCTGGTGGCCGACCTGCTGACGCGTTGGCAGCTCACCCCCGACGGCGACATCATGCACGGCTATCTCGGGCTCGTCGTGCCGGTGGTCCGGGGGTCCGAGGCCTACGTGCTGAAGGTTTCCCAGCCCTCCGAGGAGGTGGACAACCAGGTCACGGCGCTCGTCGTGTGGGCAGGCCGCGGCATGGTCCGGCTGGAGGCCGTCCTCCCGGAGCACGGCGCGCTGCTGCTGGAACGCCTCGACTACCGCCGCTCCCTCTATGACATCCCGCTGCCCGAGGCTGTCGAGCAGGCAGGAACGCTGCTGCGCAGGCTCGCCGTGCCGGGCTCGGACGAATTGCCCACCCTCGCCGACCACGTCGCCTCCTGGCCCGAGCGCTGGACCGCCGAGTGGCAGGCCCTGGACCGCCCGCTGCCGCGGCGGCTGCTGGATGCCGCGATCGAGACCTGCCGCGCCCTCACCCCCGGTGCGGAACGACTGCTGGTCCACCACGACCTGCACTACCGCAACGTCCTGGCCGCCGATCGGGAGCCCTGGCTCGCGATCGACCCCCGCGGACTGCAGGGCGACGCCGAATTTGCCCTGCCGACCCTGATGTGGACCCGCTTCGACGGGGCCGAGGGGGTGCCGGGCAGGTTCGCCGCCCTCACCGAACGCGCTGGCTTCGACCACGACCGGGCCAAGGGCTGGCTGCTGGTCCGCGCGGTTGACTACTTCCTGTGGTCAACGAAGGCCGGGCTGACCTGGGACCCCGCCGCCTGTCGGATCATCGCCGACTGGATCGTAGGCCCCTCGGCGGCGCAGAGCTTCTCGCGCTGATCGCAGAGCCCCGGGACGCGGCGAGGCCGCCGCAGCGTCATGCTGCGGCGGCCTCGCTTGCTGTGGGGTTTTCAGGTGGTGGGTGGGCGGAACGGGATGACGTTGTCAGCGGCCAGGGTGGGCGGTGGCGGGCTGTCCTTCTTTTGGGTGAGGACAGCGCCGGCGAGAGTGAGACGGGTGACCTGCTGGCTGAGTTCTTCGATCTCGGCTTTCTGGTTCTTGATCGTCTTTCTGAGCTGGGTGACGGTCTCCCGGAGCCCTTTCTCGGATTCGGGTATTTGTGGTGTCTCTCTTCGGACGCGTTCGTAGAAGGTGTTCTTCAGGTCCGCGTGCCGCTTCATGAGGCCATGCGGTGGACGCCGGCCTCGGCTGCGAGCGCGACGATGGTGAGGCTGCCGTCGGAGGCGGAGGGCTGTCCGTTCAGGCGCCCGTTCCGGCTGCACTCGGCTGCTTCCGTGCCGCCTTGAGGAGCAGCGCACCGACCGGATGGGCCGGAACAGGCCCGGGTACTGCCAGGGGTGTTCAGAGCCTGGTGACGTGCTGCTCCCACTGGTGCAGCCAGCCGGCGCGCCTGGCCTGGCCGGTGGCGGGCACGGTCTGCAGAGCCTCGGGCAGGGTGATCTCCTCCGGCCCCCTGGTGCCGTCGTCGAAGGAGCAGGCCCACACGGCCTCACGGGCCACGCTCTCCTCGGGCAAGGCATCGGCCTGCTCGACTGCTCCCGCCGCCTCGGCCTGGCCCTGAACACCGTCGAACGCTACGCCCGCATGCCCGAACCCCAGGCCCTGCGCATCGCCCCCCGCCTACCGGCCCACCCTCGTCGATCCCTACCGTGACCATCTGCGCGCCCGCCGCGCGGCCGACCCCGCAGTCCCGCCACCCATCTACTGCAGGAAATCCGAGCATTGGGCTACACCGGCAGTCCCAACCTGCTGGTCCGCTACCTCAACCAGGGACGCGCTGAAGGCGACCGACCCGTCACCACTCCGCGCCACGCCAGCCGCCTCCTGCTCACCGACTCCGAGAATCTGCACGAAGGAAACGACCCTGCTGGAGAAGATCGCCGCGGCCTGCCCACAGATGGCCGCACTCGCCGATCTCGTATGCGGCTTCGCCGCCCTGCTGTAGCCAGCCGAGGGCAACGACGTGAAACTTACCGAGTGGATCACGACCGCCCGCGCCGTCGACCTGCCCCAGCTGCACTTTCACCAACGGCCTTGAAATCGACCGGCCCGCCGTGGACGCCGGCCTCACCACCGACTACGGGCCAGACCCCGAGCTCTGACACCCGTGGGATATCGAACTCGCACGCGAATGCGGCTATGATCATCCGCAGCAAGGCCGTAGCGCAGAGGTCGTCGCGCCCACGCATCGAGCTGGAGGACGTCGGTTCGAATCCGACCGGTCTTGCGCCTACTTGATGTCGACGACGTGAAGGTCGAAGCGGAGCGCCGGTCCCCGGCGACAGACCGGTGGAGTGGTGATGGCCCAGCCGACAACGCCCGTACGCTGCCCGGCGATCGAGCACCCCGATCTGCCCCTGGCCGATCCCGCGCGGCTCGTGCCTCTGCTGGACCGCCTCGCGGACGAACGCTCGGTCACCGGCGACGAAACCTTCCCGCTCGGCACCCTGCGCGCCGACGGCCGCGTCGACCTGTGCAAGCAGGGCCTCGGCCCCGGCGGCGCCGCCCGCCTCGTACCCGCGGCCCTTGCCTCCCTGCATGCCGCGCATCTACTCCTCGGCACCAACTCCCTCCGCGACGAGGGCGTGCGCTTCCTAGCCGAGGCCCTCGCCGACGCGCGCCGCGCCGGCACCGGTCACGGGGTGCGCACCCTCTACCTCGGCTGCAATCGCATCGGCCCGGCCGGTGTGACCAGCCTCGCCGAGGCGCTCGCCGACGACACCACCGTCCGTGCCCTGTGGCTCAAGCGGAACCCCGTCGGCGAAACGGGCGCCCGCACCCTCGCCGGCCTGCTGCGGCACAACACCACGCTGCGCACCCTCGACCTGGTCAACTCCGGTGTCGGAGCGGAGGGAGTACGTGTCCTCCTCGACGCGCTCCTGGACCGCGAGGCCCCGCTCGAACGCCTCTTCCTCGGCGGCAACGGCCTGACCGCAGCCGACGCCCCGCTGCTCGCCGCGCTCGTCCGCGACGCCGGAGTCCGTGAGCTCTACGTCCCGGCCAACCGCTTGGGCGACGCGGGCATCGCGGTCCTGGCCGCCGCGACCGACGCCGCCCGTCCCGTCCGGCTCGGCCTCGGCGGCAACGGCATCGGCCCTTCCGGCGCCCGGGCCCTCGCGGACGCCCTCGACGGTATCGACACTCTCGACCTCGGCCGCCCCATGTCCGAACGCAGCCTCGGCGCCCCCGGCAACACCACCGGCGACGGCGGCGCGCACGCGCTCGCCGCGGCCCTGCCCGGCAGCCCCCTGCGCCGCCTCGAACTGCGCCACACCGGCATCACCGGCCGCGGCGCGAAGACGCTGCTGGCCGCGCTGGACAGCGGACATCGCCTCGAGTACGTGGGCCTCGGCCCCGGACTTCCCCGCCGGGTCAAGCGGTCGTTCACCGAACAGCTCCGCCCGGCCCGCGCCACCCACCCCGACCTGCGCGCGATCGGCAGCCTCTACCGATGAGCCGGCACACGACACCGCCGCCCGCGGCCCTCTCGCCCGCCGACGCTTCCGCCTGGGCCCGCATCCGCCGCTTCGCCCTTCCCGGCTGGATGATCGAGTGTGCCACCGAGGCCCGGCTGGCGGGCGACTGGCGGGCGGCCTGTGCCGCGGCCGCCGTCGACGTCCCGGACGACCTCGATCCCGAGCGCGTGGCCGACCGCCACGGCCCCGATGTGGCCGCCCGACTGGCCGACGACCTGCGCCACTTCGCACCCGACCTGCTGCGCTGGCACCTGCCGCGCACCCTCGGCGGCCACACCACCCTCGCCACCTGCCGTCGCATCGTCCTCGCCATCTACGGCGCCGCCGGACCCGTCCTGTCCGTCACGAACCTGCCGATGCTGGAAGGGCCGCAGCGGCTGCGCCTGCACCTCGGTCCCGCCCGCCCCGCCGGCGCGACCGACAAGCTCCACGGCGTGCCGTACCGCACGGAGGACTGGACCTGCGCCCGCCGCTTCTGGGACGCCCGCCGCACCGGCGAACTGCGCCTCAGCGCCAGTCCTGCCGCCACCGGCCGCCTGCCGTTCCTGCGCCCGGACGGCACCCCGCTCAACCCGGACGAACTACCCGACACGGACCCGGGGAGCGCCAACCCGGCCGCCCGCGCCGAATGGATCGCCGTGCTGCAGGCCCGCGGCGCGCACGTCGAGGCCTACGCCGCTGCCGGACTCGACCTCGACCTCACGCCCCCGCCCCAGGGCCGGCACTCCTACCGGGAGCTCGACGTCGCCGAACTCGTCACGCACGGCGCCGTGGACCTTACCCGCCTCGCCCCTGAACTCCGCCTGTTGTGGAACGCCGGACACGGTACGACCTTCCGCGTGCCCGTGCACTGGCGTGCCCACCTCCGGGTCACCTTCGACGTCACGAACGCCGACGAGCCGGTCGTACGGATCGTGGGCTGCGAGCGCGGCCAGGAAGAGGGCACCCCGATCCTGCCTTCGTACGCCTGGCAGCGCCTCCCCGACATCGGCCTGCTGCGCGCGGGACGGATCCGGCCCGAGGACCTGCACCCGCTGGTGACCTCCGCCCTGTTCCCTGAGGCGGCTCCTGCCACCGGCCCGGCCGGCCCGCAGGCGGCCGATCCGGTACGGGTCCGCTGCGGCGGCACCTGGCACGAGGTCATCTCCCGGAACGGAGTCCTCGACATCCCGCACACGCAGCAGGAGCAGCAGCGCGAACGGGCCCTCCGCACCTTCGGCGGCACCATCTCCGGCTGCTTCGCCACGCAGCTCGCGTGGACGACGGGCGAGGGGCGGCTGCCCCGGGCGCTGCAGGCCCAGCAGCGCGAGCTGTTCACGTACGTCCAGCACGGCGACGCGCCGGCGGTCATGGCGCTCCTCGACGCCGGCTGGGACCCGCACGTCCGCGACCGCAAGGGGCGCAGCCTGCTGCACCTCCTGCACCTGCTCGACCACCGGGAGCTCCTGCCGCGGTTGCTCGCCGCCGGGGTCGACCTGGAGTCGCAGGACAAGACGCACTCCACACCCCTGCAGAGCGCCGTCGCCCACGGCGGGTCGGCCGCACTGGTGCGGGACCTCCTCGACGCCGGCGCCCGCATCGACGTCATCGACGAGATGGAGCTCTCGCTCGCCGAGGTGATCCGCCGCTACCAGCGGACCGACCTGATGTTCCTGCGCCGCCGCGTACAGAAGGAGCATCCGGGCATCGGCTCCGAGTGGTTCGACGACTACCTGGACGAGCGGAACAGGAACGACGGTTGGGACGAGGAGCCGGGCTGGGACGAGGAGCCCGAGCCGGATCCGCTTGACGGATCGCGCCCCTCCCGGGAAGCCGACCCGTTCGGCGAAAGCGACCCCTTCGACACGCCCCAGCCCTCCGCGCCGGCCGGTGACGCCACCGGCCCCGCGGCCGAGGACGAGGACACCCCCGCATGACGACCGGTTCCACCGCGCCCCGCGCCGACGGCGTTCCCGCTCCCCTCGCGGCGGCCGACGCGCTCAACGCCCGCCTGCGTGCCACCCGCACCGAGGCCTGCGGCAATCCGCAACTGGAAGCCCTCGCCTTGGCCGTGACGGCGAACCAGCCCGTCCTGCTGTGGGGCGAGCCCGGCATCGGCAAGTCCGCCGGCATGCAGCAGCTCGCCGACGCGCTCGGCGTGGAGCTGGAGACCGTCGTCGCCAGCGTGCACGAACCCTCCGACTTCGCCGGCCTGCCGATCGTCGGCGACGACCCGGCCACCACCGGCGTACCGATGGCCCCGCCGGACTGGGCCGTCCGGCTCGCCCGTACCGGCCACGGCCTGCTGTTCTTCGACGAGCTCTCCTCGGCCCCGCCCGCCGTGCAGGCCGCCCTGCTGCGGGTCGTGCTCGAACGCCGCGTCGGCAGCCTCACCCTCCCCGAGTCGGTGCGGATCGTCGCCGCTGCCAACCCGCCCTCCAGCGCCGCGGACGGCTGGCACCTCAGCCCGCCGCTCGCCAACCGCTTCGTCCACCTCGACTGGACCCACGATCCGCGCACCGTCGCGCGCGGCATGGCCGGCATCTGGCCCGAGACCGCCCTGCCGACCGTCGACCCCGCCCGCATCTCCGGCGCTGTCGCCCGCGCCCGCGGCGTCATCTCCGGCTTCCTCACCGCCCGGCCCGGCCTGGTCCACCACATGCCGAAGGAGGCCGAGGGGCGCGGCCGCGCCTGGCCGTCCCCCCGCTCCTGGGAGGCGGCGCTGCGGCTACTCGTCACCGGTTACGCGTCGGGCGCCGGGCAGCAGGCGACGGCGGCCGCGGTCATCGGCGCCGTGGGCGAGGCCGCCGGCATCGAGCTGATGTCCTACCTGGAGAACCTCGACCTGCCCGACCCCGACCGCGTGCTCGCCGACCCGTCCGCCTTCGCGCTGCCCGACCGCGGCGACCGCCAGCTGGCCTTCCTCATCGCCGTCGTCGCCGCCGTACAGAGCGAACCCACCCGCCCGCGCTGGGAGGCTGGCTGGGAGGTCCTCGCCAAGGCCGTCGACGCCGGAGTCCCCGATGTCGCCGCCCGCGCCGCGCGCGACCTCGCCGTCATGCGCGAGCCCGACTGGCCCATCCCGTCCGGTATTGACGCCTTCCTGGAACTCCTCCAGCTCGCCGGCGCCCTGCCCGGCGTGCGCTGACCGGCGCCGCCGTGTCCGCCACCCCCGCGACCGCCGGAGGCGAACCCGCACAGGAGCTGGACCGGGCCAAGCTACTCGCCGCGCGCTACAAGGCCGCCGAGGCACGCCCGTACCTTGCCTCCGCTCTCTACGCCCTGACGATCGTCCCCACCCGCCAGGTACGCACCATGGCCGTCGACCGCCACTGGCGCTGCTACGTCGCACCCGCCTTCGTCGCGGCCACCGCTATCGAGGAACTGGCCGGCGTGTGGATCCACGAGGCGGCCCACCTCCTGCGCGACCACCACGGCCGCGCGGAGCACCTGCCCGCGGCCGACCAGCGCGACCGGCAGCGAATCAACATCGCCCAGGACTGCGAGATCAACGACGACTTGCTCGCCGACGGACTGCGCCTGCCCGAAGGCCGCATGGAACCGCGCCTGTTCGGCCTGCCCGACGGCGGACTCTTCGAGGAGTACCTGCCCGGCATCCCCGCCACCTCGCCGCACACGCTCGACTGCGGCTCCGGCGCGCACGGCGTCCCGGCCCCTTGGGACCTCGGCCAGGGCGGCCCCGACAGCACCAGCGGCCTCAGCCCGGTCGAGGCCGAAGCCCTGCGCCGCCACACCGCCGAGGCCGTTCGCGCCCACCACCGCTCCCGCGGCTCGGTCCCGGGCGGCTGGCGCCGCTGGGCCGAACAGACCCTCGAACCCGTCGTCGACTGGCGCAAGGCACTCACCGGCGCCGTCCGCGAGGCCGCCGCCTGGGCGGGCGGCGCCGTCGACTACACCTACCGGCGCCCCTCGCGCCGTACCCCCGCGCTCGGCGGCCGGGTCGTACTGCCCAGCCTGCGCCGGCCGCTGCCCCGGGTGGCCGTCGTCGTCGACACTTCCGGTTCGATGGGCGACGACGACCTCGCCGCAGCCCTCGCCGAGATCTCCGGCGTGCTGCGCGAGGTCGGCATCGGCGGCAACCGGGTCGCCGTCCTCGCCTGCGACGCCGACGTCCAGGCCGTCGCCCGTGTCACCGCCGTCGACCAGGTCGAACTCGCCGGAGGCGGCGGCACCGACATGACCGTCGGCATCCGGGCCGCGCTCGCCGCGCCCGAGCCCCCGCAGATCGTCGTCGTCCTCACCGACGGCCACACCCCCTGGCCCGACGACCCCCTCACCTGCCGCCTCATCGTCGCCCTGATCGGACCGGACGCGCCACAACCCCCGGCCTGGGCGGAGACCGTACGGATCACACCGGCCTGAACTCCACCCGTTCAGTCCTCGATGAAGCGGAAGCAGCCGGTACGGGGGATCGCCAGCAGCGCGCCCTCGATGACCCTGACCGGACGCCGCGTCAGCAACGCCGATCGCCGGTCCTTGGCCCCGTGCTGCCAGCGCCGGCCGCAGGCGGGCGCCCGGGCACACGAGAGGGCTCGTGCCGCTGGTGACGACTGCCAGCCGTCAGAGGCCGGCGGCTCTGCGTTCAAAACGGCGGATCAAGTAGGCCGGCTTCCCCCGGGACAAGTCCCTGCGGACCTTCGACTTCGATGCGAACCCCAACATCGACGCGGCCACCATCCACACCCTCGCCAGCTGCGAATGGATCAAGAAGAGCCAGCCGCTCTGCCTGATCGGCGACTCCGGGACAGGCAAGGCCCACATGCTGATCGCTCTGGGAACCGAGGCGGCGATGGCCGGCTACCGGGTCAAGTATGTGCCCGCGGCGAAGCTGGTCAACGAGCTCGTCGAGGCCGCCGACGAGAAGCAGCTCTCCAAGACGATCGCCCGCTACGGCCGCGTCGATCTTTTGTGCATCGATGAGCTCGGCTATATGGAACTCGACCGCCGCGGCGCCGAACTCCTCTTCCAAGTTTTGACGGAACGGGAGGAAAAGAACAGTGTGGCGATCGCCTCGAACGAAATCGTTCGGCGGCTGGACGAAGACGTTCACCGACCCCCGCCTCTGCGCGGCCATCGTCGACCGCCTCACCTTCAACGGCACCATCATCGAGACCGGCACCGATTCCCACCGCCTCGCCAGCACACGAGCCCGCGCTGAGCAGGCTGCAGCCAGCTGACTGGAGCCCTGCTGGTCCGCTGCCCAAGGGGCTGCGGACCAGGCAGCCCCATGACCTGCTTCATTCTCCGAGTGCAAATGACGCCCGTTCTTGCCACTTCACGCCGTCGTGAACCATGAGTTCAACCGACGCGACGTGAGACGTGAACGGGAGCCTGCTGGCGAGGTCGGCCTCGATCTCCTCCAGGACGGCGTCTTCCTGCCCTTGAGCGATGGTCAGGTGCGGCATGATTTCGGCAAATCGGCCGCCATACGGCGGAGCCTCGGGCCAACGATCAGCTATCGCCTCCGTGAGCTGCCGCAACTGCGTGTCAGGCTCGGGGACGAGATGCAGCACTTCCGGGAGACGTCCACACCGCTGCTTTGCACCGCGGGTCGGAGATGAGGAGACCGGGGCCGGTCAGGCTGAATGGCGCGGAACGCAGGCGATAGGCTGGCGAAAGAGTGCGGTGCCGCCTTCTCACGGCGAACTGGGGGATTCGATGCTCGATCACATCTCGATCCAGGTTGCAGACCCTGCCAAGTCGGCCGAGTTCTACACGGCTGCGCTCAACGCCCTCGGCGTCCGTGAGGCAATGAGGCATGAGCGCGATGGCGGGCTCGTGATCGGCCTCTGCGGGCCGGACGGTTTCCCGCACTTCTGGCTCGGTCCGGTCGGCGGCGGTGAATGCGATGTGCACTCCGAACGCGAGGTGCACATCGCATTCAGTGCCGCCGACCGGCAGACGGTGAACGATGCCCACCGGGCCGCCGTAGCCACCGGCACCGAAATCCTCCACGGGCCCCGGGTATGGCCGGAGTACCACCCGGGCTACTACGCCGTCTTCTTCCGCGACCTCGACGGAAACAACGTCGAGGTGGTGCACCACACCTTCTCGGCCCAAACAGCTCCATGACCGTCCTGAGAGGGCGTTTGATGTAGCCGAATTGCCGCTTACGCCCTAGTAAGTCCCTCGCCAGGTTGGTGTGGTCTCGTCCGTTATGCGCTTGGCGAGGTTGTCGATCGACGCGATGTGGATCATGGCTTCCGAGCTGGCGGCGAGGGTCTCGTAGTCGCGGGCGAGGCGCCGGTGCAGCATGATCCAACCGATGCTTCGCTCCACTACCCAACGTCTCTTCACGACGTGAAAGCCTCGAACTCCGGGGTTTCTGTTGACGACTTCGACGTCGATCCCGAGCTTCGCGCCGTGCTCTACGACGGCGTTCTTGAAGCCGGTGTCGACCCAGCTCTTGGCGATGGTCGGATAGGTGCTTTTGGCCTGGTCGAGAAGGCGTATTCCCAGGGCGTTCTCGGAGAGGCTGGCGGCGGTGACGGTCACGGCGAGGATCAGGCCGATCGTGTCGGTGAGGATGCCCCGCTTCCGGCCCACGATCTTCTTCGCAGCGTCCGTTCCCTGGCTGGTCACGGGCACGTTGGTGGAGGTCTTCACGCTCTGGGTGTCGATGACTGAAGCCGTCGGTTCGGGCTTGCGTCCCTCCTTCACGCGGGCCAGAGCGGTCAGGTCGTAATTGAGCTGAGCGAAGATTCCCTCGTCGCGCCAGGCAGCGTAGTAGGCGTAGACGGTGCCGTGGTTCGGAAAGTCGTGCGGGAGGTATTTCCAGGGGATTCCGGTGCGGTTCACGTAGAGAATCGCGTTGAACACGTCGCGGAGGTCGACTTTGGCCGGCTGTCCGGTGGGCCTGCGGTCGAGCCTGGCTTTCCGCCAAGCCGTCAGGGTCGGCTCGATCAGGGCCCATCGGGCGTCGGACAGGTCGCTGGGGTAGGGCTTCCGCTGGCTCACGCCGTAGCGTTGCCACAAGAGGGGCGGAAGGTGTCGTTCCTCTGATCGTCGGGAGATTCTGTCGCATCCTCAAACCAGACGGACTTCCAGCGGTAGAAGCGAGCGAAACGGATGGCGGGCTCCGAGCGGTGAGAGGACATGAACCTCGCATGTCGCTTGAATTACCGCAAAGCGTGTCAGCGATGAAAGCCGCTTTCCGGAACAGACCTACGTAAACGCCCTCTGAGAGGGCGGTTTGTGAGTCTTTGAGTTCGGTTGCGGACCGTGGCGTCTGCACGGCGAGTGCGGCTGGCGGCGCGGAGATGGGCAGGCCCTTCGAGCGGTCGGAGGGTCCCGTAGTAAGGGCGGGCGCCGGATCCGATCGCACCCGTGCCACCCGTCGCCTTCGATCCACAGCCACATCAGCCCGCTGTGACGCTCGGGGCGTCGGCTCAGGTTCCACTCGGCCCGTGCGGCTGGATCCCGTGTGCCACCTGCGCACGGCACACGGGATCCCGGCAGTACGTTTCGGTTGGCGAACGTAAACCGCTGACGGCCCATCGCCCCGTGACATGCGGTGACGTTCTCCGGTCGCTACGTGAAGCTGCCACCGGCATGAACGAACTGCGGGAGACCCGACTCTCCACCTTGGGCAGCGCCCAGTTGCCCCCTTGGCGAGATTCGAGCTACATAGTCGCAGTTCAGCACCTGTACCAGGCGCCTCTACCCTCTAGGTAGTAGTCACTCACCCAGCCGCCCGCATTCGGATCGACTGTCTTAGTTACCCATGTCCAGGTGTTGACTCCGAAGATGTCGTCACCCGTTACGTAGCAGTGATACACCAAACCCTGCCAGGTGGGTCCGGTGTACGTGTTGATGCTGCACGACGTATGGGGGCCCACTCTCATGCGCACATTGATTTCCGTGGCGTGCCCGATACGGCCGTCCTTGAGGCTGTGGCCATGCGAACAGCTGCTTGCACTGATAGGCCCTGTCCCTTCAGAGGAGGCCATGGATGGCGAAGCGCTCATGAGCGTCGCGCATGCCGCCAGTGCTGAGATTGCAGCAAAGATCTTTTTCCGCATATGTTCCCCCGATTGGATCTATCGCCCGTTTCTTGGCCTGCCGATAGTGCGCGACTACATCGTGGCTGGGCAGGAAGGCGGAGCGCCACGTCCTTTGGTTGTGGCGTAAAAACGCTGACCGGGAGGGTGGAAGACCGTGCAGACTGCGGTCGGCGAGCCGAGGGGATACCGGGGGATACGCGGGATACGGGGGTTCGTGATGCTTCGGATGCACTTCACTGGCGATGATCTGTCTCGGATCCGGCTTGCGAGCGGACCCGACCCGTTGTGGGAAACCGTGCTCAGCATCACCCTGCTGGGCACCACCCAGGGCCAGACCGTCTTCGGCCCGTGGCGTGCGGATGTGCGGGCCGGGCTGGGCCGGCTACCCCGGGGGCAGTTGCGGCTGCTGCGTAGCCTGGCGCCCCCCTTCGGCAACTTCCCCGACTTCCTGACGCCGCAGCAGGCCTCCCTGGGGGTGGAGACGGGAATCGAGGCGGTGCTGGCCACGCCACGCCGCCGATTACGCCGCGAGCTGGAGGTCCTGCCGGGCGTGCCATCGTGGGCCCGTCCACTGGCCGACGGGGACCCAGAGGTGCTGGCAGTGCTCGGGCATGCTCTGCGCGCCTATCACCACGCCGCGCTCGCCCCTTACTGGCCACGGATGCAGGCACTCGTCGATGCCGAACGGGCCGTGCAGGCCCGTACCCTGCTCGATTACGGAAGCGAAGGACTGCTGGCCGGCCTGGGGCCGGCGATGCGGTGGAGGCCGCCGTTATTGGAAGTGGACTATCCCGTCGAGCACGACATCCATCTGGACGGGCGGGGCCTCGTGCTGGTGCCCTCAGCGTTCTGCTGGCGCATCCCGATCACACTCATCGACCCAAGCCTGCCACCTGTGCTGGTCTACCCGCTGCCCCGGACACAGGACTGGTGGAGCCTCGAGGGCAGCACAGACCCCAAGGCCCTGTCGAGCCTCCTCGGCCCTACCCGGGCCGCTTGCCTGCGCCTGCTCGAGGACGGCTGCACCACCGGAGAGCTGGCCCGGCGCGCCGGCGTCGCGCCACCGACAGCCAGCCAGCACGCCACCGCGCTGCGCGAGGCGGGCCTGACCACCTCAACCCGCCAGGGCAACACAGTGCTCCACACCCTCACCCCCCTCGGGGCGGCCCTGCTTCAAGCCAACCCGGCCCACGCGCGGCCACACCGCCAACGGCAAGAACATGGGAGGGGCCAACAGAAGCACTAAAGAAGCCATCTCATTTTTGGCTGGGCAGGCTGTCGACCATGGTGGGGATCGTTGAGCGGCTGGTGCCGGACGAGTTGTGGGAGCCGTTCCAGCGGGTGGTACCGGAGGCGCCGTCGCGGCCTCAGGGTGGTGGTCGGCGCCAGCACGGCGACCGCGAAGTGCTAGTGGCTCGTCACGCAGCCTTGGCCGGGTATTGGGTCCACTGGCGGATCGGTGAGTCGGGGGCGAAGTTGGTCTTCGGTTCCGTGTGAGAGTTGCGCCAGCGCACATAGGCGGCGATGGCGGCGTTCTGCTCGTCGTGGCTGCGATGGTCGGTGCCGTTGAGTGCGAAGTAGCGCAGGGCTGCGAACTCGGCCTCGATCCAGTTCAGCCAGGATCCGTAGGTCGGCAGGAAGACCAGCTCGACCTGGTGGTCGGCCGTCCAGGCGCGGACCTTGACGTGCTTGTGCGGGGAGAAGTTGTCCAGCACCACATACAGCTTCTCCCCGGGCCAGCGGGCGCGCAGGGCCTTGAGGAGGCTGAGGAACTCCCGCCAGCGCTTGCGCGGACGGATGCGGTAGTACAGCTTGCCGGTGGCCAGATCGAGGGCGGCGAGCATGTGCCTGACACCGTGGTGACGGTTGTAGGTGGCCCGGAGCCTGCGCGGACGTCGCACCGGCCCCCATGCCTTGTCCTTGCGCGGCATCAGGTTCAGCGGCCCGAACTCGTCGACGCATATCACCCTCCCGTCCGCCGGCGGGGTGTCGTAGAGCGCCAGGACGCGGTGCAGGTTGGCGATGAACTCCGGGTCGGTGGACGCCGTCCAGGTGGTGGTGGTCTTCCAGGAGACCTTGCCGGCGTGCAGGATCCGGCGCAGGGTCTCCCGGCTGATGGCCGCGGTCACCTTCTGCTGGATCAGGTGCTCGGCGAGCTTGTTCAGGCTCCAGGTGGAGAACGCGGTGATCTTCCAATCAACGGGGGACGTCCGGGCGATCAGGCAGATGTGCTCGCGCACCTCGTCATTGATCGTCTTGGGGCGTCCCCTGTCGGCGTTCATGGTCATGTGTCCAGGTGGCCGGTCTGGTCAAGCGACGCTGGAGGCCTCTTCGATGGCAGGGAGACGGTGCTTCAGTCGGTAGCTGGGGCCGTTGATGCTGATGACGTCGCAGTGGTGGAGGAGGCGGTCGAGGATGGCAGTGGCCAACACCTCATCACCGAACACCTGTCCCCATTCTCCGAAGCTCTTGTTGGACGTGAGGATGATGGAGCCCCTCTCGTAGCGCTTGGAGACGACCTGGAAGACCAGGTTCGCCTCGGCGCGTTCGAGGGGCTGGTAGCCGACCTCGTCCACGACCAGGACGTTCGGGCGGAGGTAGGTGCGCAGGGTGCCGGTCAGCCTGCCGATGGCATCCGCGCTCTTCAACCGGCGGACCATGTCGTCGAGGGTGGTGAAGTAGACGGAGAACCCGGCCCTGCAGGCGGCGACTGCGAGAGCGACCGCGATATGCGTCTTGCCTACTCCGGGCGGACCCAGAAGGGCGGCGTTGCCCCTGGCCTCGACGAACGACAGGGTGGCCAGGTCTTTGACCTTGCGCGGGTCAAGCTCGGGCTGGAAGGAGAAGTCGTACTGGTCGAGCGTCTTGTGATGGGGGAGCTTGGACAGCCGCAGAGAGCTGCGGAAGCGGCGCTCGTCGCGCACGGCGGCTTCTTCTTCCAGGACGAGGTCGAGGAAGTCGAGGTAGCCCAGCTGGCCTTCCTCGGCCCGGCGGGCGAAGACGTCGAGCTGTCCGGGCAAGTGAGTGAGGCCGAGCCGGGCGGCGGTGGTGCGGATGCGCGTGGTGACCAGCTCGTTCAACGGTGATCCTTGATCGTGGTGGGGTTGAAGGGGCGAGTGCCGGTCAGCTGGTCATAGACCGACAGCGGCCGACGGCCGACCTCGACCTGAGCGGCGGCGGAGCGGGTGAGCAGGGCCTGCAGCGGACCGGAGGCGGCGGGGGCCGGACGGCGAAGAGGGAAGACATTGCTGCCAGTCGGCTCGGCGTCGAGGCTGGTGGTCACCGCGCGGGTGCGGCCATCGGGCAGGCCCTCCCAGTGGGCCTCGTCGACGATGCGCTGACCTCGGCCGACAGCCCGCGGGTGGGCGGCCAGCAGAGTCTGGCCTGCGGCTTCAGGGGCGGTGGAGTGCAGGAAGACCATGTCGGCGCCGGCCCGGATCTCGACCAGTTGGCGGTGGCGGACCCGGCGGGCCGGCACCGAGTACAGGTTGCCTTCGAAGGCGACCAGGCAGTCCTTGCCGATGTGCCGCAGATGCCGCCGGGTGACCCGGTAAGGAGTCTGGGGGACGGGCCGCAAGGCGGCCTGGTCGCGGGCGGCCCGCACCCCGATGACCTCGCCATGGGTGGCATGGGTGCGGGCCCGGCGAAGCGGCACCCAGGCGGCGAACGCCGCGTCCATCTCCTCCAGCGAGGCGAAAGCCCGCCCGGCCAGCACATGATCGCGGACGATGAGGACATGACGCCCCACCCGGCCCTTCCCCGTGGGCCGGTAGGCGGCCAGGACGTCGATGTCGAAGTCGTAGTGCCCGGCGAAGGCAACCGCCTCCGGGTGCAGTGGCACCGCGTTGCCCGGCGCGACATGGCGACGCACAACCGTCTTGGTGCGGTCGTAGACGACCGCCGCGGGCACCCCGCCGAAGTGCTCGAACGCACGGCGGTGGCAGGCGAAGAACGACTCAATGTCCTGGCTCGTGACGTAGCAGCAGAACGGATCGCGCGAGTACGACAGCGTCATGTGGAAGGAATAGACCTTCTCGATGCCGACATGGGCGAGGATCTTGCCCTCGTCACCCCAGTCGACCTGGGCCTGAGCCCCGGGGATCACCTCGAAGCGGCGGTGCAGCCGACGCAGTTCGTCCGGACCGATCCCCAGCTCGGCGGCGACACGGGGCCGGGCTTCTTGCAGGTAGAGCTTGACGCGCTGATAGTTCCCGGTGAAGCCGTACTGATCGACCAGCCGCTCGTGCACCACCGTGCCCTTGATCAGCAGTTCCGACCGCAGCATGGCGTCGATCAGCGGTGCCACCTCGGCCACCACCCGTACTTGGGTGCCCTGTCGGCTGCTGCCCCGCGGCGGGCCCGACGGCGCTTGCGCGGACAGGTACTTCCGCACGGTCTGGCGGTGCAGCCAGCCGACCGAGCGTGAGTTCGCGTACAGTCGAGAGCGCCCGTTTGAGGGTGCCGGGGAAGCTTCAAGTGGGTTTCGACGAGACGGGTGCAAGAGCCCCGCATACAGCGCTACCGTCCCCATCAACACCGCGATTTAGGGGGAAGTCGGGATGCTCGACCAGGCATTGATCGCACTGGCCGCGTCCGGCGGCACAGCGCTGGTGACAGCGGCGGGGACGGATGCGTGGAGGGGACTACGGCAGGCGGTGGCGGGCTGGTTCGGCCGGGGCGATGCGCGGCGTGAGCAGGCCGAGCTGGAGCGCCTGGACCAGACCGCGGCCGCCGTGCAGGCCACCGACCCGGCGCAGGCGGAGCAGGCCCGCAACCGCCAGGAGGCCGTCTGGCAGACCCGCATCGAGACCCTGCTGGAAAGCCTGGACGCAACCGAGCGGGAGCGGGCGGCCGAGCAGCTGCGCAGCCTGCTCGCACAGCACGCCCCGCAGGGCGGCGTGGTCGCCGGACCGGGCGGGCTGGTCGCGAACACGGTGGACATCCACGCCGAGCAGGGCTCGATCGCCGCCGGTGTGATCCACGGAGGGGCCCAGATCGGCACCCCTCCCACGCCGGCTCCGCCCCAGGGCTGAGCGGACCGGCCACCGCAAGCCCACCCGAAGTCCCGCACCACCCCGTCGGCGACGGCGCCAAGAGCATCACCGCGACCGGCGGCGGCTTCGCCGTCGGCACCGTCACCGGGGGAATCCACCAACATCGGCATTCCACCCCGCGCGTGCCCGCAGCGTGGCCGCACCAGGTCGGCGTCCTCCCCGCCCGGGCGCAGTCCTTCCAGCACCGCGCCGAAGCGGATCGGCTGCGGGCGACGGTCGACGGCGGTGGCACCGCGGTCCTGCGCCAGGTGCTGACCGGCATGGGCGGGGTGGGCAAGACCCAGCTCGCCGCCGACTATGCCCACACGGCCTGGGACACTGGCGGTCTCGACGTCCTGGTCTGGGTCACCGCCAGCGCCCAATCGCCCGTGGTGACCGGCTACGCGCAGGCTGGCATCGAGCTGTGCGGGGCCGACCCGGACGACCCGGAACAGGCAGCCCGCTCCTTCCTGGCCTGGCTGACCCCCAAGTCCGCAGCTCCCCCCTGCCGGTGGCTGATCGTCCTGGACGACGTCGCCGACCCCGCCGACCTGGTCGTCAACCCCGACGGACCCGCTAACCGGTACAGCCTGTGGCCGCCAGCCAGCCCGTTGGGCCGGACCCTGGTCACCACCCGCCGCCGCGACGCCGCCCTGACCGGGGAAGGCCGCCGACTGGTCGAGGTCGGCCTGTTCACCGAAGCCGAAGCCGTCGCCTACCTCACCACGTCTCTGGCCGCCCATGGCCGAGCCGAGCCCGCCGACCAGCTCACCGCCCTGGGCCGCGAGCTCGGATACTTGCCACTGGCGCTGGCCCAGGCCTCCGCCTACCTCATCGACTCCGGCGAGACCGTGGCCACCTACCGCGAGCTGCTGGCCGACCGTGCCACCACGCTCGCCGACCTGGCACCCCATGCACTGCCCGACGAGCAGGCCGTCGCCACCGCCGTGGCCTGGTCCCTGTCCCTCGACCGCGCCGATACGCTGCGCCCCGCCAGACTGGCCCGGCCCATGCTCCAGCTGGCGGCCCTGTTCGACGCCAACGGCATTCCCGAGGAGGTGCCGACCGGTGAGGTGGCCCGCGCTCACCTCGCCGCGTACCGCACCGCAGCCAGCCAGCGCCCCGCCCAGGAACCGGCCCCCGTCTCCCGCCGAGACGCAGTGCTTGCGCTGCGTGTCCTGCACCGGCTCAGCCTCATCGACCACACCCCCAACTTCCCCCACCAGGCCGTCCGCGTCCACCAGCTCATCCAGCGCGCCACCCGCGACACCCTCACCCCCGACCAGCACGACCAGTACGCCTGCATTGCCGCCGACGCGCTCATGGCTGCCTGGCCCGAAGTCGAACGCGACACCGACCTCGCCCGGGCCCTGCGCGCCAACACCGCCGCCCTGGCCACGTGCGCCGCCGACGGCCTGTACCGGCCCGACGCCCACGAGGTGCTGTACCGCACCGGTGTAAGTCTTGGCGAAAGCGGCCAGGCCGGCGCCGCCGCCCTCCACTTCCAGCACCTGGCGGACAGCACCACCCGCCACCTCGGCCCCGACCACCCCGACACCCTGTCCGCCCGTGGCAACCTGGCCCGGTGGCGGGGGGAGGCGGGGGATGCGGCCGGTGCCGCAGAGGCGCTCGCGGAACTGCTGGCGGACCGGGTGCGGGTGCTGGGCGAAGACCACCCCGACACCCTGGCATCGCGCAGCAGCCTGGCCCGGTGGCGCGGGGACGCGGGGGATACGGCCGGTGCCGCGGCCGCGCACGCCAAGCTGTTGTCGGATCTAGTGCGGGTGCTGGGCGCGGACCACCCCGACACCCTGACCACCCGTAACAACCTGGCGCACTTCCAGGGGGAGGCGGGGGATGCGGCCGGTGCCGCGGCCGCGTTCGCCGAACTGCTGGCGGACCGGGTGCGGGTGCTGGGCGAAGACCACCCCGACACCCTGTCCGCCCGCGACGGCCTGGCCTGGTGGCGGGGGGAGGCGGGGGATGCGGCCGGTGCCGCAGAGGCGCTCGCGGAACTGCTGGCGGATCTAGTGCGGGTGCTGGGCGAAGACCACCCCGACACCCTGTCCGCCCGTGGCAACCTGGCCCGGTGGCGGGGGAAGGCGGGGGATGCGGCCGGTGCCGCAGAGGCGCTCGCCGAACTGCTGGCGGACCGGGTGCGGGTGCAGGGCGAAGAGCACCCCGACACCCTGGCCAACCGTGGCAACCTGGCCCTGTGGCGGGGGGAGGCGGGGGATGCGGCCGGTGCCGCAGAGGCGCTCGCCGAACTGCTGGCGGACGTAGTGCGGGTGCTGGGCGAAGACCACCCCCATACCCTGGCCAACCGCCACCAGCTCGCCGAATGGCAGATAAAGGCGGGACACTCGACTGTTGATCAATCGACCGATTGATCAACAAGATCGATAAGCATCGGTTCGCGGCCGGATCGACCTCGGATCATGCACAAGAAACGGTGTCAGAAAGTCGATGTGCTCAAGAACTTGGGCAGCACCCTTTTCTGTACGATCTGGGGGTGCAGCCGCCTCCGGACGATGACTCCGCCGATCTCCTCGCCCCCGTTCCGGCCGTACGGACCGGCGATCTTGTGGGGTACGCACGCGTGTCCACCAAGGGGCAGCTGCTCGACCGGCAGATCCGCGCCCTCACCGATGCCGGATGCAGTCGGATCTTCTCGGACAAGAAGTCCGGCAAGAACGCCGAGCGCGAGGAACTGTGGAAGACCCTCGACTACCTGCGGCCCGGCGACACCCTCGTCGTCCCGTCGCTCGACCGGCTCGGCCGCTCCATCCAAGACCTCATCGCCATCGTGTCCGGCCTACGCAAGCGCGGCATCGGCTTCACCTCACTGCACGAGGCACTCGACACCACCACGCCCGGCGGGCGCCTGGTCTTCCACGTCTTCGCCGCACTTGCGGAGTTCATCCGCGAACTCATTGTTCAGGGAACCAACGAGGGCCTGGACGCCGCCCGCGCCCGCGGCGCCCGCCTCGGGCGACCGCCGGCCATGACGCCCGAGCAAGTACGTCACGCCCGCGACCTGCTCACCCGCCCCGAGAACACCGTGACCTCGATCGCGAAGCTGCTCGGCGTCTCCCGCAACACCATCTACAACTACGTGCCCGAGCTGAAGGGCGGCCGCCAGGCGCTCGCCGAGGCGACCAACACGGCCGAGCTGCCACGGCCGGCCAAGCCCAAGGACTGATCACCGCCGTTTGCGGCTGGTGACACGGTTCTTACCGGCACCCCGACAAGGCTGATCACAGAAACCGGACCAGGACAGAGAACTTCGGGTTACTCCACGAAGTAAGAGTCGTGCTTCTCGAAGAACTTGGCGCGCTCTTCATCCGTGGCATGGGCCAGCTGCGACACCTGCTCGAAGTACTCCTCACGCGGCGCGCCCGGCGTGAAGAGCAGCAGCATTTCGGCCGGAGCGTCGGAGTCGTTACGGAAGGCATGCAGTCCGCCTTGCGGAACATGCAGGAAATCGCCCTTCTGCGCATCGATCCACTGGGCGCCGTCGAAAAGACGAACGGTGCCCTCGAGGATGTAGAAGGACTCCGAGATGGTCTTGTGGTAGTGGGTCTTGGGGCCGCCTGCCTTCGCCCTCATCTCGACTCGATAGAGCCCGAACTCGCCCCGTGTGGTGACCGTGGTCGCCAGGTAATGAATGGCGTCCTTACCGGCTTCGCCGAGATTCGGCCCGGTGTTCACAGGACGGAAATCAGCGCTGACCTCCCCGCCCTCTCCCCAATACACCTGTTCCGGATACGACATATTTATCATCCCTTATGTAGGTTGGATGCACGACGATGCAACGATGCACTGACGGGGAATTCACAGACCGCTTCGGCGTTCGCCGACCGACGACCCCACCTGATTTCCCCGGTCTGTTGACGACCATGCTCCAGTGACACCCTACGCCGACGCAAAAGTGCGGCAGGAGCCCTTCGCCCGGTCATCGGCTGAACAATTCGAAGACGACGGCCGGCTTCCCGCCGAACCGGGCACTGTGCGCGCTGGTGCTGCCCGTCAGGAAACGGCGTACGTACGTGGCGGGATCCTCGTCGGTCAATGCCTCGATGTACGCGCGATGCTCGAGCAGCGACAGCACTGCCTGCTCGAGACCCCGGTCCGCACCCACTGCGTGGGTGGGGACCGGGGAGTTGGCGACGGCGACCCACCGGACGCCGTTCCACGGCGCAAGCTCCTGCTCAGCCAGTTCCGGGAAGATCCAGCGGTTGCCGGCATCCGCCGCCGCGTCGAGGACGGCGCGCCCCACGGCCACGTGATCCGGGGTGTTCCAGGTACCCGACCCCCAGGTCGGACGGTGGTTCAGGGTGATCACCAACTCGGGCCGGTGACGGCGGATGGCTGCGGCGATGTCGCGACGCAGTGAGATGCCGTACTCGATCGTGCCATCGTGGTGGTCGAGGAACTCCACCACGTGGACGCCGACGGCGGCGGCGCTGGCACGCTGCTCTTTCTCCCGCAGCGGTCCAGCTTCAGCCGGCGCCAGCGTGTCGATGCCCGCTTCGCCGCGTGTGGCGAGGACATAGGCGATCTCACGGCCGTCCTGGATCCAGGACGCGACAGCAGCCGAGCACCCATACTCCAGATCATCAGGATGGGCCACCACGGCAAGGGCACGCTGCCAGTCGGCCGGCATCGGCTGCAGGGGCGGGAGAGTCGAATCGGTCACAGTACCTGCTTTCATGGATGGTTCCTGTGGTGGTGCGAAAACGGCTGGCGTGGCTGAGGATCGCCGGAACTGCGACAGGGCCTGACAGATAGATAGACCAGACCGAGGGTCCTCGTGTGACGCATCTCCTGCCCGGCCTGCCCTGTGACGGCCGCCCGGACACCCCTGTGGACCGCAGGGCCCCAACGCGCCCTCTTACCGGCGGGCATGCCAAGCACAGGCGGACTTGCGGGAGACCCGAAAATCGATTTGTGAGCCCAGGCAACACGCTGAGAGTTGACACAGAATCGAGCTGGAACATGCCGATCGTGTCGGAGGCCTGGATCATTTTGAACGCGAAGAAGTCGTCGAGCGGCACTTGGGCGGGGTCGTCCAGGTCGATGCGCCGACTGGTGGTGCGCTCGATTTCGTTCACGGCGTGGGCCATCGCGGACTGCATCCGCACGCCCAGCACGTCGAGCTTGATCAGGCCGAGCTGTTCGACCTCCTCTTTGGCTGCTTGCACCATCGGGAATTGCCCGCCGGGGGTGGGCTGCACCGGCAGCCGGTCCAGCAGGCTGGTGTTGGTGAGGAGCACTCCGCACGGGTGCATCGCCATGCCGCGCGGCAGCGCGTCCAGGCCCTCGGCGAGCTCGAACAGCGGCCCGAAGCGTTCCGCCTCGCCCGCGAGCCAGCGCAGCTCGGCCAGAGCCGCGGTGATGTCGCAGGCTCGGATGTGGGGGAACGATTTTGCGATCCGGTCCACGTCCTGGGGCGCGATCCCCAGCGCGAGCCCGGTGTCGCGCAGCGCGTGCCGGGCACGGTAGGTCTCGGGCATGCCGGTGACCGCGACCCGCTCATGGCCGAACCGGTCGAAGATCCTCCGGTAGACCTCGAGCCGGCGCGCGGACTCCACGTCGATGTCGATCTCCGGCAGCGACGCCCGCCGCACGCTGAGGAAGCGTTCCATGAGCAAGCCATGATCGAGTGGGTTGGCCGTGGCGATGAATAGGCAGTGGTTGACCATCGACCCCGCCCCCGAGCCGCGGGCGGCAACACGGATCCCCATCTCCCGCACATCCGCCACCACCTGCGCGACGGTGAGGAAATACGTGTCGTACTCCAGCCGCCCGATCACCGCGAGTTCCTGATCCAGCCGCTCCCGCGCCGCGACGTCGCGGTCCAGGCCGCGGCGGACGAGGCCGGCCTCGCAGCGCTCCCGCAACAGCTGCGCCGCATGCCCCGGCCCGCCGTCCGCGCCGACGACCTCCGGCTCGGGGAAGTGCGGCGTGCCCAGGCCCAGATCGGCCACTAGGTCCAGCCGGCACTCCTCGCCCGTGCGAACCGTCTGCTCGAGCAGCTGTCTCGCCCGCTCCGGTCCGGCCCCGGCGGCCTCGGCGATCCGGACCGCGGCCGCGGCCATCGCCTCCGGGCCCTTCAGCCACCGCTCACCCGGATCGAGCTTGTCGCGACGGCGGAAGTCGATCGGGCGCAGCAGCCGCGCCGCATCCAGCACATCCGCGAGTCGGCTCTGGCCCGGATCGGCGTAGCGAACCGCGTTCGACAGCACCACGGCCACACCGAGCCGGTCGGCCAGCTGCAGGGTGCGCGCGGCAAGCCGCAGCGACCCGGGCCCCGTCCCGTCCAACCCCTGGTAGATGACCTCCAGCCGCGCCGACGACCCGAACAGCTCCCGCCACGGGACCAGCAGCTGCTCGGCCACATCAGGCCGGCCGGCCGCGAGCGCGCGCACCGGCTCGGACACCGGGCCCAGAAGCACGGTCAGCCCTCGGACGGCATACGCACGCAGCGCCGCCCAGTCCGCCACCGGCAGCCCATCCGTGGCAGAGGTATCGGCGTGTGCCGCCGACACCAGCCGGCACAACCCCGACCACCCCCTTTTGTCCCGGGTGAGCAGCGTGACGCGCAGCGGCGCCACCGGCACATGGGCACCGCCGCGCGCCGGCGTCCTACGCCGCAACGGCCGCTCGACAGCGGTGTGCGGTGCGACGGCGATATCGACACCGAAGATCGGACGGACACCATGCTCGGCGCAGGCGTTCGCAGCGGACCGCGCCGCCGACGGTGTCCCGGTCGGTCAGCGCCATCGCCGTCATGCTCCGCTCGGCTGCCCGCTCGACCAGGGCTTCCGGGTGTGAAGCGCCGTAGCGGGCGGAGTAGCCGGAGGCCGCGTGGAGATGAGTAAAGGCGCCCACCGTGCCCTCCTGCCACTTGCTCACCCCCAGCTTGTCTGTTGATCCCAGCTAGCCACGTTCCATCCGTTCGCACAATAGTTCGAACGAGTGTCTGTGGTCGCTGCAGTTGCCCTCGGGGCGGGTTGGGTGCGGCGGAGACGCGGGCGCTAGTACTCCAGCAGTACTTCGTGGCTTGACCTGGGGAAACGTCGAGCGGTGGGAGTGTAGCGGGCAGGATGCCGTCACGGACGGCTTCTGCTCG
>NZ_JBEOXF010000078.1:0-34526 GCF_040296405.1 Streptomyces sp. NPDC002133 | reverse complement strand
GCACGACGGCGGAGCTCAAGCGGGTAACGGGAAGGTCGTGCCATGACTCGATCCTTTCACGAAATCGAGTCTCCATTCGAGCCGGGGCGATTCACGAAGAGTCGCCGCGGAGGGAAACTGTTGAAATGGCGTCTGCAATCTTCGGCTTCGTGGGAGTCCTACTCGGCTCGCTGACTACGTCCATCTTGACGATCTACAAGGATCGACTCGCCGCCAGGCACGAGACCATGATCCGCGACCAGCAATACGAGCGAGATCGACAAGCCGCCAGGGATGACTTCCAAAGGGAGAGCATCCAGACTCTCCAGACAGCGGTCTCAGAAGCCGTATCTCAACCGATCACAGAACGTGCGGGTCGAACAGGTTTCCCGCCGGGGTGATCTTCCCGTTGTGCGCGCATGAAGACAGGGCCCCTCGGTAGCTCGGGGATGCGAATCGAACCGAGCAATGCCGGGAGGCCCTGGTGTCGTTGTTGTACGCGTCCGAGCCCGTCCAGTTCAACTCGGCTGCACTATCGTGTGATTGCCTCGCGCACGTGTACGGCAACGCGGCCGACCATCCTGACCGGGTGCGCCGGTATCCGTCGGACATGACGGACGCGGAGTGGGCGGCCATCCGGCCGTTGCTGCCGGTGCCGGCCTGGCTCCAGGGCAGAGGCGGGCAGCCCGAGGGCTACTGCCACCGCCAACTGCTGGACGCGATCCGCTACCTGGTCGCGGGCGGGATCTCCTGGCGGGCGATGCCCGCGGACTTCCCCGACTGGGGCCGCGTCTACGCCTTCTTCCGCCGCTGGCGCGAGCATGGGCTGATCACCGAGTTCCACGACCGGCTACGCGGAAAGGTCCGTGAGCGCGAGGGCCGTGAGGCCGAGCCCACGGCGGGGATCATCGACGCGCAGTCGGTGCGGGCCGCCGCGACGGTGCCGGCCGCCTCACGAGGCTACGACGGCGGGAAGAAGGTGCCCGGACGTAAGCGTCACATCGTGACCGACACGCTCGGTCTGCTCCTGGTCGTCGCGGTCACCGCCGCGAACATCGGCGACCGGGACGCCGCCGTGGGCCTGCTGAGGCGGCTGCGCCGCCTGCACCGCGACGGCCAGGACCAGCCCGAGGCAGTCCACCACCAGGTGCCGTTTGCGGCCGCCCACCTTCTTGCCGCCGTCCCAGCCGGAGGTCGAGCGCGGGATGTTCACCGCCGCCCGCACCGACTGGGAGTCCACGATCGCGGCCGTCGGGTCCGGCAAGCGGCCTTCCTTCTCCCGGACGCGGTCGCGCAGCCGGTCGTGGAGTTCAGCGAGCAGACCCGTGACCTGCCAGCGGCGGGCGAAGGCATGCACGCGCCGATACGGCGGGAAGTCCGCGGGCAGGTTGACCCACTTCACGCCGTTGTCCACGACATAGCGCACCGCGTCGAGCATCCAATGCCACGAAGTTAACCTCGCCGTTTCGGTTGGGGTGCGGCTGAGGGTTGGGTAGAAACGCAAAAGTGCCTCCCTGAGCTGGGACGATGGACCTTGTCTAGGGGTTCGGTCGTCGCCAGAGGAAGGCACTTTCTGCGTGAAGGATATCGGTTCGCGGCCCCGGCTTGTGGTGTCCACTGACGGGTCGGGGGTGGTCGGGCACGCCGGAGCGCGTTTGCTGGCGGACCTCGCCGAAGCGACCGGGCTGACGGCGGCGTATTCCACCGTGCTCCGGCCGCTTCGGCCGCGCGGCACCGGCCATGACCCAGGCCGGATCGCCACCGATCTCGCAGTGATGCTCGCCGACGGCGGCGAGGCGATCGCGGATCTGGCCGTTCTGCGGGACCAGCGCGAGGTGTTCGGCCCGGTGGCCTCCACACCGACGGCTTGGCGGCTGCTGGCCGCCGTCGACGAACGCATACTGGACCGCCTGCGGTCGGCCCGCGCCGCAGCCCGGGAGGTGGCCTGGCTGCAGGCCGCCGAGACCCGCACCGCGATACCCGCAGCGAAGGCCGGCGGACGCGAACTGCCCGGCCTGGTCCTGGACCTCGATGCCACGCTGGTCACCTGCCACTCCGAGAAAGACCAGGCCGCACCCACCTACAAAGGCGGCTTCGGGTTCCACCCGTTGCTGTGTTTCCTGGCCAACACCGGCGAAGCGATGTCCGGGCTGCTGCGGCCTGGCAACGCCGGAGCCAACACCGCCGCCGATCACATCACCGTGCTCGACCAGGCCCTCGCGCAGATCCCCGACGCCCACCGGCACGGCACCGACATCCTGGTCCGCACCGACAGCGCGGGCAGCGCGAAGGCGTTCCTCACGCATCTCCGCGCCTTGCGTGACAACGGCCTTCACCTGCGTTTCTCGGTCGGATACGCGGTCACCGCACCGGTCCGCCGCGCGATCCGCGCCCTGCCCGAACAGGTCTGGCACCCCGCCCTGGACGCCGACGGGACCCTGCGTGAGTCCGCCGAGGTCGCCGAGCTGACCGGCATGGTCGACCTGAGCGGCTACCCGGCCGGCACTCGCATCATCGTGCGCCGCGAACGCCCGCACCCCGGAGCCCAGCTCTCCTTGTTCGACAGTGACGAGGGCCTGCGGCACCAGGTCTTCCTCACCGACACCCCGTACTCCGGCGGCGGCTCGGCCCAGTTCCTGGAGGTCCGCCACCGTGGTCACGCCACCGTCGAGGACCACATCCGGTGCGGCAAGACCACCGGCTTCGGACGCTTCCCATCCCGCCTGTTCTCCGTCAACGCCGCCTGGCTCGAGCTCAGCCTCGCGGCCATCGACCTTCTGGCCTGGACCCGCGTCCTGCTGCTGGACGGCGAGCTGGCTACCGCCGAACCCAAGAAACTCCGCTACCGGATCCTGCACGTCGCTGCCCGTCTCACCCGCGGCGGCCGTCGCCTCCACCTGCGGATCGCAGCAACCTGGCCCTGGCGACACCAACTTGCCACCGCCTTCCACCGTCTGGCCGCCCTACCCCGCCCCGCCAACTGACCAGCCGCCCCGGCCACCTACGACACGAAAGACCTTGGAGAACCCGACCAACGCGCCGGGTCCCCACCATGCCCACCGCCCGATACCGCCTCGCTCGACCCCACGGCGTCACCTCGTCACCCCAAGCGAAACAGCGAGGTTAAGGGCCCATTGGCGATGTCAAGGGGGCTGAGAGGCGAAGGGGCCTCTGCTATCCAGGGGATCGACCAAGATCTACCTGAGAAAGCAGAGGCCCGATGCGCCAGTCTGTCACGAGCGGAACCGATGACGTGTTCGCACCCGGTCATATCGGTGAGTTAACGCAGGTCATCCCGCCCGAGCTGGTGGATGCGGTGCTGGACGAGACCAGGGCTTGCGAGCAACGACTACGGAGCCTGCCTTCCCGAGTTGGGGTGTACTTCGTCCTGGCGCTCGGCCTGTTCGAGCATCTCGGTGCCGCGCTGGTGTGGGAAAAGCTCGTAGCAGGGCTGACCGCCCAAGTGCCACAGCCTTCCGAGAAGGCACTTCGCGATCTGCGTCGTCGCATCGGTGTAGCCCCACTACAACGACTGTTCGACATTCTGGCCGGCCCGTTAGCCCAACCATCCACCCCTGGAGTGCGCTATCGCCGCTGGCGCACGGTCGCCTTCGACGGATGCGGGAGCCTGTCCGTCCCCGATCACGAGAGGAACCGGTCCTGGCTCGGCCGCACCCACCGCCGTTACGGTCCAAGCGGCTACCCACGGCTGATGCTCATGACCCTGTGCGAAACCGGCACCCGCGGCCTGATCACAGCCTCTTTCGGCCCCGCTACCAAGAGCGAGACCGATTACGCCCGGGACCTGACCGGCCACCTGACCTCGGACATGCTCCTCCTGGCCGACCGCGCCTTCGACAGTACCGAACTGCTCACAGACATCGCAGCTCAGGGTGCACAATTCCTGGTACGCGCCACCAGCGTCCGACGCCCTCCCGTGCTGGCCCTGCTGCCCGACGGCTCCTACCTCACCCGCATCGGCAGCCTCTCGCTTCGGGTGATCGAGGCCGAGATCCGCTCCCGCACCGCCGACGGCGGCGTCTTCGGCGGCACCTACCGCCTGCTGACCACGCTCAGAGACCACCGCGCCGATCCCGCCGACCACCTGGTGCGTCTCTATCACGAACGCTGGGAAATCGAGACCACCTACCTGGCGCTTCGTCACACCCTGCTCAGAGGCAGGGTGCTGCGTTCGAAGGACCCGGTGGGTCTCATCCAGGAGATGTGGGGACTGCTCACCGTCTACCAGGCCCTGCGCGCGATCATGGTGACCGCGGTGGAGACGACATCCGGCTGCGATCCCGACCGGGCCGGCTTCACCATCGCTTTGGAGGCGGCGCGCGACACGGTCGTCAGCTCCATCGGACCGGCCCCAGTCGCTGGGCCGAGTACCTGTTCCGACCTGGTCGGATTGATCGGCGCCCGCGTCCTGCAGGCGCTGCTACCAAGGCGCCGGATGCGACTGTCCACCCGCATCGTCAAGTGCGGAACCTCCCGCTACAACAGTTGGAACCGCGACGGACGACCTCGCGACAGCACGCCGATCACCACTATCGAGATCACCGTGCATCCACCGGCCCTCCCCAATCCGCACGATCCAGGCCAGCCCCCCTCCGGCCGCTGGGGCCAGGTCTGCCAGATCCTGGCTGCGAACTCCAACGAGGCCATGCATACCCGCGACATCGCACAGCATCTCGGCCTCGCCACGGCCGGGCGCCCCCGCAGCAGCCTCACCGCGCAACTCTGCTACTGGGCTCGCAACGGCCGACTCATCCGCACGGCACCGAACACCTACAAGATCACCCTCCCCGATGCCTTGACATGACCAATGGGCCCTTAACTTCGTGGCATTGGTCGAGCATCACGCGGTGGCAATAGCCCTCCGGCCGCCCGCCCCGCCCCTCCAGCCAGGCCGGAACCGGAAGCAACGGCCGCACGACCCGCCACTCCGCCTCCGTCATGTCGGAGCCATAACTCGGGGTGCGGTCCGGCCCGTCCGCCGCGTTGCCGAACCTGTGCGCGAGACAGTCACACGACGGTGGCAGCGAGTTGGACTCCACGCAGGCGGACGCGAAAGACTGCGGCAACAGGGCCTCCTGGTACTCGGTTGGGATCGCACCCCCGAACTACCAAGAGGCCCTGCTGCCATGCGTCGGCCCTCACGCGATCACCCGATCAGGAACCTTGTTCGACCAGGCCAGCCCCGTAATCGATAAGCGGATGGCGTCTGACATCAGCGCCTGACACCAACAGCAGCAAACACTGACGGTTACGGCCGACCACCAAAGGCCCGCGAGGACGGTGAACGTGCTGCATCTCTTGGCTCAGCAGGGGTGTGTGACTGACCTGATAAGGATGAGGCTAGATCTCAAAGCCTGTGCTATCGCTTGGAAATCACGTCCCCGTCAGGGGCGGCGACAGGCTTTGCAGGGCCACCGGACATCGGCGTACGACTCGGGATTAGCGCCGAGAAGAGCAGACCCACGATTGCCGCCGCAGCCCCGACCATGAACGTGGTCCGGAACCCCTCCGCCGAGGGCAGCGTCGCCGAGCCGACCGTGATCGCGCCGTGTGCCAGGATCACGGTCAGGACTGCGCTGGCAGCGGTGGTTCCGACCGAGCGCATCAGATTGTTCACCCCGTTGGCCGAGGCCGTCTCGGTCACCGGGACCGCGTCGGTGATCAGCTTTGACGTGGCCGCGACTGAGATGCCAGCGCCGGCCCCGATGATGCCCGAGGCGATGACGAACTCGAGGACGCTGTTCATCAGGAGCGTGACGAAGACGTAGCCGGCGGCGATGACGATCGCTCCCAGCATCATGGCCAGCCGGGCCCCGTACCGGGTGATCAGGCGGGTCGCGACCGGAGTCAGCAGCAGCGCCACCACTCCGTTCGGGGCAACGGCGAGCCCTGTCCGCACCAGGCTCTGACCAAGTCCGTAGCCGGTGGCGGGGGGCGCCTGCAGAATCTGCGGAAACGCGAAGAGCATGGTGAATATCGCGAAGCCGACCGCGACGGTGGCGAGGTTGGTCATCAGCAGCGGGCGCCGCGCGGAGAGCCGCAGGTCGACAAGGGGGGAGCGGGCGTGCAACTGGTGCCGGCCCCATGCGAGCAGGATGACGACGGCCGCCGCGCCAAAGCCGAGCGTGCGGGTGCTGCCCCAGCCCCACTGCCCGCCCTTGACGATCGGCAGGAGCAGGCCGATCAGTCCCACGGTCAGCCCGACGGTACCGACGACGTCGAAGCGTCCCTCGGTTCGCTGCGGCGACTCCGGCACCACCAGCGCGGTCAGCAAGGCGCAGAATAGGCCCAGCCCGGCCGATCCCCAGAACAGCACGTGCCAATCAAAGTGCTCGGCGACCAGGCCGGCCAGTGGAATCCCCACCGCACCACCGAGGCCGAGCGTCCCGGTCAGAAGTGCGATTGCCCCGCCCATCCGGTGGGGCGGAAGTTCGTCCCGGAAGATGCCCAGGGCGAGCGGGATGACCCCGAGCGCGCAGCCCTGCAGCCCACGGCCGATAACCATCAGCCACAGCGAACTGGTCAGGGCGGAAAGCGCCGCGCCGGTGATCATCACGGAGAGCGTCAGCAGCAAAGCGCGCCGTTTGCCGAAGAGGTCACCGAGGCGTCCGCTGACCGGCGTGACGATCGCGCCGGTCAGAAGCGAGATGGTGACGACCCACGACGCGTCTGTGGGCGAGGCGTTCAGAAGTGTGGGAAAGCTCGGGATGAGCGGGATGGCCAGCGTCTGCAGCAGCGCCGCCAGCAGGCCGGTGAGGGAGAGGACGGCAACCATGGCCGAAGGAGAACCGGAGCGCTTCATGCAAATCACCCCGCTGACCCGGCGCTGGCGCGCTGCGCGTAGTACGTCGTCAGCAGCTGCGTCGGCTCCGCGCTGGGCCCGAAGGCACGACTGCGGGTCATCGGCGCCATCACGACGCGGTTCGCCAGACGCGTGGCGCCCAGGACGATTGGATGAAAATCAGTGGTCACGGTCTCTTCCTCACGACGAGTGCTCTCCGCGGCCCGTGCCCGACGTGGCCCGCAGAATGCCTGTCCGAACAGTAAATCACCTGTCCGAACAGGTAAACCTCGAGGATTCGTTCCGGCGATCGATGTGACGTGCACCGCACCCACCGTGTTGAGGTCCTTTACTTAGGGACAGCCCGGCCGACCAGCACAGCCGTCGGTCCAAGCGGTAGGGTTGACTGGCCAGACAGGAAAGTGAGGCAAGTGATGGCGCAGTCCACACCGGAGACCGGGAAGGGGCTCACAGGGGCGGCTCAGGAGGCCACGGTCCCTGTGCCGGCCGCAGCCGGTGGCGGGCCGATCAGCCACACGATCTTCCGACTGGCCCGTCTGCACCGCATGCACGTGGGACACCTGCTGCGCCGCATCGGCCTGTACCCCGGCCAGGAGCTGGTCATGATGTACCTGTGGGAGCTCGGCCCCCAGCGGCAAGCCGACCTGGTGCGCCTGCTGGACTCCGACGCCGCCACCATGACCCGCACCGTCCAGCGCTTGGAGCAGGCCGGCTTCGTCCGCCGCCGCCCCTCACCCACTGACAAGCGCGCGTCACTCATCGAACCCACGGCGGCCAGCCATGCCCTGCGCCGAGAGGTCGAGCAGGTCTGGAGTCAGCTCGAAGACCTCGTGACGGCGGACCTCTCCCCCGACGAGCGGACCACGGCCCTGCTCACCCTGGAACGCCTGGAGCACAACCTCGCGCAGGCCACCGCCGATCGCGCAGGCGCAGACACGGAGCGTTAGTTCGTCCTGCCGAGTGCGCACAGATCAGTGGCTCCGGAGAGATCCGGAGCCATTGGAGTGCCGCCCACGTCGGCCGACACCGGTCGTGGTCTCACTTCTGGTCTCATTCACACACGTACCGCGCCGTCCGGATGAGTACCGGAGCAAGTTCGCTTCACTCCGGTCACGTCGCCGCCCCGGGTGGCTACCGCGGCCCGCAGCGCGTCGGTGACCAGCTCGGCGCGCATGTGGCTGGCCATGGACCAGCCGAGTACCCGGCGTGAGCACATGTCCACGACGCAGGCGAGGTAGAGCCATGAGGCTCCGACCTGCACGTATGTGATGTCGCCGCACCAGTTCTCATCCAGGCCGCCGGCAGTGAAGTCCCGTCGGACCAGGTCCGGGGCGGGCGGCGCGAGGCGGTCCGGGATCGTGGTCCGCTTCCTCTTCCGCAGGTGACGTCCGACGATGTGATGCTTGCGCATCAGTCGGGCGACCCGCTTGCGGTTGACCGTGTGGCCGTAGCCCCGTAGCTCGGCATGGACCCGCAATGCGCCGTAGTTCCCGTGGTGTTCGGCGTGGATCTCGCGGATCTCTTCGACCAGAGCATCCTCGTCGGCCTGCCGAGCAGCCCGCGCCTGCGCGCCGGTGATCCACCGGTAGTAGCCCGAGCGGGACACTTCCAGCACCCGGCATATCCGCTTGATGCCGAACCTCTCGGCGTGGGCGGAGATGAAGTCCCAAGCGGCGGTCTTCACTTCATCTCCCGGGCGAAATAGGCCGCTGCCCGGCGCAGGATCTCCCGCTCCAGATGCCATTCCTTCTCCGCCTTGACCAGACGCGCGTTCTCGGCCCGCAGCCGGGCCAGCTCGTCCTCCAGGCCCTGCGAGGCACCGTCGCCCGCCGGACGGCTGTCCGCGTCGCGCACCCACGTACGCAGCGTCTCGGGGTTGACGTTCAGATCGGCCGCGACGTCCTTGAACGTCCGCCTGCCCGCCGAAGCCCGCCACAACGCGATCGCGTCGGACCGGAACTCCGGACTGTACTTCGAGGGCCGTGCCACGTAGATCTACACCTTCCAGGACCAAGAAGATCCATTGTCAGGTGTCCACACCACGGGGGTCACCTCAGTCGCCGAACTGACCGGCATGGTGGACCTGGACGGCTACCCCGAGGGCACGCGGATCGTCGTGCGGCGTGAGCGCCCGCACCCCGGCGCCCAGCTGTCCCTGTTCGACCTCGACGAGGGCATGCGCCACCAGGTCTTTCTCACCGACACCCCGTACGGCGAAGGCTCATTGCAGCATCTGGAAGTCCGCCACCGGGCGCACGCCCGCGTCGAGGACCGCATCCGCTGCGGCAAGACCACCGGTTTCGGTCGCTTCCCCTCGCGGCACTTCGCCATCAACCAAGCGTGGCTGGAGTTGTCCCTGACCGCCCTCGACCTGCTCGCCTGGATGCGCACTCTGCTGCTGGAAGGCGAACTGGCCACCGCCGAGCCGAAGAAGCTCCGCTACCGGCTGCTGCACGCAGCTGCCCGCATCACCGAGGCGGTCGCCGCCTGCACCTGCGGATCTCCGCGACCTGGCCCTGGCGAAACGAGCTGACCAGCGCATTCGCCCACCTCACGGCCCTTCCACGGCCGGCCACCTGAACCACGGCACCGCCCCTGAACACCCACGACCCGAGGAACCCTGGAGAACCCGACTCGCGCGTCGGGCCCCGGCCATGCCCGCCCGGCCACGTGCGACCGAAACCACCGCTTCACCCTGATCCGACCAGCTCAGCCACGCGAAGCGAACGGGGAGGTTAGGAGTTCTTAACAGCAGCCACCCCACCCGGGGTGCTTCTGCAGGCCCTGACGGGGGCGGGCCGCTGCTCGGGATCACGAAGTGTCCGTTCCGGCCGAAATCGATGGCTCTGTGATGCTGTGCAGCCCGCTGGTCAGCATGGTGCTGGGGCCGACCGCGGGAACCGTGGAGTGTTGGTGTGAGCACATGCGTCAGAATTCCTGATCCACCCTGTCCCTCTCGGAACGGCGTACTTGCCAGCCGCGGCGAGGGAAGGGGCTCACCGTGGACGTGCTGCACGCACGCTGCGCAGGTCTGGACATCAGCGACCGCTACATCACCAATCACCAGATCGTCATCGACGCCGACACCCGGGTCGTCGCGGTCGGCCGACCGCTGCCCGGCAACCGCTACGACTGCAATGCTTGGGAACTGTCCGGAGCGAAAGGCGCCGTGGCGGGACACGGGCGCGGACTTTGCGGTGGGAGGTGTTGTGTTCCTCTTTCCAGGCTGGGAGTTCGGCTTGGCCTTTCTGTTGAGCACGCCTTCGCCCGCATGCCTGGAAGATCCTCCGCGACTGGGCGATACGACGATCGCGGAAGACGGCTACCGCGGTACCGGCCTGGTCATCCCACACCGCCGCGACGCGCCTGCCGCCGGCGACGCGCGTCCACACCAGGACCACACTCCCCGGGACAAGCCCGGAGGACCGCGGAATGCGTGAGCGGGCGGGTGGAGAACACCCGCCCGCTCAGCGCGAGGCCCTATCGGCGCGCGACCCCTTCGGCCCGGGCCGCGGCGGCGACCGCTGCCGTCACCGCCGGGGCCACCCGCTCGTCGAACGGCGACGGGATCACGTGGTCGGCCGCCAGGTCGTCGCCAACGATCGCCGCGAGCGCCTCGGCCGCGGCGATCTTCATCCCCTCGGTGATACGGGACGCCCGCACTTGAAGGGCTCCGGCGAAGACGCCCGGGAACGCCAGCACGTTGTTGATCTGGTTCGGCAAGTCGGACCGCCCGGTCGCCACCACGGAGGCGTACTTGTGCGCGAGGTCCGGGTGCACCTCGGGAGTCGGGTTGGCCATCGCGAAGACGAAGGCGCCTTGAGCCATCGAGGCCAGGGCCTCCTCTGGAACCGTGCCGCCGGAGACGCCGATAAAGACGTCGGCGCCCGCGAGGGCGTGCTCGAGCGATCCCGTGAGTCCCGCCTTGTTGGTGAACCCGGCGACGTCCCGCTTGACCGGCGTCAGATCGTCCCGGTCGGGCGACACGACACCCTTGCGGTCGGCGACCGCGACATCGCCGATCCCGGCTTCGACCAGCATCTTCGCGATGGCGACCCCGGCCGCACCCGCGCCCGAGATGACCGCGCGCAGCTCGCCGATGCTCCGCCCGGTCAGCTTCGCCGCGTTCCGCAGGGCCGCCAGCGTCACCACGGCCGTGCCGTGCTGGTCGTCGTGGAAGACCGGGATGTCCAGCCGTTCCTGGAGCCGGCGCTCGATCTCGAAGCACCGCGGCGCCGAGATGTCCTCCAGGTTCACGCCCCCGAAGGAGGGCGCGAGGCGCACCACGGTCTCGACGATCTCGTCCGTGTCCGTAGTCGCGAGGGCGATCGGGACCGCGTCCACCCCGCCGAATTGCTTGAACAGGATTGCCTTGCCCTCCATCACCGGGAGGGAGGCCTCGGGGCCGATGTCGCCGAGGCCGAGCACTGCCGTACCGTCCGTCACCACGGCGACGACCGACGACTTCCAGGTGTAGTCGTGGACCAACTCCGGCTGTTCCGCGATGGCGGTGCACACGCGGGCGACGCCGGGTGTGTACGCGAGGGACAGGTCGTCCTTGTTGCGGACCGGCACGGTGGCCTGCACGGCCATCTTGCCGCCACGGTGCAGCGCGAACGCCGGGTCGAAGGAATCGTGGGGCTCGGCCCCGCCGTCCTGATCCGTATTGCTGTTGCTGCGAGGATTGACGATCTCCGCTGCCACTGTGTCATACCCCTTAGGTTTTCACGGTTTGAGGGTGACCGCTTAGCCCCGACTCGCCGCTGTCCGCCCCGGGTTGGCTGGCGCTACGGGGGACGGACGGGGGCGAGCAAAATGGCGGCAGCCCTCCCCGGTGGAGCATCCGGCTTGAGATGACGCCGCTGTTGCCACCACCACTTGATGTGAGCCAGGCGAGGGCGGACAGCCCCCGAAGCTCCTGTCCGGTACGCGTCATCACCCTGGTGGGTGGGGCCGTGAGGTCACGCCCTGGTGACCTCTGCCAGTTTGTCGGCGACGAACGCCTCGATGGCATCAAGGGTCAGGTCGGGCTGCTCGACATGGGGCATATGCCCGGCGTTGATAATGGGCTGGAAGTAGGCGTTGGCGAACGAGTCCGCGTACACACGTCCGTACTCCGCTGGCACGACGCCGTCCTGCTCACCCCAGAGGACAAGGACGGGCAGGGTGACGCGGTGCAAACGGCGGCGCAACTTCGGATCGTGCATGTACGGCTCGCCTGCATAGAGTTCCAGGGCACGCTGGTTGTCGGCCGCCGTCGTCTTTTGTGCGTCGCTCAGCGTGGCGGGGTCGGGGAGCAGGCTTGGGTTGTGGAAGGCCAGGCGGCCGACCTCGGTCGGGGGAAGCGCCCTGACGTCGGTGATTTTCTCGGAACCGTCGGTGTTAATGCCGACCGCGTTCATCACGACCAACCCGCTGAGTCGCCCGTAGATGTCGTGCAGGGCCATGTCCGAGGCGATCCAGCCGCCGAGCGAGTTGCCGATGACCAGGACCTCGCGCAGGTTGAGCACGTCGAGGAGAGTGAGATATGCCAAGGCGAGGTCGGTGACGCTGTCGAACCAGTCCGGCTGGGGCTGGCCGTCGAAGCCGGGATGAGTGGGGGTGATCACGTAAGAGTGTTCCGACAGCGCAGCTGCCAGTTCCGCGACCGACTGTGTTCCACCGCCGCCGTGCAGCAGCAGGATGCCGGTGCCGCCTGCGGCAGCGGCATCACCTCGCTCGTCCACGGTGATGCTCAGCCCATCACGCAACTCGAACGTCCGGGACGTGCTGCCAGGAGTGGAGACCGTCATGGTGTGGCATTCCTTTCACAGAATTGGGGGTGCAAGAGGTGTTGCGTGTTGTGCTGCGCCGCGGTTCGTCCACTGGCCGAGGCCGCCCGTCGGCCGGTGGGCGACGAAAGAACGCCCTAGGGGTGATGTGGTGCGCTGTGCTTGCCGAAGTTGCACTGCCGTAACTGCACGATGAGCAGTGGGTGCACATAGTGAGGCTATGGACCGCTGCCCGCCTATGGGGTTTGGCGGGGGACGACGGGGAGAGTGATCGAGCTGGGGAGCAGGCGCCCCGTGAAAACGCGGTTGACGGCCTTGTGGTGATAGGAGTCGTCGTAGTCACGTTCCCAGCCTGGGGTGGCCCCGCGGCCCTCAGCGGGTGAAATCTCAACGCGCAGGTGATGTCCTGCCGGGATGCGTCCGGTGGCCGCCATCATTTCGACTTCCACCTTGACGACTTCGTCGGGCAGTAGAGGCAGAGCGTCTTCGCGTCGGTGTGTGTGCCAGGGGCGCTCGGCGGTGGAACGCTCGGGGTCAAGAACCCGATGCGAGGCCTTGAGGCATCCCCACGTGAGCGGGGCAGCCGATTCAGGGTCGCGCGTCTGGTAGGTGACTTCCCGCTGACCGTCCATGACGCGCAGCGCGACGAAGAAGTCGGCGTCGGTCGATGTGGACGCGATCCACAAGGTGGCCCGAAAATGACCCGCCAACTCGAGGTCCTCGTCGAGGGGGGCTGATTCGAACACGGCCATCGGCAGCTCGGGGGCCGCTGCCCGCACATCGGCGGAATACTCGGCAGTTCCCTTGTGCTCGGGCAGGTGGGGAGAGATGGTTCCGTGCCCGTGCCCGTGCCCGTGCCCGTGCCCGCTGCCGGTGTCGAAGTAGAGTTTGCGGTATTCCGTGCCCGGAACTGGCCAGGTGGCTGCGTCACGCCATTCGAAGCCTCCGTCGCCGGTCCGTATGATCATGCGGACCGGCGACGGCTCCAAGGCCGGCTCTTCTCCCTTGAGGAACCGGTCGAAGAACGCTTCCAGTTCGGGTTGGCAGTCCTCGTACATGTATGAGCTGTAAGCGGCGTCCAGGATCAGCAGTTGTTTGAAGGGCGACGACAGCTGTGAGAATGCTTCGAAGCCGGCGCGCGAGTGAATCATCAGGGTCTGGCTCACCGCCGTGAGGACGGGGATGTCGATGCCGGCGAAATCAGCCGACAGGATCCCCTCTCCCGTGTAGTAGTCCTCGTCCCACGGGTGGCCGGCCAACTCATCAATAAGGTCAACGGCGTCAGCGTTCCGTCCTCTTGCCTTGCCCACCATCCCCTCCCACCACCAGCGGCGGTAGTTCTTGAGGAAGATGCCTCCCGGATACGCCAGGTCGCGATAGGCGTCCGAGTCCGATGAAAGGGGAGCAATCGCTTTGAGAGCGGGCGGCTGCATGGCAGCGACGTTCCACTGGATGGTTCCGTTGTACGAGCCGCCGTAGAGTCCGACGTTGCCGTTGCTCCAGGACTGTTCGGCAGCCCATTGGATGGCGTCGTAGTAGTCGAGTGCTTCCTGCTTCGAGAACGGATTCAGCGTTCCCGGCGTGTTGCCCACTCCGCGGCCGTCCACTCGGACGACGACATACCCACGCGGTACCCACGTGCTGGCGTTTGCGCTGACCGCGTTTTCCGAGTACCGGAAATACGAGGGGATGCCGTCGGTGCCCTTCTCGAACCAGGCGGCTTCCCTCTCCTCGCTCGCAGCGTGGTCTGCGTCAGTGAAGACCGACCCCGTCTCAAAGGCTTTACCGTAGATCCCCAGCCGCATGAGGACCGGGTAGGAACCGGCTTCCAGGGGGCGGAAGACGTCTGCCAGGAGGTAGCTTCCGTCGCGGGTGGGGATCTTGACGTCCCGGAGGAGCTTGATGCCCGCCAGAGCACGCCGCAGGTGGTTGCGTGCCTCAGCAGATCCTCGGAAACGGAGCCCGAGTTCGCTGAATACCGCGCGGACGGCGTCCGACGTTGCGAAGGACTCGGTGTCGTGCTCGAACGAAATGTCTGCGGCATGGAGGCTGACCATGTCGCGGATGGTCTTGTCGATCGTCACGCCGCTGTGTAGGTCTGCTTCCTGCCCCAGGCTCTGCACGAAGCGCGCACGATTGACTGTTCCCGGGAGCGTGGGGTCCGGATCCTTTGCCGCGTCGCTGTCATGCAGGCTCGCCAGCGTCAGATGCGTAGCTGCCACTGCGGTGCCGATGACCAGGCTGCCGATGAAGAAGGTCACCGTCTCGCCGGCCTGGTAGAAGAACCTTCCCGCCTCGTCGGTCACGCCCTCATGGGTGGACGTCCGATAGCCGAGGCCCACGAGGGGCCCGTCACGGAAGTCACCGGTCAGCTCCGCATCAGAAGGTGTTGACTGCGATGCATTCATTATTTCTCTCCGCGCATACTCGGCTGATCGGGTGGGATGGTGGCTGTTCAGAGACCATCGATCACGGTGATCGCGTGGAATGGGGCGGGCGGTGTGGTGAAGAAGGGCGCCACCGCGGTGGAGAACTTGGCGAACTCCTCGGTTGTCACGAACACATCGGTGTGGTACTCCATCGACTGCCACAGGACAAGGAGCAGGAACACGCCTTCCTGGTCGACGGCGCGGAGCAGTTGCAGGTCCAGGCAACCGTCGGCCACTTCGAGGATCGGCAACTGCGATCGGAAAACGGACTCGAAATCGTCTTCACTGCCCTGCGCGACCGTAAGCTGGACAACTTCCCAGACAGCCATGTTTCTCCGCCCTGTGCTCAGTCTTCTTCGCGGGCCGCAGGCGGCCCGCGAAGACCATCTGCTTTGTCAGGCCCTGGAGTTGATGTGTGCGGATGGGATCCGCTGCGAGAACTACTTCTTCGGCGGCAGCGTCATCGGGAGGTTGTGCTTCACCTGATGGAGCGTGAACACCCAGCCGTCCTCGGTCCTGAGCAGGCGGGAGTCATAGCGGCCGATCATGGTGACCGCCAGCCCCCCGTTCACCATGTTGAATCCGAAGGGCCAGCCGTTGTCGGACTCGGGCCGAGCGTCGGCGTTGGACTCCACCACCACAAACTGAGCGCGCATCCGCGCCGTGTCCCCGGCGATTTCCACGATGTGGTCGGAAGTCAGATAATGCATGCCGCGCCCGGCAGGCAGGGAGCTGTTCTGCATCATGGCGCGGATACTGGCCCGGCCGATCACATCCGCACCGTGTGCGACGTAGTCGTCTCGGCCATACCGACTGAAAATCTGGAATTCCCCATCCGGGGCGAACAGTGCCGCGAGGGCCTCCCCGTCACGTTCTTCGAGCGCCTGCCCATATCGTGCAAGAAGCTCGGTGATTTCATGCCTGTCGCTCATGGAAGGACCTTTCTGTGGTCGAAATCGGTGGGTGTTTCTGTCGTCTGACAGGGTGGGGAGCGCCGGGTTGTCCGACCGCGGCGGATGGAGGGCGTGTTACTTACTTGAGGACGCGGATCGGCGTGCCGGCGGCAAACGCTGCGATGTCCTCGACAGCCTCTTTGTAGAACGTCTCGTAGTTGCCTTCCGTCACGTAGCCGATGTGCGGGGTGACGACAGCGTTGTCCAGGCTTCGCAGTACGTGGTGCGCCGGCAAGGGCTCGATATCGAACACGTCGAGCGCTGCACCGCCGATCCGTCGCGCCTGCAGGGCGGCGACCAGTGCGCCTTCGTCCACGATGGGGCCTCGCGAGGTGTTGACCAGTAGCGCCGTCGGCTTCATGGAGGAAATTTCGGCCGCTCCGACGAGGCCGCGGGTGCGGTCGCTGAGAAGCAGGTGGATCGACAGCACGTCGGAGCTGGTGAACAGCTCATGCTTGGACACGGCGGTCACACCGTGTTCCGCGGCCTTCTCGGCTGTGAGGTTCTGGCTCCAGGCGATGGTCTTCATGCCGAATGCCCGGCCCACCCGGGCCACCCTGGATCCGATCCTGCCGAGTCCCAGCAAACCGAGCGTCTTGCCCTCCAGGTCGGAGCCGACGCCCAGTTGCCACCCGCCTTCGCGTACCAGTTGCGTCTCGCCGGGAATGTTCTTGGCCGCAGCGAGGATCAGAGCCCAGGTGAGCTCAGGCGCGGCCGAGAAACGGGGGTAGTCCGTACCGCACACCACGATGCCCTGCGCGTTGGCGGCTGGGATGTCAATGGCGGCGTTTCCCATCCCGGTGGTGACGAGCAGCTTCAGCCGGCTGAGTTGCCGTAGTACATCGGCCGGGAACGGCGTACGCTCTCGCATCGCCACCACAACATCGAAATCGGCTAGTTGCGCTACAACTTTGTCCGCGTCAGGAAGAGGCCCGTGGAATACCTCCACGTGGGCGCTAAGGGAATCCCAGTCGGCAAACTTCCTTGCCGTGCGCTGGTAATCGTCAAGCACTGCAATGCGCATGTTATCCATTCCGTCCAACGCCTCCGTCGAATGCCAGGATTGACAGGAGGGAACACTTCCCCTGCCGACCTGTCACCTCGTGTGCACGATTAATTCAGGACAATTCGATGGCCTGAGGCGGAGAGCCACTTGAGGTGGCGCACGGCATTCGGCTGCCCGCCTCGTGTGCGTATCCCGCAAAGCGGCTCCTGTTTCGGAAGACCAACTAGTCTCCTTCGACGGCCAGGCCACGGGCCCTTGCATCTGATAGATGTATATCAGTTGCACTTCGATGAAGCAAGTGATAGACCAGTATCAGTTTGCGTGTCGGGTCACCCGGCGGGTCGGCGACTTGATCTACGACTGCGCGTGCCATGAACATCACAACGCCCGCACGGCGGGACGTATCGGGCAAAGTTCAACGCGGAAGGATCTGGAAATGACGATCACCCCTGAGGGGATCAAGGCAGAGGCTCAGGTGCGGGAACGGGCCCGCAAGAGGGCGGCCTCGCTGAGCTACTCCACCGGTTTCGGTAACGAGCACAGCAGTGAGGCCCTGGCGGGGACGCTGCCGGAGGGACGCAACAACCCTCAGCGCCCTGCACACGGCTTGTACACGGAGCTACTGTCCGGCACGGCATTCACCGAACTCCGGCCGATCACGCGCCGGACCTGGCTCTACCGCATCCGTCCGTCGATCGTGCACCCGCCTTTCAAGCGTGTCGATCACCCGACGCTGCTCACGCCGCCGTTCACGGAGGTTCCCGTAGAGCCGAGGCTGCTGTTCTGGGAGCCGAGGCCGGCGCCTGCGCCGGGAACCGATTTCGTCTCGGGGCTGTGGACTTTGGGCGGCAACGGTGATCCCGCCCTGCGTAGCGGCATGGCGATCCACCTCTACACGGCCGACACGTCCATGACCGATCGCGTGTTCAGCAATGCTGACGGAGAATTGCTGATCGTGCCCGAGTTGGGCGGTCTGCTCATCCATACCGAACTCGGTCTGCTCAGCGTGGAGCCCGGCTCGGTCGCCCTGATACCCCGTGGCATCAAGTTCCGCGTCGAGATCCTGGGTGCCGACGGTCAGGAAGACGCCCCGTCGTTCGTCCGCGGGTACGTATGCGAGAACTTCGGCACTCCGTTCGCCCTCCCGGAACTCGGCCTCATCGGCGCCACAGGACTGGCGAACGCCCGCGATTTCCGTGCCGCCGTTGCTGCCTATGACGATGAAGAGCGGCCGTTCGAGGTGATCCACAAGGTTGCCGGAAATCTCTGGAGCGCCACCTACGACCACTCTCCGCTGGACGTCGTGGCTTGGCACGGGAACAGCGTCCCCTACGTCTACAAGCTCCATGACTTCCAGGCCCTGGGCACGATCAGCTTCGACCACCCGGATCCTTCGATGCTGACGGCGCTCACCTCGGTGACCAGCACACCGGGCCTGCCCAACATCGACTTCCTCATCGTGCCTTCCGTATGGTCGGTTGCAGAGAACACCTTCCGGCCCCCGTGGTACCACCGCAACGTGAGCACCGAGTGGGTCGGCGTGATCGAGGAGGCGCCGAATCCGGGCGGCTACCGGCAGGGCATAAGCACGCTGACCAACATGATGACCGCGCACGGGATGGGAGAGCCCGTCTGGGAGGCTGCCACTCAGGCCGACCTCGTGCCGGAGAAGTCCGAGGGGATGATGGTCATGCTGGAGACGCAGTGGCCGATTGTAGTTACGGCGCAGGCGGCTCAGGCAGTCGGCTCCCCCGGCGGTGAGGTGCTGCGCAGCGAGGCCAACCTGCCGCGCAATTTCCGGTACTGACACCCTGCCTCAGCACGGGTGCCTCAAGGCGGCGGCCCCGGCGCACAGTTCCTCCCCGCCCCGTTCTCAGTCAGGGGAGCGGCGGCGCCGAGGCCGCGGCTTTGGTGTGGCACTCTGCTAATCTGGCAGTCATGTCTGGGCTAAATGATTCGTCAAATATCCCTGGGGTAAAGCAGCCGACGCTGCGCCGTGACGCATCCCGGAACGCTCGGCGCATTCTTGATGCCGGTCGCGCGGTGCTTAGGGAGAACCCGCACGCTTCCGCAGACGATATCGCCCGGGCGGCAGGTCTCGGAATCGCCACTCTTTATCGCCGATTCCCGACTCGGGACGACCTGGTGCGAGCCGTTATCTGGGATATTTTCGCGACGGATATCGCTCCGGCCCTGACAAGGGCAGAGGGCGAAGCGGACCCGCGCACCGGGCTGCGCATTGCTTTTGAGGCGGCTATGAGGACGGCCGCTCATGAGCGGATTTCTCCCCCGATGGGGATGACACTGGAACTAGCACAGTCGTTTCTCGACCCGGTAAGCCGATTGATCCGGCGCGGCCAGGAGCAGGGTTTCCTGCGCCCTGACCTTGATCCAGAGAACGATACATTGCGCCTCCTCCTCATGCTCCTGAGCGTACTGCCCACGTTCAGCCAGCACAGCGAAGGATGGAACCGCTACCTAGAACTCGTGATGGAGGTGCTGACCCTCACCCCCGTGGAGCCCCTTCCGCCGGCTGAGGCCATTGATGATCCATTTCAGCGCGCGAAGGTGCGTCATTGAGCGGGGACTCGCGGGACAGCGGTCCGGGTTCCTGCCTGACGGCGGGCATCACAAGTTCCCCCAGGGGTGTATCGCCCCACTGATGGCCTCGGGATTCCGTCCCTTCCTTTAGCAATGTCGCTGTGCGGCCGACACGGCCTGGTGGATCTATCGGCGGTTTCCGTGGACGGTTCGCCGATGGAGGTGAACGCATCACGAGACGCCAACCAGCGGTTACAACGTCTGGAGGAGACCATCTCCCGATGTGAGAACGAGATCCACGCGGTGCTGGAGGATGCCCTCGACCACGCGCGGAGCGTCGAGGCCGACGACTCGGGACGGGGCGACGGTGAGGACGTCCGTGACGACTGGCCTCGCCTGTCCCGGCTGTGCGATCGGCTCACCCGAGCCCACCTGGCCAGGGACAGACTGCATGAACGGACCATGTCCTCGCCCACCGAGATCCGGATCAAGGTCGAAGCTGCCGAGCGGATGGTGGCCCGCGCCTGGCCACCGAGACCGCGGCCCACCAGGAGAAACTGAAGAAGTACGAAGACCGGGCACGAGAAGACCGGGCGGCAGGCCGCCGTGGAGCCAACGGACGGCCGCCGGTCTCGACGGAACACAAGACCGTCCTCGTGCGGCAGCGAGTCCGACTGGAGAGGTACGGGCCCGGCTGGAACGGGCCCACACACCACGGCCGGTCCCCTCCCCGGAGTCCCGGGCCTGCCTGAGCGATCCCGACTCCCGGCTAATCCTCGGCATCTGACGAAGCCCATCAGGCAGGCTTCCCCGCCAGACGTCAGCAGGCACCCGCCGGCCAGCACACCATGGCGGCTCGCCTGGCCACGCCAACCGGAAGGGCCCAGTACCGTCAACGCAGTGCCCTGGTCGAGTCCGGATTCGCCCAGCTCTTCCAGCGCTTCGGACGCCACCTCAACTACCGCGGCCGCCAGGCCGTGGACACCGAGATCAAGCTCCTGGGCACGGTCCACAACCTCAACAAGCTGATCAACCACACACCCAAGAACTGCCCTTGACGTTCACCGGACAGACGTCCTGCGACAGCCTCGTGGTCTTCGCGCGGAGGTGCCGGAACCCTCGGCGGACCCCGGCGGACCCCGGCGGAGGTGAGGCGGCGGGGCTCGGCGGGCCGTTCCCAGGGGCGACGGAGGTCTGTGCCAACGGCGCCGGGCACCAGCAGCCTCATCGGATACTGCTTCACCGCTCTCTCGCCCTCGTCAAGCGCAGCGGCGACCAAAAGGCTTCTCGGTTGCTCTCGTGCCAACCGCGTGCCGCTGCTTGCGTGATGGTCGAGACGCACCAGCCCCATCTGCTCCAGCGGCGGTAGACGTCAGCACCGCCCAACCAGCCACGACCACCCATTGAAACCGCAACGACACCGTCCGATCAAGGGAGCCCCGTACCGACATGGTTTACCGCATACACTTCACGGTTCAGGATTTGGCCCGGACGCGTGTGGCCTCGGGGCCGATGCCGATGCAACCGGTCTCCGGCAGCTCGGCTCGCCTCGGCGGGGCCCACCCTCTACGGCCGTTCCTCCATGTTGCGTTGCCCTCGACGCGGCGCACACCCGGAAGGGGTTCCCCGGGGACCAACGGGCGGGGCCGTCGTCGTTTTCTTTGGTGGGGCCGGTTGATCAGGCGAGTGTGGTGCGGACGTGGACGGGGTTGGCGAGGGTGTCGCGGATGGCCGAACGGCTTTCGACGAGGGAGATGAGCTCCTGGAGCTGCTCGCGGGCCCGGCGGGTGAAGCCCTTGCCGCGGCGGGGGCTGATCCCGGCCAGGCCGGCCTGGCGCATGAGCCGTTCGACACGCTTGCGGCCGACTGCCACGCCCTCACGCTTGAGGACGGCGTGCACGCGGGGGGAGCCGTAGATCCCGCCGGAGTCGGCGTGGACCTGACGGATCCGTCCGGTCAGCTCCGCGTCCCGGCGGCGCCGCTCACACGGTTCCCTCTCGGCCTGACGCCAGCGGTAGTAGGTGGTGGAGGGGATGGAAAGTTCCCGGAGTACGGGCTCGACCCCCAGGTGCGGGTGCTCATCGACGAGCGCGGTCACCTGGGCCGGGTTGGGTCGAGCTGGGCCGTGAAAAAAGCCGACGCTGTCCGCAGGACCTCGTTCGCCCGCTTGAGCTGGGCATTCTCCTTCCGCAGGGCGGTCAGCTCCTCACGCTCGGCGGTGGTGAGCATGTCGCCTCGTACGCCGGCGTCGGCCTCGGCCTGACGGATCCAGTTACGCAGGGCCTCATGGTGCACACCGAGTTCCTCGGCCATGCGGCGGATCACGGGCTTCGGCTCGGCAGTCCGGTACATCCGGACCGCACGCTCACGCAACTCCAGCGGGTACTTCCTCGGCGCAGGCATCGTCTGGGCTCCTCTCCTGAGACCCATCTGACCCTCTGTCACCCATCCCCGCATCTCGGGGTGCCTCTGTGTCTTGTCAAGTCGCCTGAGGCAGCGGGTGTTTGGACCTGCGTTCGTCGGCGATCATGATGCGCCATACGTGGTCGGCGAGACGGCGCTTCAGGCAGCGCTTGGCTTCCCGGGGTGTCTTTCCTTCGGAGAGTTTCCGCTGGTAGTAGGCATGTCCTGGGGAGTTCGGCATCCTGATCTGAGTGACGGCGACGGTGTGGAGGACGGAGTTGAGCTGGCGGTCGCCGGAGCGTGAGAGCCGGTGGCGTGCCTTGTCCGCGCTGGCGATCTCGACCGGAGCGACGCCGGTGTAGTTCGCGAACGCGGCAGCGGTGGCGAAGCGGCTGGCTCGTCCGACGCGTCCGACGAGCCGTGCCGCCAGCACCGGCCCGACGCCGGGCGTGTTCATCAGCGTGGTGCCCGAGGACGCGACCAGTTCCTCCATGCGTACGGCGTTCTCCGCCAGTCGTTTGTCCAGCGCCCGGATCTCCGTGACCAGGTCGCGGGCAAGGTCCTTGCGGACCTTTTCGACGTCGCCGGCGGCGCGGACCGTGCGCAGCAGCGCGGCGGCCTGGTCCGCCGACAGCTGAGGCGGAGCACCGCCGGGCAGCAGATCACGCAGCACAGCGTGCAGCTGGTTGACGGTGCGGACCCGGGCCTGGGCGAGGTTGACGCGTCGTTCGTCGAGCAGGGCCAGCGCCGTGTTGTGGTCGTCCACGTTCACCTCACGCCCGTCTCCGTGGATGTGGGCCGTGGCCGCGGCGGCAGCGTCGATCCGGTCGTTCTTGCGGCCTCCGCCACGGGTGAGCCGGCGGACGCGGCTGGTCGCCGAGGCGGGTACATCGACGACGGTCTCGCCGCGGGCGACGAGCCACTGGGCCAGGTGGCGGCCGAGCCCGTTGGCGTTCTCCACCACCCACCTGCGCTGCGGCCAGCGGCGGCCCCAGGTCAAGAGACGCCGGTACTCCGCCAGGTTCGCCTCGATCCTCAGCGAACCGGCCTGCTGATTCGAGACAGGGTCGACGGCGGTAGCGGTGTGAGTGGACTTGTGCGGGTCAACACCAAGCAGTATCACGGGATTTCGTTCCTCACGGCCGGATGACAGGACGTCCACGGCCGACACGCCGACTTCGGGAACCGCTGGTCGGGACACGCCTCTGTTGAGTCAGACCGTGGCCGGACACCGGGCTGGCGGCACACCCCGAGCGGGCCAGCCCCGAGGGGCGGCAGGAACCTCACGAGCCATCCAACCCGGCGTCCTACGGAACGCTACGAGCGGCCAACCCGACCGCGCACCGCTACGGCCAATACAAGTCGGGAACCTCAGATGGGCAACACACCCCGGGAGGGCCATGGGTCGGCAAGCGGTTCACGAGTCAGCCCAGCCGGCGCCCTACAGCACGCTACGGACGACCGCTCCGGCCACGTACTGCTCCTGCCATATAAGTCGGCGGTTCACCGGCGCTTCATGGCCGGCCCGGATTTCCGCGATATGCCCTTCGCTCGTCACGACCGTCGAATGACCGTGCCGAACGCGTGTGTCAAACGTCAGTCGCGCGACAGATGTGGCGCACACGTCGCCGCAGCAAGACTCGTCATCGCAAGCAAGCCCCATGAAAGGCAAAGAGATGACCGCGAAGAAGTCACCCATATGGGATATGTCGGAGTGCGCGCTGGTGCTGATCGACTATCAGGACGGTGTACTCGACCTGATCTTCGAGCAGGACCGAAGGGTCATCGAGCTCAACACCCGTTACCTGGCAAAGTTCGCAAAGGCCATCGGTATCCCGGTGGTGCTCAGCACGGTCGGCGTCGAGATGGGCGTCAACACGCCCACCATCTCGTCGCTCCGGGCGGAGCTGCCGGATGTCGAGGAGATCGACCGATCCCAGATGAATGCCTGGGAGGATGCCGGCTTCGTGGAGGCGGTCAAGGCGACCGGCCGCAAGAAGCTGGTGATGGGGGGCCTCGTCACGTCGGTGTGCCTGGCCTACCCGGCGGTCGACGCGATGGCCGATGGCTACGAGGTGGCGATCGTCGCTGACGCGGTGGGTGACGCGACCAAGGAGATTCACGACACCGCGATGCTCAGGCTCATCCAGGCGGGCGCTGTGCCGATGACGACGACCGCCATGATGGCCGAGTTCTTCCGGGACTGGAAGTCGCCCGTTTCCGATGCCGCCCGCGAACTGTGGGTGCCCTACAAGGAGGAGTGGGCGGCACTCAAGCGGGACCCGAAGTTCGTGGAGTTCAAGGGTCTGGTGTGACGGCAGGGCGGTCACTCGGCGTTGATGCACTGACGGAGGACTCGACGGCCTGTTGACGCCGCGGGGACGGATGTACCGTCCCCGCGGCGCACAGCGAGGCACCCGGACACCATGCTGCACGTCCCCGCCTCGAGCACCGGGCCGATGCCGGCCTTCCCGCAGAAGCCGACCGCACGCCGACTCGAGGAAGCACTCGGGGCCAACCGCGGGCTGGAAGCCGGAGCCCACGGCGGGACCGTCCACGCCCTGGCCGGGCAAGTACCCGATGTCATCTCCCAGGCCGCCGAGGAGGCCGGCGCGGAACTTGTCGTGCTCAGTCCGCATCAGTTCGGCGCCTTCTTCAGCCCGCGCGTCAGCGATGCCGTCTCCCACGCAAGCCGAACCGCCGTGGTCCTCGCCCCGGAACCGGGCCCGGACAGTGTCTTCGGCAACGTCGGTGAGCTCGGCAGGACCTGAGGCACGCAGAGCGCACGTACCCGACGCGGGGCTCAGGCCACTTCGTCCATCGCGGCCAGCGCGTCGCGCAGGGCCGCCCGCGTGGTGATCCCGAGTTTCGGATACGTCTTGTACAGGTGAGAGCCGACGGTCCGGTGCGATAGGTAGAGCCGCTCCCCGATCTGCTTGTTGCTCAGGCCGGACGCCGCCAGGTCCGCGATCTCCAGCTCCTGCGGCGTCAGCAGGGACGATGTGGTCCGGGGCCGGGTCGCCCGGCCGGCCGCGCGCAGCTCCTTGCGGGCCCGCTCCGCCCACGGTGCGGCCCCCAGCCGGGAGAAGGCGTCCAAGGCGGCGGTCAGCGGCTCGCGGGCCGGGCCCTTGGCGCCGGTACGCCGCAGCCGCTCACCGAGGGCCAGACGGATCCGCGCCGCCTCGAAGACCCAGCGGTCCGCGCCCGGCACCGCCAGCGCGTGCTCGAAGTGCGCGACCGCCTCCTCGTCCGGGGCGCACAGGCCGGCTGCGCCCGAGACGAGCATCGCGTACCGGTCGGACAGCCGAGCGATCCCCAGCTCGCGCAGGGCCGCCACGTGCGCGGCGGCCTCCGTGTACCGGCCGGTGCGCACGGCCGCCTCGACCAGGTCGTAGGCGCCCCACAGCGCGTGCGCCACGTACGGAGCCACACTCCCGGCCGGAGTGAGGGCGGTCGCGTGGCGGTAGGCGGCCTCGTAGTCGCCGCCGCCGAGGCAGACCAGGGTCCGCGCCTGGTGGGCGAAGGCCGCGGCCGTGCCGACGCCGCGGCGCGTCCCCCAGCGCACCATCCGTTCGGCTAGGGCCTCCCCCGCTTCCGTCTCCCCTCGTGCCCCGTGCAGCAGCACCTGGTTGTACTGGAAATACCAGGCGAAGAAGGGATACCCGGCGTCGCACAACCTTGCTCCCTCGTCGGCCAGTTCCTGTGCCTCCTGCCATTCGCCGGTCAGGAAGTCCTCCATACACAGGTTCATCAGCGCCCCGAGATGCCGGCGGACCTGTCCGCTGCCGTCACGGCCCCGACGGACCAACTCCCACAGCCGGTCGCGCAGTTCGCCGACCCGGTCGAGATAGACCGTCGCCATCGCGCCGCGGACCAGCACCGTCGGATCAGGTGTCCGGCGCAGCACCTCACGGACCTCGTCGAGGCCGGGCAGGGCCGCCACGCCAGTGCGCGCCGGGTCGGGGAACGTCCGTGCGGCCAGCGCCAGCACCGGCGGCGGGGCCGGCTTCAGCCGGCCCACCGTCTCGACGAACGGCGCCCACAGCTCCTCGCGACCGCTCCACCAGCAGACCAGCTGCAAGGTGTGCAGCGCCTCGACAAGAGCCCGGTCACCGGCATCGTATTCCGGTCCGGCCGCTTCGATCGCGTCGACCAGCAGCTGGTGCGCGGTGTTGAGGTCGGCTTCGGTGTTGACGAGGACGTACACCGCGGCGGCAGCCGCGTACAGGGCGGCGCCTCTGATGGGATCGGGGTGCTGCGCGCGCTGCAGCAGTTCCGTCGCGCCCGCGATGTCGCCGGTCGTCTCCGCGCTGAGGTAGGCCGCCTCGGCCAGCCGCTGGCTGCGGTCGCCGCCCCAAGGACTCAGATCGGCGGCCCGCAGCAGCGCGGTGACCGCGCCGGCCGCGTCACCGCGCCGCAGTGCCGAGTGCCCGGCGTCCTGGAGTAGCTGGGCCACCTGTTCGTCCGGCTCGATCGCCGCCTCGGCCAGGTGCCAGGCCCGGCGCTCCGGCCGGTCGGCGAGTGCCTCGGCCAGCGTCAGGTGCGCGGCACGGCGCTCGGCCGGGGTGGAGGCCGCCACGACCGCCGACCGGATCAGCGGGTGACGGAACGTCAGGCGCCGGGCGGCGGTGTCCATCCGCACCAGGCGCTCACGCTCGGCGGTGGCGAGGTTCGTCAGGACGGCGGTGTCCTGCCCGGCGGCGCGGTGCAGGACTGCGAGATCGCCGGTGCCGTCCAGCGCGGCCAGCAACAGCAGCCGGCGTGCGGCCTCGGCGAGGACGGCGACGCGTGTGACGAACAGGGCACGCAGGCGTTCGCCCAGCGGCAGCGCCGCCGGCAGTTCCTCCTGAGCGGTCCGCTGTGGTCCGGTGAGTTCTTCCGGCAGTTCCGTCAGGGCCAGCGGATTGCCGCGGGCCTCGGCGACCACCCGTGCCCGGACCTGGGCGGCCAGCCCCGGGTGGCGGGTCGCGAGCAGCAGGTGCGCCGAGTCGTCGTCGAGCGGTGCCAGGTCGATCTCGTACAGGCCGCTGCCCTCGAACATGTTCTCCCCGCCGGTCCGGGAGGCTGCCAGGAAGCCGATCCGGCTGCCGGACAGACGGCGGGCGGCGAGTTTGAGGACCACGGCGCTGGCCCGGTCCAGCCACGGCAGGTCGTCGACGATCAGCAGGAGCGGAGCCTGGTCCGCTGTCTGCCGCAGCAGGGCCAGGGTGGCGTTGACCAGGAGAAGCCGGTCGGGAGCAGGACCGGTGCCGAAGCCGAGTGCGACCAGGAGTGCTTGGCGGTACTCGGACGGCAGGTCCTCGACGTCGTCCAGCACCGGCATCAGGATCTGATGCAGCCCGGCGAACGAGATGTCCGCCTCGAACTCGACGCCGTCGGCGCGCAGTACCCGCGTGCCGGACGCCCTCACCGCCTCGGCGACCGCGTCGAGCAGTGTGGTCTTGCCGACGCCGGCCTCGCCGACCACGTGCAAGCCGCGGCCCCGCCCGGAGGCGTCCTCGAAGAACGCGCACACCCGGCGCACGTCCTCGATGCGGCCGACGATCTGCGACCGTCGACTCCACGGTTTGCTCCCACTCATCGCTCTCGCCTCGCTTCCGTTGTTCGGCCCAGGGTGGGTTGTTCGCTGCTCATGACGTGGAGGTAGGACGGTCGTGGACGAGCACGGTCATCCCGTCTCCCGGCAGGGCGAACGGGGACTGCCGCTGGGGCCGGACCTGCCAGGTGGAAGCGAGTACGGTACGCACAGCAGCGGTGAACTCCTGCCGTCCCCGTGCGTTTGGCACCGACTCGGAGTGCTCCGCCATCGACAAGTACTCGGTGTCCGCATGAGGGGGAACGTCCGACGCCTCGGTTGGTTGCTGTAGTTGATGGATCAGCCACATGTGTCGCAGTAGTTGTCAAGTCAAGCATGTATGGGGATGTGATGTGGTTGCTTTCACGGGTGGCACGGGCGGCAGTGGCCGGCGTCGCTGACTGGCCGCGTGTGCACCGGCGAGGTGCGCAACTGCCTTGAGGCAGCCCTTGACGAGGCCGTACTAGTACCGCGCCCTTCGGGAAGGGGCAGCACGAAGCAAGCGACGGACAGCCTGCAGTCCGACCGGCCGCAGCAGCAGCGGGTCTGCCGCCCGGGTCGGGGCGACTCGTCATGCTCGCGTCCGCCGACCCCGCGCTCCGTTAGGAGCTGCGCGACTTCACGACTCACCAACTGGTCACCCGCTGCGCAGGCATGGATGGCCATGCTCGCGATGGGACCGGGGGCGCGGTCGTTCTGATCGCCCACCAACGCCGTCGCTACGCGGACCGGCCCACCGTCGCACCGAGATGATCTCCGGCTACGAAAATCTTGCCAGAGCCACTATCTCAAGTACGCCGACGCATGCACTTGGTGCTTCCTCGTGCCGTGGGGAAGTCTCGGCTGCTGCGAGGCCAACGGCAATGTGGTGCTGCCAACCGGAGCGCGCGCCTTCGTCCGGGGTGTGCGGTTGTGCGGGTTCGTGGCTGTGGCTGTGGAGGACTTCCGTCGGCTGAATCGGGGGGCCGGGAGCGGTTCTGCGGTGACGGCCGCGCCTTGCAGCGGTGTCGCTTGCGGGCGTGCAGCGATCGTCCTCGGCGCGCGGGCCCCGATGCCGGCCGGTGCCCGGGCCGGGGAGGAAACTCGCCGGCCAGGAGTGGTCGGCCTGAATGTCGGTGATGTATGTAGCCATGACTTCCTTTCCCAGGGTGGGTTCTTCGCTGCTCATGAAGGGGAGGTCGCACGGTCGTGGGGATGTGCGGGGAGCGTGGCATCAGGGAGGGGCCCGGTTGTCGGCCGCGCCCTCCCCGGCCTTGGGCTCAGGTGACGTGCTGCCGAGGCCGTTCAGCAGCGGGGACTGTCCCGTTGCCGTAGCCGCCACCGCCGGAGAAGAGCAAGGCCAGCATCGCGGCGACGTCCTCGGTACGGTCCAACCGCCACGAGCGCACCAACGCGGGGACCTGCTCCCGGAACTCCATCGTGGTCGACGCGAGCGCGTCAGTAAGGATTACGCCGGGGGGCACGACATCGGTGAGGGCGCCGGGCTTGTCGCCGATGCGGCCCCGCGCCGGCGACGACGGCGCACTGTCTGAGTCGCCCCCTGGCCATCTGCTCCTCAGCTCTCGGCGCTCGGCTGCGACGCAGATCCGGAATGAGCGGCTGCGCAAAGCGAGTATTTTCATATGGTTCTCCAAATGGGTAAGTGGAAACCAGGTTGTGTGTCGCGGGTCAGTCCAGTACGACGGCGCTCGTACGGTGTGTGTTCGCGTCCTGGATGCAGCCGCGCAGGCGCATGAGGTCGTGCGGGGGCAGCGCGGGGCTGACGACGCCGGCGAAGAGGCGCTCGCCCATCCGCTGGAGGCCGGCGTTGTCGTTCCGGGCGGCTGTGGAGCGGCGGCAGGTCTCCCAGAGGTCGTTGGCAGCGAGCTGAACGACTTCGGAGTCCTGCTCCCCGTGGGTCTCGATCTCGAAGACCAGGGTCGTATGTGATGCGTCGGGCGTGCGCTCGGGGCGGGTCTGGGTCGCGTCAGCGAGTGCGGACCACAGGACCACGGTGACGGGCAGACTCGCCGCGGCCACCGCCACGGTGAGCGCTCTGCGTCCCGGACGGGCGGGGGCCACGGCCGGGCGCTCCACCAGCGAGACCGCTTCGTTGACCGGTGGTGCCGTCAGGGCCGTCAGACGTGCGGCCAGCCGGCGCTCCGCGCCCGGCCCGGCGCTCGCGCCGGCGATCTTCTGGATGACCATCGCGATTCCGGACAGGACCGCGCCCGCGACCATCAGCACGGGCACGAAGACGAAGGTGCGTTGCGTGCCGTTCAGCGCATCCGGATCGGTGGAGGCGAGCCAGGCGAAGCGGTTTCGAGCGGGCGTCCTGGTCTGCTCCAGTCGGCTGCGCACATCCTCCGCGCGGGCCTCGGACTCCTCCAGCCGGTTCTCCAGCCGGGCGAAACGGGTGAGCAGCAGGACGGTGGCGAGGAAGACCTCGACGATGACGAGCAGGACCGCGGAGATCAGGGCCCGCTGCCATTCCCATCTGGTCAGGTAGAGCACCGTGTAGTAGCCGGCATAGGCGGCGGACATTCCGCCAGCGGAGTAACCGGCGAAGCGGATGGCCGTCACGCTGCTGCCTCCTGTCGTGCCGGAACGGCGAGGGACGTTGAAAGGGGAAGGTCGCGCACGGTCACCGCGCCGGTCGCGCCGTCGACGGCCAGGGGCGTGCCAGTGGGGAAGCGCTCGGTCGCTCCCGGTACGCCGACCGCGGTGGGAACGCGGTATTCGCGAGCGAGGAGAGCCAGATGGGACAGGGGGCTGCCGGTCTCCGCCACGAGCCCGGCCAGATCCGGGAGCAGGGGAGCCAGTCGGGGATCCAGGAAGCGGACCACCAGCACCGGGTGGTCGGGGCGCTCGCCGTGGCCGTCCCAGGCCGTGCCGGTGCCGAAACCGCCGCCCGACCCCTGCCCCGGCGTACGGAGACCGGACTTGGGCTCGGCCACAGGAACGCCGGCCGCCAGACGGAACTCGTCCGGCAGCACACCGGCGTCCGTACGCGGCACCCGCTCGGCGAAGCCGGCCGGAAGCCCGTCGCCCCGTGCCACCCGCACGAGTTCCTCCCACCGCAGCAACGCCAGGCGGGACAGGCCGAGTTCGCAGGCACCCGCGCCGAGCCGGCGGGCCAGTTCCCTCACCATTTGGGCCTGCATCTCCTGCACCCAGCGGACGCGCAGCCGCAGCCCCTCACGCACCGGCAGCGCCCCCGCACCCCGCGGCAACGCGGTCGGCCCGATCGGCGCAGGCAGGGGCGGTCGGTCGGCCAGCGCAGGCGGCAGCAGCGCCAGCAGAACAGGGTGACGTTCGATCAGTTCCGCATCCTGCAGTCCCCGGGCGCGGCCCTCGGCCAGCTCCGCAAGCGCTTCTCCCGCGGCAGTGGAGCCGCTTCCCCCGTCGAGCAGCGCACCGGCGAGCGATTCCTGGGCGTGCAGGGCCGACAGCACCGTGCGGCCCCAGCCGACCGCGTCCAGCAACTGCCCGCCGAGCATCTCCCGCGGCGGCGGGAAGCCGGCCAGTGCGCGGTCCACGTCCGCCATCAGGTCGAGCGCCAGCAGCGGCAGAGCGCTGCGCAGCCTGCCCACCCGCCAGGCCGCCGCGGCGCGGCGTGCGCCCGGCGCGGGATTGAGGCGCTCGAGGAACGGATGGCGGGGGCGTGCCGCGCCCAGCAGTCGCAGATCGGCCACGGCACGGCCCTGCACGGTGGTCACCACGGGCACCTTGCGCAGCCGGCGCCGGGATGCCGCTCCGGCGACGTCCAGGGCCACGGTCAGCCCGTGGGACATCGTTGTCACCCACAGGTCCTCCTCCAGCGGCTGGAGGACGGAAGGGAGGGTTTCGGCGACCGGGCCCGGGCCCAGCAGGCGGGCGCCGCGCGGCGGGCGCGCGGCCATGGCCGTGATGGGCCGAGCCTGGAAAAGCCACAGTCGCTCCTCGGCGTCGAACCCGAACTCCATGTCCTGCGGGCTGCCGAAGACCCGCTCGGTCTTCTTGGCCAGTGCCACCAGACGTGCGGTCCGCCGGTGCGGGAGCAGCCCTTCGTCGCGGGCATCGGCCGGTTCCGCCCGCACGAGCCGGCCCCGCCGGGTGAGCTGGTAGCGCACTCCTTGAGTGCTGCCGTCGACCAGCTGGTCCGGGCCGCCGCGTACCGCGCTGATGAGGATGCGGTCGGTACGTCCCTCGACCGGGTCGGCGCCGAACATCACGCCTCCTACGGTCGACCTGAGCATGGGCTGGACCAGCACGGCCATCCCGTCGCCCGGCAGGGCATCCGGTGACTGGCGCAAGGGCCGTACCTGCCGGGCGGAACCGAGCACGGTCCACACCGCCGCGGTGAACTCCTGCCAGCCCCGCGCGTCCAGCACCGACTCGAAGCGCCCCGCCATCGAGGAGTACTCGGTGTCCTCGTACACGGAGGAGGAGCGCACGACGACCGCACGCGCGGAACCGTGTGCGCCGGCCAGCGCGCGCCATGCGTTCTGCACCGCTTTCTGTCCGGTGGGGGCCTCGGGCGCCCGCTCCGAGGGCACCAGTACGAAGCCGGGCAGCACGGGCAGCCCCGCCACCGCGGCGCGGGCCAAGTTCGCGGCCTTGGCGCCGGTGAGGTTCGGGTCCTCTGCCTCAGGGGCGTCCAGCGGTACGACCGCCAGTTCGAGATCGTCGATTGGCATGGGTCATTACTCCTGTGAGTGCGTGAAAGCGTGTGCCGGCCCTTGATCGGAGGCATCGGAGGCCCGCTTGGCCTCGCCGTACGCCACGACCCGGGACGGGGTCGGCGCGACGAGTCGGCGTCTGCGGTGTCTCCGGAGCCGAACGACGACGTAGGCCGCCACGGCCACGGTGGCGAACACGACGATGCCGATCGGGCCGGCCGAGTGCAGGAACTCGACGGCGGCCGCCCCGGCGAAGTAGCCGAGCAGCACATTGCCGATGCCCCAGACCAGCGACGCGGCGGTGCTGTAGACGACAAAGCGGCGGTACGGCATGCCCGACATGCCGGCGGCGTAGGGAAGGAAGGTCCGCACGAAGCCGATGAACCGGCCGATGAACACTGCCGCGCCACCGTGACGTACCAGAAATGCCTGGGCGTGTCCGTGCGGGTGGTGATGGCGGTCTGCCCTGCGTGAGCGCCGTCTGCCGGGATGCCGTGCGCACCGACGGCCCAGCGCATAGCCGAGGTTGTCGCCGGTGATTCCCCCGGCCACGGCGGCGGCGGCCACGACGAGGACGTTGAGGTCGCCTCGGCCCGCGATGGCGGACGCGAGGAGGATGATGGTCTCCCCGGGGACCAGCACCCCGATGAAGGCGCTGGTCTCACTGGCTGTCGCGACGAACACGACCGCGTAGGACCACCATCCGGCCGCCTCGATGAAACCATCGATGTCCAAGGCCGTCAGCCCGCCTTCCGCAGCGGGACGGAGACGGTGGCCCGCTCCTGCGGCGTCGCCTCGTCACGAGGCCGGAACGGCAGGAGCCGGCCTTCGGGCTCCCAGTCGTCCGCGGTCCCGCGCATGCGTGTCCCCGGCCGCTGGATACGTCCTGCGGCGTACCACGCCACAAGAGGCACACCCGCAGCCCACGCCGCGCCCTGCATCTGGTGCCCGGCGGTCATGACGGATATCGCGACCGCGGACAGAGCGATGACCATCACGGCGACGCCTGCCCGCACCGCTGGCAGGCCGGCGGCCAATGCCAGCCCCATCAGCAGGTACCAACCCGCGAGGGCTCCGGGCAGCGCCACGTAGTCACGGACGACAGACGCCTCGGGCGTCGGCAGCCCGCGCACGGACACGGCTTCGGCGAAGACGAGACCGGCCGTGACGGACAGCAGCAACGCGATGGCCGCGCGTGCGTAGACCGCAGGATGCCGGTGGGCCAGCCAGAGCAGGATCAGCGCCATCAGGGCCAAGGGGGCGATGGCCCGGACCTGTGACACAGTGTGCGCCAACTCCAGCAGGCCCAGGTGCGTTCGGTCACCGGGGAAGAGCGCGATGAGGGCCGCGTACAGCAGGGCAAGCGCCGCCGCTCCCGTGCCCGCGTGACGCAACGTCCGCTTCACGGCGACCGACCGCGTCAGGGGGGCGCGCATCGCAGACTTCAACGATGCCGCCCGAGCTCAACAGCGGTGCTGTGGTTGCCGGTTCGGATGCGATCGGCGCATCGGGTGAGGCGCTGCGGCACAGGCGGCGCCAGGAGTCGCAAAATGCCCGCGCCCATCGACACGCCACTGAAGGGCTGCTGCACGGATCTACCTGCGCGATGGGAGAGCGGACCGGTTCCTTGTGAGCGATGTGCCCGGCCGGTCGAGCGGTGCGACGCGAAGGCGGTGTCCGCCTCGGTCGCGGTGTCAGTTCTCATGGTGAACTCTTCGGTCAATCGAGGTAGCTGATCGATCAACTACATGGACAAAAAAATGCTGCGTTAAGCACATATTCAATTCTGATCATCTTCGCGTAGATGGTCCGACCAGCGGTGACAGGCGTCGCCGCCTGGTCGCGGGCGCGCTGACGGACGGCGTAACTGCATTGACGCAGCCCTGACGAGGCCACACTGGCACCGCGTTCTCCGGAGCACCGAAGCCTGCTGCGACGGAACGCCTACCGTCCGACCGGCCACCGGAGCAGCAAGTCGGCCACCCCTGGGCCGGGGCGACTCACCATGCTCGACGAGGGCACATGCGCAGAATGGCGCCGGCCTCGGTCCGACCGCCGGCGACGGCGCTGCCGCCCTCGAGGACTCGGCGGGCGACGATCGGTCCCATACCGCTGGTACCGCCGATGACGACGACCTTCTGCCCGGTGAAGTCGAGGGCGTTGCAGGGCATGACGTGTGGTCCTTTGGTGCAGGTTCCCTGACTTGCGAATCTCAAGTAGTGCAGGAAGGACCGTAGTCGGCTCCGCGTGGCTCCGGTAGGGGATCACGAGTAATAGGGGTATAAAGGGTGCCTATAGCTCGCCACTCGATGCCGAGGGGGCGGTCCTCGCGCTGATCACGGCCCGTCCGCGCGCCGATTGCGGGAAGCGGGTGAGCATCGCGCGCAGTTCTCCGGCGTCGACGTT